>NZ_JBSFUW010000018.1:0-141790 GCF_053591995.1 Streptomyces sp. NPDC002835 | reverse complement strand
TGAGACTTCGAACACCTCACCCAACGGCACGGGAGCCCTGTCCGTTGCGGGCACCAAGGCCATCACCCGATCGGTGGTCACGCTGAAAAGGCTCATTGCCTGTGCTTTGCCGAACGACGGCTACGATCCCGCTCGGGAGAACGCGGACGTCCTGAGAGACGGCCCGCTCGGAGAGGGTGGTCACGATGGGTACGTTCAGCGCTTCGCACATCCTGATCGTGCTGGGAGTCGCCGTTCTGCTGTTCGGCAGCGCGAAGCTGCCCGAGATGGCCCGCGCGCTGGGCAAGTCCGCGCGCATCCTGAAGAGCGAGGCCGCCGCCATGAAGAGCGACGCCGCTCCGGACACCGAGCCGGCGCTCCCGGCGGCGCAGCGGAACCACTGAGTCTGCGCTCGCGCGGCCCGGACCCCTTCGCAGGCGGTACGCGTCGTCGGCGAGCAGGTCGTGGCTGAGGTACTCGGTCGGAGCTGAGTACGTGCGCCCTGGCCGGTCACATGTCCAGCCGAGATGCTTCGGCCATGCGACGACCTCTGAAACTTCTTCCCGAGCTGTCGGCCGTCCTCGTGGTGGCTGCGGTGTCGGCCGCGTTGTGGGCGGCCTGGCTGGGCTGGGACCAGCACTATGACGTGCATCCCGACGGTTCGACGACCGGCCCGTACGAGGTGTGGCAGGTGGCAGGGCTGGTGCTGACCCTGCTGGCGCCGGTGTACTGGGCGGCGTCCCGGCGCTACTTCGCGGGCGCCGTGCTCGGCACCACGCTCGGCCTGACGGCCGCCGCCTACTACGACTGGTCGGACGACGCCACCGGCCTCTTCGTGATCGGCGTGGTGCTGGTCATGCTGGGGAGCTTCGCTGCCACGGCCGCGGTCTCCGCCGTGATCGCCGCCGTGAAGAAGGACGGCCGCGGGAGCAGGGGCTCCGCGTAGCGCGGAGGCCAGGGCGCCCGGTCCTCGGGCGCGATCGGGAATCAGGCCCGAGGACCGTGCGCCGTCGTGGTGGCTAATTGCCGGCGCGCTCCTCGGAGAGGATCTGCTGCCGCAGCTCCACCAGGGCCCGGAGCGCAGTGCTGTACATCTGGATGCTCTTCTCGCTGTGCGTGTTCACGGCGGTCTTGACCTCGTTGAAGGTCTTGGCGATGACCTCGTCCAGGTCGTTCTTGTCGATGCCGTTCATGCTGCTTCTCCTTTAGGCGGGGGTGGCCGGTTCCGGTTGACCTTTCACGCCACTCGACCGTCGATAAGCCGCTGCGTTCAGTCGAATCACGGCGGGCCCGGACAGGAAAATCCGAGGCGATTGATCACCGTGAAGAGAAACCCTCGGCGGACTTCAACCGGGTCTTTCGCTCAATAGTTGATTACTTCGGCTTTACCGGGGCGTACGCGGGGACGGAGAACCGGGCGTGCGTACACGGGTGTGACGGCGGCGGCTGTGACGGGCGTCGCGAGGTGCTACTTGACCGCCCTGGTCGTCACGTATGTGGCAACGGCGGTGCTGGCGCTCATGCCCACCCTGGCGGCGGCCGGCGTGAAGACGCCCGGAGCGGCCACGCCGGGCGTTATGTGCACGTCAGGGCCGTGGTCAGCGGCGATGCCCTCGGGTGAGGTGTCCTGGTTCACCTTGTTCGGAAGCATGAGATTCCCCCTTGACTGAGATCACGTGGCTGCGCGGACGCTCGGGACGGCCCCGTCCGGAGGGGCGGTGCGGTGTGGCACCGGCTGTCCGCGGCACCGGGCGAGGATGGTCAGTCCCCGCCGCCGGTGAACGTGCCGTCAGTATATGAGCGACCGGCTCCGCTTGATCAAGTAATTGCCCGAGTGATCGGCGTCACAGCGGGTTTATTTTCGCGAAACTTGAGGTTCCGTTTGTTTCCGGTTGTGTCGGCCGGCATTCGTGGAATCTGCAATAAGCGCATCGCGTCCCGCCGTTCGCGCGTGAAAGGGCCGAACCCTCCCCCGTTCATTTGGGGAAGGGTTCACGGGGCAAGGGGTAAGCAGTCATATTCACGCGGAGGGCGTAGGGCGCCGCTACGGGCGCCAGAGGGGCGCTTTCGACGCCGCGGAAGGGGCGGCGGAGTGAACGGTCCGGCCATGCGGGTCGCTGGTGTCGTTGTCGGTGCACATCCGTCGGCCCGCGTGCCCGGACCCACCGTGACGGCCGAGTCGCCTTGGCGTTCACAAGCGCGGCGCCCGTAGGTCCCGGGCACACCGAGAAGCCCCGGGCCGTCGGCCCAGGGGCTTCTCGTGGAACGGGTGGGGCGGGCGCGGCGGCGAGCTGGCCGGCCGGCGCGTGGGGGGTCAGCTGGTCCAGACGACCGGGCTGTCGCTGTACGCGTCGCCCTCGTCGAACTCGGCCGCCGTGACGGGCTTGCCCGTCGAGGCGGTGAGCGTGCAGGTCTCGTACGACGCGCCCTTGGTGGTGAACTCGGTGGGCGCGGTCTCGCGGTCGCACTTGCCCGGGATGTCGCCGATCAGGACGACGCCCGTACCGGCGCCGCCTTCCAGCACACCGTCCAGCTTCAGCGACGCGTACGACAGGTCGGTGCCGCCGACGTTCTCCACCTTCATCCTGATGAAGTAGGGCGTCATTCCCTTCGCCTTCTCACCGAAGGCGGCCATGTCGGCCTCGGCGCCCTTCTCGATCGCCGTGACCGTGATGGCGATGGTCCCCTTCTTCTTGCTCGTGTACTCGAAGGGGACGACGGCCCTGTCACCGACCTTGAGTTCGGTGCCCGGCGCGGTGACGTCACCCTCGGCCGGAGCGTCGCCTGCGTCACCGGCGTCACCGGCGTCGCCGCTGTCGGCAGCCGGGCTCTCGCTGCTCGGCGCGGGCGCGGCCGGAGTGGAGGCCGCCGGCGGGTCCTGCGCCGCGGGCTCTCCCTCGTCGCCTGTGCAGGCCGAAACCGCGAGCCCCATGGTGGCCAGAGCAGCCGCGAACACGATACGTCCCTTGTGCACTACTACCTCA
This sequence comes from Streptomyces sp. NPDC002835, assembly GCF_053591995.1. Lineage (NCBI taxonomy): Bacteria > Bacillati > Actinomycetota > Actinomycetes > Kitasatosporales > Streptomycetaceae > Streptomyces > Streptomyces sp. NPDC002835. The sequence continues at coordinate 138,827 of NZ_JBSFUW010000018.1, read as the reverse complement.
CTGGTAACGAGAGCTGTCCGACACGGCAGCTTCGAGCGTTCGATTGTTTCGAGAAACGACCACCGACAACACGGCCGGACATGCCGGAACGGCCCCCCGACGGCGTTTCGTCGTCGACGCCGACCGTGACACATCGCGGAATACGGCCGGCACACGTCTGGAATCCGAGCCGCGCGGCACGGCTCAGCGGATCTTGGCCCGCACGGCGGACGCCTCGCCGGCCAGGCGCCTCGCCGCGGTGTCGTCTCCCGCCGCGCTCTGGAGCCGGGCGAGCGTTTCCAGCACACCCGCCAGCAGGTACGGGTAGTCGATACCGCGGGCCACCTCGACCGCGCGTTCCCCCTCGCCGATCGCGGCAGGCAGTTCGTGGCGACCGTACAGGCGGGGATCGAGCAGGTCGATGAGACCACGGGTCTCGAACATGGGGTCGTGGAGCGTACGCGCGACCTCGACGCCTTCGAGGAGACGGCGGCGCGCGTCGGCGTACTCACCGCGGGCCAGGTGGAGACAGCCCCACGCGTGGGCCGTGTAGAACACGCCCGACGACCCCACGTCCCGGGCGTACTCGGTCAGTTCGGTGAACGACTCCTCGGCCTCCGCGGGACGGCCGAGAGCGAGCTGCGCCTGGCCGAGCCAGTAGGTGTCCCGCGCGACCAGGGCCCGGATGCCCTCCTTGCGCGCACCGGCGACGATCTCCGTGAGGACCTCTGCCGCGACCGTCGGCCTGCCCGCCTGGAGGTGGGCGAGTCCGACCTGCGAGTACGCGTGCAGGGCCGCCGCGGCCTGCCCGCCGGCGTTGAGCCGTTCGTAGGCCTCGCGGCCTGCTGTGATCGCCTCGGTCAGACGTCCGCCCGGCACGAGGAAGAACGGCGCGTTGCTCAGCGCCTCCAGATAGCCCCGCCGGTCCCCGATCCGCTCGAACAGCTTCATGGCCTCGGTGTTGGACTCCTCGGCCGGACCGTACCGGCGGCGGGTGTAGCGCAGTCCGGCCATCGAGATGAGGAGTCTGGCCCGGCCCCGCACGTTGCCCGCGGCCGTGGCCAGGTTCATCGCCGTGTCGTAGCACTCCTGCCAGTCGTCGAAGTACCGCTCCGTCTCGAACAGCGCGTGTCCGCCCACGGCCAGCTCCCAGCAGAGCTCGTCCCGGCCCAGATCAGCGGCCTGCCGCACACCCGCCACCAGCGGGACGCGCTCCGAATCCAGCACGTCCATCGGCGGTACGGAAGGCGGCAGGCTCGCCTCCACCCGCGCCGGCTGCCACCGGTCGGCGTCCCGCTGGTACATGTTCTGCCCCATGTGGTCACGGTCGGCGATGTCCGTGTGGGCCAGGAGGGCGCCGAGGACACGGACGATGGCCTCCTCCCGGGCCTCCGCCGTCTCCTCCAGCTCCGCGCGTTCCCGCGCGTACGCGCGGATCAGGTCGTGGAAGCCGTAACGCGCCTGACCGTGCGGCGTTCCGGTGACGTCGAGCAGGTGGACGTCGACCAGCTCGTCGAGGAGTTCCTGGGCCGCGCGCAGTTCGCTGTCGACGGCGGCGGCAGCCGTCCAGAGCGGGAAGTCGGGCGCCTCCAGGAGCCCGAGGAGCCGGAACAGCCGCTGTGCCTCGGGCCGGAGCCCTTTGTAGCTCAGCCCGAAGCTGGCCCGTACTTCGAGGTCGCGATAGCGGAGCGCGTCCAGCCGATGCTGCTCGTCCGCCAGCCGCGACACCAGGTCCGCAAGGTGCCAGTGCGGTCGCGACAGCAGGAGCGACCCGACGATCCGCAGTGCGAGCGGCAGCCGGGCGCACAGCCGGACCAGGTCGGACAGCTCCGCCCGGGTGGCCGAGGTCAACCGGTCGGCCGTGCTGTCGCGCAGCATGGCCAGACTGTCGGCCTCGGACATCTCACGGAGCTCGACCCGGTGCGCGCCGCCAAGACCGCCGAGCCGCACGCGGCCGGTGACGATCACTCCGCAGGTGCCGCTCGCCGGCAGCAGGGAAGCCAACTGCTCCTCGTCGTACGCGTCGTCGAGCACCACCAGGACGCGGCGTTCCGCGAGCATGCCCCGGTAGAGATCCGTGCGCTCCTCCGGATCCTCCGGCACCGCGGTGGCGGGCACTCCCAGCGCGCGCAGGAAGCGGCCGAGCACCGTGGCCGGGGCGACCGGCTGGGTACGCGCACCGGCCAGCGCCGCGAACAGCTGCCCGTCGGGGTACGCGGACCTGAGGCGGTGCGCGGCCTGCACCGCGAGCGCGGTCTTGCCGACCCCGCCGGGGCCGGAGATCGTCACCACCGCGGCCGGCTCGTCGGCGGCGCGGTCCTCGCGGAGCACCGCTTCGATCTCCGCCAACTCCGCCCGCTGCCCGCTGAAGTCGCCGAGCGCCGGAGGCAGCATCCGGGCGACGGCGGCGTTCCCGCGTCCCGGCTCCTCGGCCGGGAGCGCCGGGTCCAGCGCGGGGTCCTCGCCGAGGACGGCCCGGTGCAGGTCCCGCAACTGCTGCCCGGGCTCCAGACCGGTCTCCGCGGCCAGGACGTCACGTACCTGGAGGTAGGCGTGCAGCGCGTCCGCCCGCCGGCCACAGCGATACAGCGCGAGCATGAGCTGGGCCCACATCCGCTCGCGGAAGGGGTGTTCCATCGTCAGCGCGGTCAGCTCGCCGAGCAGCTCGCTGTGCCGGCCGAGGCGGAGGTCGACGTCGATCCGCTCTTCGAGTACGCCGAGCCGCAGCTCGTCGAGGCGAGCGGCCTCCGAGGTCAGCGCCGGGACGTCGGCGGTCCCGGCGAACGCGGGCCCCCGCCACAGGCCCAGGGCCTCGTCGAAGATCCGGCGCGACTGATCGAGATCACCCGCCGCCAGCGCCGCTCGGGCCATGCCCGCCAGGTCCTCGAAACGGGCCGCGTCCAGTTCGTCCCGGTCGGCCCGCAGCACATAACCCCGGCCCTGTGTGGCGATGCGCCCCGGCTCCCCCAGGCGCTGCCGGAGCCGGTGGACGTAGGTCTGCACGTTCTTGGCGGCACTCTTCGGCTGCTCCTCGCCCCAGAGCGCCTCCGCCAGCGCGTCACCGGAGACCTGCCGGCCCGGTCGGCTCAGCAGGACCGCCAGGAGCAACCGCCCTTTCGGCGTGCCCAGTTCCAGCGGTACGCCGGCCCGCCACACGGTCAGCGGGCCCAACACTCCGAAGTCCACAACCGCCCCCTGCCTTCGACGGCAACTGTATCGGCCCCGCCGGGCCCGTGACCGGCGCCGCGCGCAGCCCCCGATGCCCTCGGAACGGGCCTCACGTACATGGGCCCGGGCCGGCCACAACCACCCCCGGAGGAACCCAGGAACCCGTTACGGTGACGGGCATGTCTGACACCGACTACTGGACTTTCCCGTCCGACCGCAGGACCCGGGGCAGCGGCAGCCGGTACGAACTGACTGTCCTGCATCCGCCGTTCGCGCTGGACGTCGCCGAGCTCCCGCCCAACGACCCGGAGCGCGCAGCGGAGTTCGCCCGTTCCCTGGGCACGATCGACGACGTGGTCGAAGACCTCGGCCCCCGTGCGCGCAGCGACATGATCACGGTCGCCACGAGAGCCGATCTGGACGTCGTGCAGGCGGGCGCGTGGGGAAACCTCCTGTCGGTCTCCGACCCGGCGTTCGCGGACGACGGCAACGACATGTCGCTGCTGGCGGAGGCCACCCGGCTGCGGGAACGCTTCCCCGACGCGCGGATCGTGGGCCGGGTCGAGGTGCACTGCGGCGCCGAGCACACCGAGGACCTCGTGTGGCTGCCGGGCGGAACCATGTTCCACGCCTGCGGCTGGCCCGGGGACGAACCGTTCGTCGTGACCGGCGACCCGCAGGCCGTGATGTCCGCGCTCGGGATCACGGCGGAAGCCCTCGAAGACCTCGACGTGTACGTCGACCTGGACGACGAACCGAACCAGAACGACTGGGGCGCCCTCGCCACCGCCTGCCTCGCCGACGCGGACCCGTGGGGGAGGGCCGACCTGTACGCCTCCTCGCTGCGGGTGCGGCACAGCGAGCACGCCACCGGCCACATGGAAGCCCTGTACTTCAACGACTGAGGACCCCGCCTTTCCGTTCCGGGTTCCGCCGACGGACGGGACCGGGGCCGCGCAATGGCGCAGCCGGCTGTTCGAGATTCCGCGTTCCGCCGTCGTGCGGCTGCTCGTCATGCCGGCGACGGACGCCATGGACGTGTCGCGACAGTACGGCTTCGCTGACCGCAGGCCGGGCATGGAGGAACACGCGCAGGTGATCCTGTCGCGCTTCCCGCACGGCTCGCAGTTCTTCACGAACACCCGCCACGGCGGCGACCACCCCGACTTCTACGAACGGATCACCGGCTGCCGGCCGATGACTCAGTACGCCTGGGACCTCGGCCTTGTCGCGGTGTCCCGTGCGGAAGTCGGCCTCATCCGGTCGTTCGACGCAAGCTGAAGGTCGACGACGGCAGTGACCATCTCCTGGAAGCCGTAGCCACTGGACCCCTGCCCGGGAGTCCGTCAGTCAGGCGGGGCCCTGGGCGGGGGCACGGGCCAGTGGACGGGGCGCCAGTGCTCCAGCGCATCATCCAGCAGCGGCGCCTCGGGGTCATCCCAGATCAGGCAGCCCCACACCAGGCCGGGCACGTCCGGGCCCATGGCATCCGCCGGCCCTTCGGTGAGTGTGCGGTGAACGGCTTCGAGGTAGGCGGCGATCGACGGATGGCCGGGCTTGTCGCAGGCCAGGTTGTCGGGCAGCGACCAGGAGCCGACGCCGTCCGCGCCCACGTAGTGCCCGGACTCGGGGCCCGTTTGGTCGCCGGTCAGCCACGGAACCACCGCGGCGCCCCACCAGTCCCTGCGGCTGATGTCGGGCAGCCGCGGCCAGAGCGCATCCGCCGGGCCGAGCAGGATCCCGCCCGGCAGGAACGCCCCCGATGCGACCTCGCCCTCTTCCTCATTGGCCTCGATGTACTGGTGTTCCACCCCGCCGCACAGCCGCCAGAGATCGCCCAGCTCGGCGGGAAGACCGAAGTTGAGGTGATGCCTCAACTGGGCGTCCGCAGCCTCAATGGCCTGCTCCGGGGCGGGCGGCAGCAGGGAGGCGTATGAGACCGGGGCATTCACCTTCAGCCAGGCCGTGAGACGGCGCCAGGCCGTCTCCACATTCCGTTGACCGCTCATCCCGCCAACCTACTGAGTCCGTCATCATGGGCTGACATGGGCTTCAGTCCATGATGAGTCAGTGCCGACCAGGACTCACGCCTCGTCCGATGGGTGTCGGGGTCGGTGTGGGGGACGGCGACGGAGCGTCGGTGGTGCCGTAGACCTTGAACTCGTAGAGCGAGTAGCCGTACTGGGCGGCCCGCTGGGTGCCGTACACCCGCAGGTAGCGGGCGTTGCCGGTCACGGCCAGTTCATCGGCGCCGCCGTCGCCGCTCGTGACGGAGGCGAGGTCGGTCCAGGACGTTCCGCTGGCGGAGGACTGGATCCTGTACGCGGAGGCGTGCGCGGCCTCCCAGTCGAGCCGTACCCGGGAGAGGGCGGCGGTGGGGCCGAGGTCGACGGCGAGCCACTGGGGTCGACACCCTTGGCGGAGGCCCAGCGGGTGCCGGCCTGGCCGTCGACGGCCAGGCCGGGCTCGTAGCCGGTGGGCGCGCAGGACTCTGGGTCGGCCCGGACCCACAATTTGCGTCCTGGCATATGACCGGACACGGAGTCGCCCCAATCACGGTCGGCCCTGGTGGCGAGGACGACTGGGTGCGCTGATTGATGCGGCATGGATGAGGCGGCCTTCGCAGGGCCCGGACCGTGCGTCGCGGTCCGGGCCCTGTCCCGTGCGGTGCCTCCCTGCGGCGGCGGTGCGTCAGCTCTGTGCGGTGTCGTCGCCGGTCTGCCCGGTGTTTCCGGCTGCGTCCTCGGCTGCGCCGGCCTTCTCGCGCATCTTGCGCACCAGCTCCGCCTTCTGGTCGGCGGCGCCCTTGCGGTCGAGGTTGCGGTGCGGACCGTTGTTCTGCCGTTCGGCGCGGGACAGCTTCTTGCGCTGACCGCCGCCCATGCCCACGGGGTTGTTGATGTTCTTGCTCACGGTCATGGGCTCTCCCGGTAATGAAGTGATCTATGGACTTACGGGTGGGGGACGGGCGGCGACGTCGAAGGGCGCCGACAGGTCCCCATCACGCTCTCACTCGTAAATCGGAGTCTGGAAGAGCATGCAAAGACGGTACCCGGTTCCGTCCGCCCCGCGCGCCAGGCCTTTGGCCGCCCCGGCGCCGGCCGGGCTCTCGGCGAGTGCCCGGGTTCAGCAATTCCTCCCGGGAATCTCAGCACCCGCCGGCACCCGTCGGAGGTCGCTGCGCGCCCGGAGCAGGTCCAGACGGACATTACTGGGCCGCAGGGGCGTGGTCAGTGATCGCGAGCACACTGGTGACATGAGCACCGGATCCGAGGAACCCGGCGCACACCGACGCGACAGCCGTCAGCGCAGTCCGGCGAAGAGATCGTTCTCGGGTACGGCCGCGTTGGTGGCGTCCTTGACACGTACGAAAGTCTCCAGGCCCATCAACTCGCCGAACCTCTCCTTGCCCATCTTGAGGAAGAAGATGTTCTCGCCCTGACTGGCGTGCGCGGCCAGCGCATCGAACTTCTGACCGCTGAACGCGGTGGTGTCCACCCACGTGGTGATCTCGTCGTCGGGGAGGCCGATCTCGGCCATCGCGGCGGCCTCCGCGGGATCCGGCTCAGGCATGTCCTCACCGAACTCGCGCATGGTCTCTCCGAACCGCTGCATCATCGAGCGGGGCATCGTCGTCCAGTACACCTTCGGTGTCAGCGCGGTCATCTCCAACGCCGCCATCGTGATGCGGTGGGCCTGGATGTGGTCGGGGTGGCCGTAGAAGCCGTTCTCGTCGTAGGTGACGACCACATCGGGCCGGTAGTGCCGCATGAGTTCCGCAAGCCGGGCGGCGCCTTCCTCGACGGGGGTGCGCCAGAAGGATCCGGGGGCGTCGTTACTCGGCCAGCCGATCATCCCGGAGTCGGCATAGTCCAGCATCTCCAGGTCGCTGATCTTCAGGACGTCACAGCTCGCCTCGAGTTCTTGGCGGCGCATCAGGGCGACGGCCGCCGGATCGTGCCCGGGATCGCCCGGCTTGACGCCCCCCGGTCCATCACCGCAGCCGCCGTCGGTACACGTCACGAGAACCGTGCGGATGCCTTCCGCCGCGTACCGCGCGAGGACCCCTCCGGTTCCGGTGGCCTCGTCGTCGGGGTGGGCGTGCACTGCCATGAGCGTCAAGGGCCGGTCCGTCATGAAAAACAGTCCTCCTGCAGAACTACGTCTTGGTCCGAGTGCGCGGCGGGCGTACCGCGGATCTGGGGTCTGGGTCCGGGGCCAGGCGGGGCGGGCGACTCTGTGTCTCCGTCTTCCCCGCCCGTGCGGCACCGGTCCTTCGGTCGATGCAACCGTGACGGCTGGGCCGGCTGTTCCCGGCGCGACCGCTCGGCCTTCCGGGCGTCGGCGTTTTGGGGCACGGGCGATGTGCGATGCTGCGGTGTCCGCCACGGCGCGTGCCTGGGTCGTCCCATGAGGCCGCTCCGAGGCGCGGCTCCTCGAAGTGGGCCGCCGGGTCAGAGAGATGACGCGAATCTGGCTGCCGCAGAGCCTGGTCATGCCGTCGCTGTCGGACCTCAGCGGAGCGACCGGTTTCGGCTGGCGCAGTGCGACCTCGGCCACGGTGGCGTCCTTGTGCCCACGTAGTCCGGCACCTTTGAGAAGTTCTGCCGCATTCGCCGACTGTTCGGTGACCGGCTCCTCCTTGATGCGGGACAGGGCCCGGTGCAGGCGGGGGATGTTGGTACGGGAGTGGTCGACGTCCACGATGGTGTTCGCCCCGATGACCAGGCCGGCCCCCATGTCGTGGAACACCTGCGACATCGCGAGGAGCGTGCGGTCCCGCGCGATCCAGGCGGAGATCCCTTCCGAATCCAGAGCGACGGTATCCAGGACGCCGGTCTCGACGCGCTCACTCACGCGGCGTCCGCGTCCTTGGCGAAGCCGGCGACACCAAAGATCACTGTCAGGGCGAAGACGGCAGAGACGGCAGATCCAGTCCATGGACGCGGGTGGGCGGGAGCGGTGGGGGCAGGCGCACGGGTCCTTGTAGGCAGTTGTCCCGGTCCCGGCCCCCGACCGCACTGGGTGTGGCATCCACCGATACGCGCGGGGTGAGCGACCCCACATTCATGGAGGATTTGCTGCTGCCATGGTCTGAAGTGAAGTTGTTAGGGTGACAAGGGTGTGTCAAGTAACCAGCGGAGCAGCGGGGTTGACGACCGCAAACTGGGGGATGCGATGAGTGGCGCAGGCGGACAGCCACGACTTCGGGCGCAGGACGACCGGCTGACGGACCTGGCCAATGACCTCGACGGTATGCAGGGCTACCTGGACGAGCAGGTCAGACGCATGGACGCGATCGTCGACCGGATCGAGGCGGGATGGCAGGGGCCGGCCGCCCGTGCCTACCGGGACCTCCACCGGGGCGCGGCCGAGGACGCCGTACGTATCCGCATGATCATCCAGGCTGTTGAACAGGCCGTGCGATTGAGCCGGGACGGGTTCTCGGAGCAGGACCTGGACGTCATGGCGCAGCTACGGAAGATCCAGGTCGAGACGGATGTGAAGCGCGAAGCGGACGCGCTTTCGACGCCGAACACAGAGGTGCCCGCCGCGCCGCGCAGCACCCTCTCCGACCTCTGAGGGCCCAACGCCAACTGACGGCTTCTGAACGGGGGAAGCGTGATGGACGACGACCACATAACCGTCGATTTCGCGACGCTGCAGGACCTTTCCGGAGATCTCGAGGACATTCTCAAGCGCCTCAACGAGCAGCTGGACCTGCTCTTCCGGCGCGCCGAGAAGGTGGTCCTGACCTGGGAGGGCGAAGCCCGCGAGGTGTTCATCGACAAGCTAGAAGAGTGGGACCGGTCTGCGGCGGATCTGCAGGCCACGCAGGCCTGGCTGCACGACGTGGTGGTCAACGGCGAGATCAATTACGCGGCGGCGCACCAAGCGGTGCTCCGGGGCTGGGGTGCCGCCTGATGGCCGATCTGCCCTCCGACAAGCAGCGCAAGCAGGAACGCGACCAGGCGAAGACCGCCCCGCCCAATCAGGGCGTCGGGCGCTTCGACGTACAGCCGAAGCACCTCTACTTTACGTCACTTGTCGTCCGCGACGAGCAATTCGCGTACGACAAAAGCGCGAAGAAGTTCATCGAGCGCGTGAACAAGTACAGCCAGTCCGCGGGCACGGGCTGGGGCCCGGACTCCTTCGCCGACCGGTACGGCATCGTCGCCGGGAAGTTCATGAAGCTCTGGGCGAAGAGCGTGGTGTCCGTGGGCGGGGTGTCGGTGGGTTTCACGCAGACCGCGAACAACTACGCGCAGGCGGACTGGGCGGCGAACAAGGGCAAGGGCAGTCCGCCCGAGGAGAAGCAGCCTCCGGCGGTGATCGACAGCGATCCCACGTACGGCCCACCCAATGACCTCACTTGGCGAGGGGAGGGCGAGTACCACGATTCCTGGGCGATCTCGGGAATCCTGGGCGAGGTCCCGGACTTCCTCATGTTCATCATGAAGCCCGTGGTCGACGAAGGGCTGAGACTTGGCCGCGTCCACGAGATCACGCCGGGCGTCAAGGAAGACGAGTTCCGCGACATCGCCGGGGCATGGCGGGATGTCTCAAAGGACGTGAAGAAGGCGGCCGACGGCTTCACGGACGCGATCTCCTACATCACTGATCCCACGGGGAATGGTGAGTGGCAGTCCGCGATGAGGGCCTTCTGCCAGACGATCTGGGGAACCACGGCTTGGGGGAAGGTACGTGACCAGCGGGCGGAGGTGACCGCCAAGAAGGGCGCCCGAAGCTGGAAGACCCTCGGGAAGGTCGACCCCGCTACGAGACGTCCGATCATCGAGGTTCTCGACAAAAGCGCGAACACAATTCAGAAGCTGTTCGACGACCTGGCCGACCTGGGCGAGAAGACCACCGAGACGACCACGCGCCTTGCCAAGGAGGCCGCGGACAAGACAGTGAAGGACCTCACGTCTGGTCTGGACCCCATCGAGCTCACCAGACTCGCGGTTGGGCTCGTGGTCGCGGAGGTCGTCCTGACCTTCCGGTCCCATATGGACAAGGCGGCCATGGACGCGGCGGTCGGGGCCTATCTCGAGGCCTTCGGCGATGCTGCGGGCAAGCTGGCCATGCTTGAGTTCGAGCTCGACGAGGCGCTGCAGAGCGTGCCGACGTTCCAGGCGGAGCGGGCCCGGGCGCAGGGGTTCGGTGCGCGCTCCCTGAATGAGTTCAAGAAGGAGCACCGCTGGCAGTTGCCGGAGAGCCAGTTTCCCTACATGTACTCCATGGACCTCGCCGCGGCGGAGGGGGTGGGCAATGGCCATACCCTTGACAAGCATGTGGGGAAGACCGACGAGCAACTGCTCCAGCGGATGAGGGACGAGAGCAAGGCGGATGGGACGCCCAAGATCCCGGGCGCCTCTACGTACGCCGACATGGAATCCGCTCAGCGGTACACCCAGTACGCTCTGCGTGACAACACGGACGAAATCAACAAGTGGCTCAATGAGAATCCGCCGAAGCCGTTCGCGGAATTCAATACGCCGTCTGTTCCTCTCCAAGGTCCCCTGGCCGGTGACGCGGTGACCGGGCGAGGCACGGCTCTGGTCGACGGGCAGCTCACAGACGTGCGCGACACCAAGGGGGTCTCGCTGCGTCTCATGCACGACCCGAACCTCGATCCGCCGTTCGTCGTCTTCAGCTCGATGCCCAAGTGAGAGAGACCCGGATGGACAGCGATACCGAGCACGACCGGCAGGATGGCCCGCAGCTGCCCCTGGATGCCGAGACCTGGGCGGCGGCTGTGGAGATGTACCGCAACAGGTACTCGTTCGTCGCGGTCGGCCCGCGCGTCCACGAGGACTGGCTGCCCGATGTGGCCGCGGTGATGCACCGCGAGGTTGCCGATCCCCGTGGCTGGAGCGGCAGGGATCCCGAGCAGGGAGACGAGGAGTTGGAGGAGGACCCCGCCTTTCCGTTCCGGGTTCCGCCGACGGATGAGACCGGGGCCGCGGAATGGCGCAGCCGGCTGTTCGAGATCCCGCGTTCCGCCGTCGTACGGCTGCTCGTCATGCTGGCGACGGACGCCATGGACGTGTCGCGGCAGTACGGCTTCGCCGAACGCAGGCCGAGCATGGAGCAACGCGCGCAGGCGATCCTGTCGCGCTTCCCGGAGGGCTCCAGGTTCTTCACGAACACCCGCCACGGCGACCACCCCGACTTCTACGAACGGGTCACCGGCTGCTGGCCCATGACCCGGTACTCCTGGGACTTCGGCCTTCTCGCGGTGTCCCGCGAGGAAGTCGGCCTCATCTGGTCGTTCGACGCAAGCTGAAGTGGAAGACATGACTGTACGAACCAGATCCGCCACCTACCCCGACCGCGCAACCGCCCACTGGGCCACCCAGCAGGTGGTGACCGGCAATGAGCAGAAGATCCACTGCTGGCTCGCCCAGGGCACCCGCGCCCGCCTCGCCATCGAGGCCGCCTGGCCCTCCCGTGAGGCGCCCGTCGGCCGCGTACTGCTGCAGGCGATGATGCTCGCCGGGCGCGAGCCCGTCGATGTGCGCGCGGCACGTGTCGTCCTCAAGCGTGAGCCGGACAGCCCGCACGGCTTCGTCGTGCTCACCACCGTCCCGATCTATCTGTAGAGGTCCAGCGCCGTGTCCATGAAACCGCTCGAATTCGACCGCCGCTACGGCGAGTTGGACCAAGTCATCAGCGCGTACACCGGCATGGCGGCCGACGACGAGCCGGACAAGCCGAGCGAAGCCCTCCAGGCCTACCTCCGCCACACCTGGCACACCCGCCCCTGGGCTCTGGCCGTGGCCGAACAGCAGATCCGCGAGTACGCCCGCAACCCACCGGGCCGGCTGCGCCTGAGCCTCGGTGAGTTCTACCCCGTGCCGGACGTCGGGCTGCCCGAATCGGCGATCCAGGACTGGCTGTTCGTGATCGCGGATCACCTGAAGCGGTCGATCGAGGAGGGCGAGGTCCTCCCTCCGGCCCGCCCTCGCACCCACTGGGAGTGGCACGCCCGCTTTCCCGAGCTCGGCCAGTTCCTCGGCGGCTGGTTCTCGCAGGACATGCCGGACGAGTTCCCGGACCACGACGCGGCCGTACGCGACTACACCGCCACCACGGACCCGCAGCTGGTTGCCCGCCTCACGGGCGAGCTCCACGAGCTGCTCACCCTCGCCCTCGAAGAGTCCGAATATGCCCTCGCGGTGGCACAGCTGGGCATGGAGGTCGACCCACCCCAGCCGTACTCCCCGAGCGGCTGGCTGGCCCACCTTGCGGACTGTCTGGGCGGATTCAAGGCGTACTACGGACCCGGACCGGCCGCGGGCTGACCGCACTGGCGGTGCGACCGTGCACCCCTTCATGCCGTGCCGGCCCGGTTCGGCCCCGCGTGCCGCAAGACGCTGATCGCGCAGCCTCAGAACTTCAACGTGCACACGACGTGTCCCCCGGGCACCTGTGGCGCAGGTCGGGAGCGGTCGAATGGCACGCCGCCCGAAGTGGTCTAGACAAGCAGCAAGGCCCGGGTCTTCGACCTGGGCCTTTATCTTTGGAGCGGGTGACGGGAATCGAACCCGCGCTCTGAGCTTGGGAAGCTCATGTTCTACCATTAAACTACACCCGCGCGGCGGACCGGTGATCGGTACCGCACCGTCGCACACTCTACCTCATCGCTCGCCCCACGGTGTATTTCGCCGCGGGGCGTTCGTGGTTTCCGGGGCGCGGACGCGGCTGCGGGGGGCGGGAGTTGGGGCGTACCGTGGCGGGGCGGAGTGCCGCGTGTGGTGGTGTCCGGGGTATCCCCTAATGTGACCTTCGTCCGCATTCGCTGGGGAAGGGGCCCGATGGACTTGATGGAGCGCACCGTCGTCCGCTGTGCCGAGGGGCACGTGTTCAGTACCGCTTCGTTTCCGATGCAGCAGCTCGGGACCGACCGGATCGGGCCCGGGCGGCTGATCCGGTGCCCGCGGTGCGCGCGGCTGAGGAGCGCCGTACCCGTGGCTCAGGGCCGGCAGAGCACGCAGTAGCGACGCAGGGGAGCGCGCGGGCAGGTGTCCGATTGGGGACGGCCCGCGCGCTCTGCGTATCCTCGGGACGTGCTTCTCTCAGACAAGGACATCCGGGCCGAGATCGCCGCCGGGCGCGTGCGCATCGACCCTTACGACGAATCCATGGTGCAGCCCTCGAGCATCGATGTGCGGCTGGACCGCTACTTCCGGGTGTTCGAGAATCACCGCTATCCGCACATCGACCCCGCCGTCGAGCAGAGCGATCTCACCCGGCTCGTCGAGCCGGAGGGCGACGAGGCTTTCATCCTCCACCCCGGCGAGTTCGTGCTCGCGTCGACCTACGAGGTCATCTCCCTGCCGGACGACCTCGCGTCGCGGCTGGAGGGGAAGTCCAGCCTCGGGCGGCTCGGTCTGGTGACGCACTCGACGGCCGGCTTCATCGACCCCGGGTTCTCCGGGCACGTCACTCTCGAGCTGTCGAATCTCGCCACGCTGCCGATCAAGCTCTGGCCGGGCATGAAGATCGGGCAGCTGTGCATGTTCAGGCTCACCTCGCCCGCCGAGGAGCCGTACGGGAGCGCGCGCTACGGCTCCCGCTACCAGGGGCAGCGCGGGCCGACGGCCTCCCGGTCGTTTCTCAATTTCCATCGGACGCAGGTGTGAGGACTGGAGCAGCGGCATGAGCGACGTACGCGAGAACCTGACCTACGAGAAGTTCGGCGGCGCGATCCGCGAGCTGGCGCAGACGATCGCCGACGACGGGTACGAGCCCGACGTCGTGCTGTCCATCGCGCGCGGCGGGGTGTTCGTGGCCGGCGGGCTGGCGTACGCGCTGGACTGCAAGAACATCCACCTGGTGAACGTGGAGTTCTACACCGGCGTCGGGACGACGCTGGAGATGCCGGTCATGCTGGCGCCCGTGCCCAACGTCATCGACTTCTCGAACGAGAAGGTCCTCATCGCGGACGACGTCGCCGACACCGGCAAGACGCTGAAGCTCGTCCACGACTTCTGCCTGGACCATGTGGCGGAGGTGCGGTCCGCCGTGATCTACGAGAAGTCGCACTCGCTCGTGAAGTGCGAGTACGTCTGGAAGCGCACCGACGAGTGGATCAACTTCCCCTGGAGCGTGGAGAAGCCCGTCGTACGGCGCAGGGGTCAGGTGCTGGACGCCTGAGCGCGGCACCGCGGATGTGCGAAGGCCCCCGCGGACCTGACCGGTCCGCGGGGGCCTTCGCGTCCGCGTCGCCTGCGGACACGGCTCAGATCGTGCCGAGCTTGATGATCGACAGCAGTGCGATCAGCTGGATCGCCGACGCGCCCAGCGCCTTCGGCCACGGCAGGTCGTGCGACTTGCTCACCATCGATGTGAACAGCGCGCCCGCCGCCAGCCACGTCACCCAACCGAGCACCTGCACCAGGGAGTTCTCGCCGCCCAGGAAGAGGGCGACGACGAGGCGCGGCGCGTCCGTGAGGGACATGATCAGCATGGAGAGGCCCACGGTGGGCTGCCAGGCGCCGTTGCCGCCGAGCTGGCGGGCCAGGGTGTGGGTGACGGCGCCGAGGACCAGGCCGCTGATGACGAACGCGGCACTGGTGATCAGCACGTACGAGATCGCGTTCGAGAAGGTCGCCTTGATGACCTCCTCGCGGGGCTCGTCGAAGCCGAAGATCGCGAGCATGCCGTAGAGCACGGTGACGATCAGCGCCGGGAACCAGACCGCGTGGTCGCGCATCTGGAGGAACGTCGGCCCCGGCCGCAGCACGATGCCGCTCAGGAGCTGCTTCCAGTGCAGGCGCGGGCCCACGGGGGCGGGCGCGGCGCCCGCCTGGTAGGTCGCGCCGTCGCCGTAGGGGTCGTCGGGCACGCTGAACATCTGCGTGTGACCGGGGTTGTTGGCCGCGTACGGGTCCTGGGGCGCGCCGTACTGGGAGTGCGGGTCGCCGAAGTACTCCGGTTCGCCGTATCCGCCACCGCCCTGCGGCGCGCCGCCCGCGTGGGGCCACTGCTGCTGATGCGTGTACGGCGGCGCAGGGGCCTGCCCGCCACCCGGGTAGGGCGGCGGCGCCTGCTGCGCCTGCTGCGCCTGCTGTCGTTGCGGGGTGCGGTTGTCCCGGCCGCGTCCGATCCTGAATCCAGCCACGTCAACGAACGTACCTGGTCCGGCGGGACGGGGTGGCGGCGGACCGGAAACGGGAGGGGGTTTGCGGCCGACCTGTGACATCCCCTAGGGGGACCCCGGGGGGCCTGCCCCAGTGCCTGAAGAGGCTCCGACGGCATCTGGCGCGGCGCCCCCACGCACGAGCGGCCGGTCCTGCCCCCGAGGCAGGTCCGGCCGCTCAGCGTTCTCTCGTGTTCTCTCCTGGACTCCCGCGGAGTTGTTCCTCCCCGGAGGGGGAGACGGCTACTTCACCGGCTCCGGTTCCGGCGCCCCCTCGGGCTCCGTCTCCGGCGCGGGGTCGGCCGGCGGGGTCTTGACCGAGTCGAGCAGCAGCTGCGCGACGTCGACGACCTGGAGGGACTCCGGCGCCTTGCCGTCGTTCTTCTTGCCGTTGACCGAGTCGGTGAGCATGACCAGGCAGAACGGGCAGGCCGTGGAGACGATGTCCGGGTTGAGGGACAGGGCCTCGTCGACGCGCTCGGTGTTGATGCGCTTGCCGATCCGCTCCTCCATCCACATGCGCGCGCCGCCGGCGCCGCAGCAGAAGCCGCGCTCCTTGTGGCGGTGCATCTCCTGCTGGCGCAGGCCCGGGACGGCCGACATGATCTCGCGCGGGGGCGTGTAGACCTTGTTGTGGCGGCCCAGGTAGCACGGGTCGTGGTAGGTGATCAGACCGTCGACCGGCGTGACGGGGATCAGCTTGCCCTCGTCGATCAGGTGCTGCAGCAGCTGCGTGTGGTGGATGACCTCGAACTCGCCGCCCAGCTGCGGGTACTCGTTCGCGATCGTGTTGAAGCAGTGCGGGCAGGTGGCGACGATCTTCTTGGCCGACTTCGGCTTCTTCGTCGACTCGTCCTCGTCGTCCTCGCCGAACGCCATGTTCAGCATCGCGACGTTCTCCTGGCCGAGCTGCTGGAACAGCGGCTCGTTGCCCAGGCGCCGCGGTGAGTCACCGGTGCACTTCTCGTCGCCGCCCATGATCGCGAACTTGACGCCCGCGATGTGCAGCAGCTCGGCGAAGGCCCTGGTGGTCTTCTTCGCGCGGTCCTCGAGGGCGCCGGCGCAGCCGACCCAGTAGAGGTAGTCGACCTCGCTGAGGTCCTCGATGTCCTTGCCGACTACGGGGACGTCGAAGTCGACCTCCTTGGTCCACTCGACGCGCTGCTTCTTGGCCAGCCCCCAGGGGTTGCCCTTCTTCTCCAGGTTCTTGAGCATCGTGCCCGCCTCGGACGGGAACGAGGACTCGATCATCACCTGGTAGCGGCGCATGTCGACGATGTGGTCGATGTGCTCGATGTCGACCGGGCACTGCTCGACGCAGGCGCCGCAGGTGGTGCAGGACCACAGGACGTCCGGGTCGATGACGCCGTTCTCCTCGAGCGTCCCGATCAGGGGGCGCTCGGCCTCGGCCAGGGCGGACGCGGGGACGTCCTTCAGCTGCTCCGGGGTGGCCTTCTCGTTGCCCTCCATGTCCTTGCCGCCGCCGGCCAGCAGGTACGGGGCCTTGGCGTGCGCGTGGTCGCGCAGGGACATGATCAGGAGCTTCGGGGACAGCGGCTTGCCGGTGTTCCAGGCGGGGCACTGCGACTGGCAGCGGCCGCACTCGGTGCAGGTGGAGAAGTCCAGCAGGCCCTTCCAGGAGAACTGCTCGACCTGGGAGACGCCGAAGGTGTCGTCCTCGCCCGGGTCCTCCCAGTCGATCTCCTTGCCGCCGGACGTCATCGGCTTCAGCTCGCCGAGGGCGGTCTCGCCGGTCGCGTTGCGCTTGAACCAGATGTTCGGGAACGCGAGGAAGCGGTGCCAGGCCACACCCATGTTGGTGTTGAGCGAGACCGTGATCATCCAGATCATGGTCGTGCTCAGCTTGATCATCGCGAACAGGTAGACCAGGTTCTGCAGCGCGCCGAGGCTCAGGCCCTTGACGGCCAGGACCAGCGGGTACGAGGCGAAGTACGCGGCCTCGTAGCCCTCGACGTGGTGGATGGCGCCCTCGAGGCCGCGCAGCACGTAGATCGCCAGGCCGATGATGAGGATGACGTACTCGACGAAGTACGCCTGTCCCATCTTCGAGCCCGCGAAGCGGGACTTGCGGCCGGGGCGCGACGGCAGGTTCAGCAGCCGGATGACCATCAGCGTGGCGATGCCGAGGATCGTCATCGCGCCGATGAACTCGATGTACATCTCGTACGGCAGGAAGCCGCCGATCAGCGGGAGAGTCCAGTCGGCCTGGAACAGCTGGCCGTACGCGGTGACGATCGTCGGCGGCAGCGTCAGGAAGCCGATGGCGACGAACCAGTGCGCGAAGCCGACGATGCCCCAGCGGTTCATCCGCGTGTGGCCGAGGAACTCCCTGACCAGGGTCACGCTGCGCTGGTAGGGGTTGTCCGTCCGCGTGCCTGCGGGCACCGGCTGCCCCAGCTTGAAGTGGCGGACGAACTGGCCGATGGCGCGGGCGAGCAGCGCAACGCCGACCACGCTCAGGGTCAGCGACACAATGATCGCGGCGAGTTGCATGGAAGGCTCCTCGGGCCTGCGAGGGTGGATGGTCCAGCACTACTACTAAGCGGTAACTTAATCAGTCTGTGCTGAGAGTACCCACTTACTCCGCCGCACTGTAGCCACGCATGCGGTGATCTGTGTCGCTCAGGCAACCCTGACCGGGGTCACCGGGGCGGCATGGACGAGGTTGCGTCCGGCGACCGCCACGGGCACCGTGCGGGCCAGGATCGCCAGGTCGAGTCCCAGCCAGTGCTGCTCCACATAATGCAGGTCCAGCACGGTCATTTCCTCCCAGGGCAGCTCCGAGCGCCCGCAGACCTGCCAGAGGCCGGTCATTCCGGGCCGCACCGCGAGCCGGGCCCGCTCGGGCCCGAGGCCGGCGGTGACGGCGTCCGGGGCCAGCGGATGCGGTCCGACCAGGGACATCTCGCCGCGTACGACGTTGAGAAGCTGGGGGAGGTGGTCCAGGAAGTGGCGTCGCAGTGCCCGGCCGACCGGTGTGACGGCGCCCGGATCTCCGGTGCGGAACGTGAGCATCGAGAACGTGCGGCCGCCGAGGCCCACGCGCTCGCGGCGCCGCAGCACGGGGCCCGGTGACGTCAGCGCCACCGCCGCCGCGGCGGTCAGCAGGAGCGGCGAGAGCGCCAGTAGCAGGAGCAGGGCGCCCGCCAGATCGAGGACCCTCTTCGCCGTCACGGGCGTTGCCGTCATGGGCGTACCCTCCTTGACCGGGCTCATCGTGGAATGACAGTTCTTGACCGCTTTTATCGGATATGACTCTCCCAGAGGCGCGCGTTCCGAAAGGCCTGCGCCACGCGAAGGGCTGCGCCCCGCGCTGCGGCATGCACACAAGGGAGAACTGCCCGTAAGGTCGGGATAAAAGTTGAGTGGCCCCGACTCAGGTCTGTTGACTCCGGGAAACGGGTGAGGCATCCTTGAGCCAGTTCCACTCAAGTCAGTCGTTGGAGGAATCGAAATGGCACGTGCGGTCGGCATCGACCTGGGCACGACGAACTCCGTCGTCAGCGTTCTGGAGGGCGGCGAGCCCACCGTCATCACCAACGCCGAGGGTGCCAGGACCACGCCGTCCGTCGTCGCCTTCGCGAAGAACGGTGAAGTGCTGGTCGGCGAGGTGGCCAAGCGCCAGGCGGTCACGAACGTCGATCGGACCATCCGGTCCGTCAAGCGCCACATGGGCACGGACTGGAAGATCGAGCTCGACGGGAAGAACTTCAACCCGCAGCAGATGAGCGCGTTCATCCTGCAGAAGCTGAAGCGCGACGCGGAGTCGTACCTCGGCGAGAAGGTCACCGACGCGGTGATCACCGTCCCGGCGTACTTCAACGACTCGGAGCGCCAGGCCACCAAGGAGGCCGGTGAGATCGCCGGTCTGAACGTGCTGCGCATCGTCAACGAGCCCACCGCGGCCGCCCTGGCGTACGGCCTGGACAAGGACGACCAGACGATCCTCGTCTTCGACCTCGGCGGCGGCACCTTCGACGTCTCGCTGCTGGAGATCGGCGACGGCGTCGTCGAGGTGAAGGCCACCAACGGCGACAACCACCTCGGTGGCGACGACTGGGACCAGCGCGTCGTCGACTACCTGGTCAAGCAGTTCCACTCCGGGCACGGCGTGGACCTGGCCAAGGACAAGATGGCGCTCCAGCGTCTGCGCGAGGCCGCGGAGAAGGCCAAGATCGAGCTGTCCTCGTCCACCGAGACCTCGATCAACCTGCCGTACATCACGGCCTCCGCCGAGGGCCCGCTGCACCTGGACGAGAAGCTCACCCGCGCCCAGTTCCAGCAGCTCACGTCGGACCTGCTCGATCGCTGCAAGACCCCGTTCCACAACGTCATCAAGGACGCCGGCATCCAGCTGTCCGAGATCGACCACGTGGTCCTGGTCGGCGGCTCGACCCGGATGCCCGCCGTCGCCGAACTCGTCAAGGAGCTCACCGGCGGCCAGGACGCCAACAAGGGCGTCAACCCGGACGAGGTCGTGGCCATCGGCGCCGCGCTGCAGGCTGGTGTCCTCAAGGGTGAGGTCAAGGACGTCCTGCTCCTCGACGTGACCCCGCTGTCCCTCGGTATCGAGACCAAGGGCGGCATCATGACCAAGCTCATCGAGCGCAACACCACGATCCCGACCAAGCGGTCCGAGATCTTCACGACGGCCGAGGACAACCAGCCGTCCGTGCAGATCCAGGTCTACCAGGGCGAGCGCGAGATCGCGGCGTACAACAAGAAGCTCGGGATGTTCGAGCTGACCGGTCTGCCGCCGGCCCCGCGCGGCGTGCCGCAGATCGAGGTCGCCTTCGACATCGACGCCAACGGCATCATGCACGTGACCGCGAAGGACCTGGGCACGGGCAAGGAGCAGAAGATGACCGTCACCGGCGGCTCCTCGCTGCCGAAGGACGAGGTCGACCGGATGCGCCAGGAGGCCGAGCAGTACGCGGACGAGGACCACCGCCGCCGCGAGGCCGCCGAGTCCCGCAACCAGGGCGAGCAGCTCGTCTACCAGACCGAGAAGTTCCTCACGGACAACGAGGACAAGGTCCCCGGCGAGGTCAAGACCGAGGTCGAGACCGCGCTCAGCGAGCTGAAGGAGAAGCTCAAGGGCGAGGACTCCGCCGAGATCCGCACCGCCACGGAGAAGGTCGCCGCGGTCAGCCAGAAGCTCGGCCAGGCGATGTACGCCAACGCCGCGCCCGAGGGCGGCGCCGCCGGCGCCGAGGGCCAGGCCGGACCCGCCGCTGACGACGACGTCGTCGACGCCGAGATCGTCGACGAGGACAAGCCGAAGAAGGATGGTGCCGCGTGACGGAGGAGACTCCGGGTTTCGAGGAGAAGCCTGACGTCCCCTCCGGCGCCACCCCTGACGACGCCGCCGAGACCGCCGAGCACTCCGAGCAGGAGAGCCCGGCGGCCCCGGAAGGGGACGCAGCACAGACCGTCGGCCTGACGGCCCAGCTGGACCAGGTCCGTACCGCTCTGAACGAGCGGACGGCCGACCTCCAGCGGCTCCAGGCCGAGTACCAGAACTACCGCCGGCGCGTGGAGCGCGACAGGGTCACGGTCAAGGAGATCGCCACCGCGGCGCTCCTGACCGAGCTGCTGCCCGTGCTCGACGACATCGGCCGCGCCCGGGAGCACGGGGAGCTGGTGGGCGGGTTCAAGTCGGTGGCCGAGTCTCTCGAGACGGCCGCCGCCAAGATGGGCCTGCAGCAGTTCGGCAAGGAGGGCGAGCCCTTCGACCCGACGATCCACGAAGCCCTGATGCATTCGTACGCGCCGGACGTCACAGAGACGACGTGCGTCGCGATCCTGCAGCCTGGGTACCGCATCGGCGAGCGGACGATTCGCCCGGCGCGGGTCGCGGTCGCCGAACCCCAGCCGGGTGCGGCGCCCGCGGCGCAGAAGGAAGAGAAGCCGGCCGACGAGGAGAGCGGTGGGCCCGAGGAGGGTGCGTGACCGGGCTCCGCGTGGATGAGCGAGCGGCGTCCGGCGCGTGCAGATGCGAGACGGAGGAGGGAGACATGGCGAGGCCATGGCGACCGACGACATCGCAGCGGATGCGCGTGCCGGGGGTCGCGAGCCCACGCGGAGCAGGGGCACGCACCCTGCGGGCCGGCGCAGGAAACGTCCGGGAGGAGGGACGCCGATGAGCACGAAGGACTTCGTCGAGAAGGACTACTACAAGGTCCTCGGCGTCCCCAAGGACGCCACAGAGGCCGAGATCAAGAAGGCGTACCGGAAACTCGCCCGCGAGTTCCACCCGGACGCCAACAAGGGTGACGCCAAGGCCGAGGAGCGCTTCAAGGAGATCTCCGAGGCCAACGACATCCTCGGTGACGCGAAGCGGCGCAAGGAGTACGACGACGCCCGCGCCCTGTTCGGCAACGGCGGCTTCCGGGCCCCGGGCGCCGGCGGGCCCGGCGGCAGCTTCAACTTCGACCTGGGCGACCTCTTCGGAGGTCCCCAGGGCGGGGGCCAGGGCGGCGCCGGCGGCTTCGGAGGCGGCCTCGGGGACGTGTTCGGCGGCCTGTTCAACCGGGGCCCCGGCCCGGGTACGCGGACGCAGCCGCGCCGCGGCCAGGACATCGAGTCCGAGGTGACGCTCAGCTTCACCGAGGCGGTCGACGGGGCGACGGTCCCGCTGCGGATGTCCAGCTCCGCCGCGTGCAAGGCGTGCTCCGGCACCGGCGACAAGAACGGCACGCCCCGGGTGTGCCCGACCTGCGTCGGCACCGGCCAGGTCTCGCGCGGCGGCAGCGGCTCGTTCTCGCTGACCGACCCGTGCGTGGACTGCAAGGGCCGGGGCCTGATCGCCGAGACCCCCTGCGACGTCTGCAAGGGCAGCGGCCGGGCCCGCAGCTCCCGCACCATGCAGGTCCGCATCCCGGCGGGCGTGTCGGACGGGCAGCGCATCCGGCTGCGCGGCAAGGGCGCACCGGGCGAGCGCGGCGGTCCGGCGGGCGATCTGTACGTGGTCGTGCATGTCGACGCCCACCCGGTGTTCGGCCGCAAGGACGACAACCTGACCGTGACCGTGCCCGTCACCTTCTCGGAGGCGGCGCTCGGCGGCGAGGTCAGGGTGCCCACGCTGGGCGGTCCGCCGGTGACGCTGAAGCTGCCGGCGGGGACGCCGGGCGGGCGCACCATGCGCGCCCGGGGCAAGGGCGCGGTCCGCAAGGACGGCACCCGCGGCGACCTGCTGGTCACCGTCGAGGTCGCCGTGCCGCAGGAGCTGAGCGACAAGGCGAAGGAAGCGCTGGAGGCCTACCGCGAAGCCACCGCGGACGAGGATCCGCGAACGGAGCTGTTCCAGGCCGCGAAGGGAGCTTGAGATGGACCGGTCGGGGCGCAGTCGCAACCCTTACGAGCTGACCGACGAGTCGCCGGTGTACGTCATCTCGGTCGCCGCACAGCTGTCGGGGCTGCATCCGCAGACCCTGCGGCAGTACGACCGGCTGGGGCTCGTCTCCCCCGACCGCACGGCCGGCCGGGGCCGGCGCTACTCGGCACGTGACATCGAGCTGCTGCGCACCGTCCAGCAGCTGTCGCAGGACGAGGGCATCAACCTGGCCGGCATCAAGCGGATCATCGAACTGGAGAACCAGGTCGCCGCTCTCCAGCAGCGGGTCGCCGAGCTGTCGGCGGCCCTGGACGGCGCGGCCGCGGCGATGCAGCAGCGTGAGGCCCAGGTGCACGCCTCGTACCGGCGCGACCTCGTGCCGTACCAGGACGTGCAGCAGGCGAGCGCGCTCGTCGTGTGGCGGCCCAAGCGCGCCGACTGACCGGCGGACCGCACGGCCGGCGGGCCGGGAGAGCGACCGCTCTCCCGGCCCGCCGCCGTAACCCCGTCACGCCGTGCCGGTGTCGTCGCCGAGGATTCCGGACTGGGCGATCAGATAGCCGAGTTGGGCGCGGCTCCCGCTGCCCAGCGTGGCGTTCAGCTTCGCGATGTGGGCCCGGCAGGTGCGTACGTTCATGCCCAGGCGGCGGGCGATGGAGTCGTCGACGTGACCCTCGACGAGCAGCTTGGCGATGGAGCGCTGGACGCTGGTGATGCCGTCCAGTTCGGGCGCGTACGACAGTTGCTCCTCCCACGGGGTGGCGTGGAGCCAGAACTGCTCGAAGACGCCCACGAGATACGTCACCAGCCCCTCGTGGCGCAGCTCCAGGGCGACCTGCCGGTCGCTGCGGGCCGGTACGAAGGCGACCTTGCGGTCGACGATGATCAGACGGTCGATGATCTCCTCGAGGGTGCGGACCTCGACGCCGTACGGGCTGACGCGTTCCACGTACGCGAGGGTGGACGGGTGGTGGCGGGCCGTGTGCTGGTACAGCGTGCGCATCTTCACGCCGTTCTTGAGCAGCGGCTCCGCACGGCGCAGACCGTGCTCCAGGGTGTCCGGACGGCGCCCGCTGCCGGGCTGGACCGTGAGCAGTTCCTCCGAGCACTCGGCGGTGACCCGGTCGAGAGCTGCGTTGATGATGCCGAGGCCCTCGAGCACGGTGATCGCGTGCCTGGTCGAGAGGTCCTGCGCCGTCATGGTCATGAACGGCTCGAATGTGCCGGCGATGGACATGGCGAGCTGCCGGCGTTCTTGGATCTCCCGCTCGATGGGGTATATCAGCTGGTTGAGTGCGAGCGACGGTGGAACGGGGCGGAGCCACTGGGCGTCGTCCGGATCGGGCCGCAGCAGGGAGAGATCGAGCAGACAGGGTGCGTCCGCGGCCTCCGCCCGGGAGACCTGGCCGCTGCGCAGAGCCGTTGCGTAGAGATTCTTCCCTGCTTCGCACAGTTCGGCACCACTATGCTTATGCCCGATGTTGTCCTGGTTCGGCGACATTTGACACCCCCTCAGGGTCCTGAATTACAGGAACATGATGCCTGTGGTCGCTGGTGGAAGTATTCGGCGTGAGACATCGTCTTAGACGCGGGGGGAGGGTATTGAACAGAATGGGGTGGAGATCCTCCATGAACAGGACGGTTCGCATACTTTGCGCACTTGCTGCCGGGGCAGCCGCGTTCAGCTTCACTGCGATCAGCGGTGAGCCGACTTGGGAGTCCGAGCCGGCGCACGCGGTCGTCGCGGGTGAGCCGACGTGGGAGTCCGAGACGGCCCACGTGGTCGCCGCGGGTGAGCCGACGTGGGAGTCCGGGCCGGAGGGTGCGGTGATCACGGGTAAGGACGAACTGACGTGGGAGACCGCTCCCGTGGACGCGGATCCGGGCGCATGACCATCCCTCCGGATGATCGTGTCTTCCGGCGCGAGATGGCGACGGCCTACCGGTCCGGGTGGCATTTCATCGACCTCGTCACGGCGATTCCGCACCGTGGCGACTCGTTGATGGTCACCCTGTTCGGTGAGCCGATCGTCGTCGCCCGCGAGGAGGACGAGGATGTCCGCGCCTACCGCTGTCTCCGCCGGCCGAGAGGGGCACCGCAGCCCGTCCGCTGTGCCATCCGGTACGGCATGATTTTTGTCAATCTCGACCAGCGTGACCACCAGCTGGCCGAGCCCGACACCACCGCCACCCCCCGCAGTGCCTGAGCGATTCCCCCGTCGTTTCAAATCGCCCAGGCGCTTCCCCCACACAGCGGCGCCATCGTGGACCTGAAACACGATGGCGCCGTTGTGCTGCCCGGAACACTTCTCCGGGCGCCGGCCGTTTATGCCCGGCCCATCGCTCGCGTGAGCGCGATCTCGATGACGACCCGGTCCGGATTGGGCGTCGGTGTGCGCCCGTACCGCTCCGCGTAACGGCCCACCGCGTCCGCCACGGCCTTCGCCTCCGTGCGGACCGTCGCGACGCCCTCGAGCGTCGCCCAGCGGCCCTTGTCCACCTGGCAGACCGCCACCCGTGCACCCTCCGGGCCGGCGGCCAGGATGTTGGCGACCTTGCGGCTGTGCTTGTTGGTGATCACCCGGGCCGCGCCGCCCGCCGGATCGTAGGTGACCCCCACCGCGACGACGTGCGGAGTGCCGTCCGGGCGCAGGGTCGTCAGGGTGCACATATGGCGGTCTCGCCAGAAGCTGAGGTAGGACGCGTCGGGGTTGCGTGGGTCGATGGCCATGAGGCGGAACCTACCCGGGCGGCCGTGGGCCCTGTCCTCCAGCACCCTGAGTGGAATAGACTCAACTTTGTGCAGGTTGACTGAGTCAGCATTGACGGCCAGTCGTTGACGACCAGTACGTACGGCACGGAAGAAGTGCATCAGCGAGGAGGAGAGACCGGACGTGGACGCCGAGCTGACCAACAAGAGCCGGGACGCGCTCAACGCCGCGACCAGCCGGGCCGTGTCCGACGGGCACCCCGACCTGACCCCGGCACATCTGCTCCTCGCCCTCCTCGAGGGCCAGGACAACGAGAACATCACCGACCTGCTGGCCGCCGTCGAGGCGGACCAGGCCGCCGTGCGGTCCGGGGCCGAGCGCGTCCTCGCGTCGCTGCCCAGCGTCACCGGCTCCACGGTCGCCCCGCCGCAGCCCAACCGTGAGCTGCTCGCCGTCGTCTCCGACGCCTCGCAGCGCGCCAAGGAGCTCGGGGACGACTACATCTCCACCGAGCATCTGCTCATCGGGATCGCGGCGAAGGGCGGCGCCGCCGGCCAGGTGCTGGACCAGCAGGGCGCCGGTGCGAAGAAACTGCTGGACGCGTTCGAGAAAGTCAGGGGAGGGC
Source organism: Streptomyces sp. NPDC002835 (assembly GCF_053591995.1). NCBI lineage: Bacteria > Bacillati > Actinomycetota > Actinomycetes > Kitasatosporales > Streptomycetaceae > Streptomyces > Streptomyces sp. NPDC002835. Next base: position 112,839 of record NZ_JBSFUW010000018.1, on the reverse strand, counting down.
GCCGGGTGACCACACCCGACCCGGAGGGTCAGTACAAGGCGCTGGAGAAGTTCGGCACGGACCTCACCGCCGCCGCCCGCGAGGGCAGGCTCGACCCGGTCATCGGCCGGGACCAGGAGATCCGCCGCGTCGTGCAGGTGCTGTCGCGGCGCACGAAGAACAACCCGGTGCTCATCGGCGAGCCCGGCGTCGGCAAGACCGCCGTCGTCGAGGGCCTCGCCCAGCGCATCGTCAAGGGCGACGTCCCCGAGTCGCTGCGCAACAAGCGGCTGGTCTCGCTCGACCTCGGCGCGATGGTCGCGGGCGCCAAGTACCGCGGCGAGTTCGAGGAGCGGCTGAAGACCGTGCTGTCCGAGATCAAGGGCAGCGACGGGCAGATCATCACCTTCATCGACGAGCTGCACACCGTCGTCGGCGCCGGCGCGGGCGGCGACTCCGCCATGGACGCGGGCAACATGCTCAAGCCGATGCTGGCCCGCGGCGAACTGCGGATGGTCGGCGCCACGACGCTCGACGAGTACCGCGAGCGGATCGAGAAGGACCCGGCCCTCGAGCGCCGCTTCCAGCAGGTGATGGTCGCGGAGCCGACCGTCGAGGACACCATCGCGATCCTGCGCGGCCTCAAGGGACGTTACGAGGCGCACCACAAGGTGCAGATCAACGACAGCGCGCTCGTCGCCGCCGCCACCCTCTCCGACCGGTACATCACCTCCCGCTTCCTGCCCGACAAGGCCATCGACCTCGTCGACGAGTCCGCGTCCCGGCTGCGCATGGAGATCGACTCCTCGCCCGTCGAGATCGACGAGCTGCAGCGCGCCGTCGACCGGCTGCGGATGGAGGAGCTGGCGCTCAAGAACGAGTCGGACCCCGCCTCCAAGGAGCGCCTGGAGAAGCTGCGCCGCGACCTCGCCGACAAGGAGGAGGAGCTGCGCGGCCTCACCGCCCGCTGGGAGAAGGAGAAGCAGGGCCTCAACCGCCTCGGTGAGCTGAAGGAACGCCTCGACGACCTGCGCGGCCAGGCCGAACGGGCCCAGCGCGACGGCGACTTCGACACCGCCTCCAAGCTGCTGTACGGGGAGATCCCCGGCCTGGAGCGGGAGCTGGAGGAGGCCGCGCAGGCCGAGGCCGAGCAGGAGGCGTCGAAGGACACCATGGTCAAGGAGGAGGTCGGCCCCGACGACATCGCCGACGTCGTCGGCTCCTGGACCGGCATCCCGGCCGGGCGCCTCCTCGAGGGCGAGACGCAGAAACTGCTGCGCATGGAGCAGGAGCTCGGCCGGCGGCTGATCGGGCAGACCGAGGCCGTGCAGGCCGTATCCGACGCCGTACGCAGGACCCGGGCGGGGATCGCCGACCCGGACCGGCCCACCGGCTCATTCCTCTTCCTCGGCCCGACCGGCGTCGGCAAGACTGAGCTGGCGAAGGCGCTGGCGGACTTCCTCTTCGACGACGAACGGGCGATGGTCCGCATCGACATGTCGGAGTACGGCGAGAAGCACAGCGTCGCCCGCCTCGTCGGCGCGCCTCCCGGCTACGTCGGCTACGAGGAGGGCGGCCAGCTCACCGAGGCCGTGCGGCGCCGTCCGTACAGCGTGGTGCTGCTGGACGAGGTGGAGAAGGCCCACCCCGAGGTCTTCGACATCCTGCTCCAGGTCCTCGACGACGGCCGGCTCACCGACGGCCAGGGCCGGACGGTGGACTTCCGCAATACCATCCTGATCCTGACGTCCAACCTCGGCAGCCAGTACCTCGTGGAGCCGCTGACCGGCGAGGAGGAGAAGAAGCAGCAGGTCCTCGAGGTCGTGCGAGCCTCCTTCAAGCCTGAGTTCCTGAACCGGCTCGACGACCTGGTGGTCTTCTCCGCCCTGTCCAAGGACGAGCTGGCGCACATCGCGGAGCTGCAGATCGGCCGGCTGGCCCGGCGGATGGCGGACCGCCGGCTGACGCTGGACGTCACACCGGAGGCGCTCGCCTGGCTCGCCGACGAGGGCAACGACCCGGCGTACGGCGCGCGCCCGCTGCGCCGGCTGATCCAGACGGCGATCGGCGACCGCCTCGCCAAGGAGATCCTGGCGGGCGAGGTCAAGGACGGCGACACCGTACGGGTGGACCGTTTCGAGGACGGGCTGATCGTCGGCGCGGCGCAGTAGCGGGGCGCGCGGCCGGGGCGCCCCGGCCGCAGACCGTTCAGACCATTCGTGCCGGGATCTTGTCAGCCCGCAGCGGATCGCGGGCGGCGGGGCTTGCCACCCCCCGCCGGGGATGGGAGAGGATGGCGGCATCCGTACGAAGGGAAATACACGGTGACCATCGACCCGTCCTCGATTCCGAATTTCGGGGGCCAGCCCAAGCCTCAGGCCGCAGGACCGGCGGGCCCCGTCGTTCCCGACCAGGATCTCGTCAAGCAGCTCCTCGACCAGATGGAGCTGAAGTACGTCGTCGACGACGAGGGTGACCTCGCCGCGCCGTGGGAGGACTTCCGCACGTACTTCATGTTCCGCGGCGAGGACGAGCAGCAGGTGTTCTCGGTGCGGACGTTCTACGACCGTCCGCACGCGGTCACGGAGAAGGCCAAGATCCTCGACGCGATCGACGACTGGAACCGCCGCACGCTGTGGCCGAAGGTCTACACGCACCTGCACGAGGAGGAGGGTGCGGAGCTTCCGACGATCCGGCTCATCGGCGAGGCCCAAATGCTGATCGGCACGGGTGTGAGCCTTGAGCACTTCGTGTCGTCCACGGTCAGCTGGGTGCGCGCGTCGATCGAGTTCGACAAGTGGCTCGCGGAGCAGTTCGGCCTGGCCGTCCAGGAGGAGGAGAAGCCCGCCGACGACGCCTGACGTGTCGGCCCGGCTCCACGGCCCGGCCGGCCCCCGATCCTCATGATCGCGGGCCGGCCGGGCCGCTTCGTCTCCCGGGCCGCGCGCGGATCTCCTTGTCGTGGACGGCGATCCGTCCCAGGACTTCCAGGCCCTGAGGGCCGCCGCCCCCACCTCCCGGAGAGAGCGGCAGGGCGCGGCTGAAGACCGGCCCGCGCAGGCACGGACGCCGTGAGGTCAGGACGTCATGCGCCGCAGCCGGCTGGCCGCCTCCTGGAGGACGTCGTCCCTCTTGCAGAACGCGAAGCGGACCTGGCTGCGTCCGGCGTCGGGGTCGTCGTAGAAGACGGAGTTGGGGATCGCGACGACGCCGCAGCGTTCGGGGAGGGCGCGGCAGAAGGCGTGGGCGTCCTTCTCGCCGAAGGGGGTGATGTCGGTGGTGATGAAGTACGTGCCCTGGGGCCGGTAGACCTCGAACCCGGCTGCCCGCAGGCCGTCGCCGAGCAGGTCGCGCTTGCGGTGGAGGTCGGCGCGGAAGCTGTCGTAGTACGCGTCCGGCAGGCGGAGCGCCTCTGCGACGGCGTACTGGAAGGGGCCCGCGCTGACGTACGTCAGGAACTGCTTGGCCGTCCGGACGGCGGAGACGAGCGGGCCGTTCGCCGTCACCCAGCCGACCTTCCATCCGGTGAAGGAGAACGTCTTGCCGGCCGACGAGATGGTGACCGTGCGCTCGCGCATTCCGGGCAGGGCCGCGATGGGGCGGTGAACGCCCTCGTACACCAGGTGCTCGTACACCTCGTCGGTGACGACGAGCAGGTCGTGTTCGACGGCGAGTGCGGCGATGGCGCTCTGCTCTTCGGCGGTGAGGACCATCCCGGTCGGGTTGTGCGGGGTGTTGAGGAGAAGGAGGCGGGTCCGCGGGGTGATTCTGGCGCGCAGCTCATCGATGTCCGGGCGGAAGGACGGCGCTCGCAGCGTGAGCGGGACGCGCTTGGCGCCGGCCATGGCGATGCACGCGGCGTAGGAGTCGTAGAAGGGCTCGAAGGCGATGACCTCGTCGCCCGGCTCCAGAAGGGCCAGCATGGCGGCGGCGATGGCCTCGGTGGCGCCGGCGGTGACCAGGACCTCGGTGTCGGGGTCGAAGGAGAGGTCGTAGAAGCGCTGCTGGTGGGCGGAGATCGCGGTGCGCAGCTCCGGCACGCCGGGGCCGGGCGGGTACTGGTTGCCGCGCCCGTCCCGCAGCGCCCGTACGGCCGCTTCCCTGACCTCCTCGGGGCCGTCGGTGTCGGGGAAGCCCTGGCCGAGGTTGATCGAGCCGGTGCGCAGGGCCAGCGCCGACATCTCGGCGAAGATCGTGGTGCCGAACTCCGTCAGTCTGCGGTTGAGCAGCGGTCGTGGGCCCTCGTCGCGTGCCGTCCAGTCCGTCGTCATGGCGGCCATCCTGCGCGGAACCTCTGGAGTTGCTCAAGTCTGCTTTGGCTCCGCGCGCCCGGGGGCATCCCTCTGCCACGCGGACAGCTGATCCTGTCATCACAGGAAGCGGTCACGCGGCGTCGTGGGGGTCTGCCTCCCGGAGCCTTCGGCCTGGGCGGCGCTCCCGTCGGGGGAACGAGGAGGACGTGGCAATGACGGCTGTTTTCGTGATGGTGCTCGTACTGGTCGGCGTGGTCTTCGCGGTGTCGATGTCCGGGCGCGGCAATCCGCGCCGCCGCCGCGGGGGGTCCGGCGGCAGCTGGTGGGCCGGGGGCGGTGACTCGGGCGGATCATCGTGCGGGGGTTCGTCGTCCTGCGGCGGTGGCGGTGGCGGTGGCGGTGGCGGTGGCGGTGGCGGGTGCGGCGGAGGCAGCTGACACGGGCGGCCGACCCGGTGAATGCGTCCGGCGGACGGAGGCTGACGGCCCAACGTCCGCCGGGTGCGGGACCATTGGGGGATTGACCGGTCGGGGTGTTGACTTCGGGCTCCCGCACTCCGTTGAACAGTTGAACCGCACTGCCCCCGAGGGGATGGAAACCACGTCAAGTTGGGTAAAAACGCTGTGGGCGTTGCCCAGTTCGTGATTTTCTCGCTGTCGGAACCTGTTGGATTCATTCAGCCCATCGGACCTCACGTGGACCGGAGCAGGCCACCCCCCACATGCCGGCGTTCCCTGCTCGGAGCGTCCTGGTCCACGCGTCCACCCCGCCGAAGCGCGTTTGCGGAGCCGACATGCTCACGACCATCGATACCGCCTATACCGACACCCGCGCCGACGACCTCGCCTGGGCCCTGGGGCGGGAACCACTGCCCGCCCTGGCCGTCCTCGACCTCGAACTCTCGGGAGCGCACGTACAGTTGCGCCTCCTCGGCGCGTCCCATCAGGTGCTGCTCGAGGAGGAGCGGGGCACGTGTTCGGAGACCGTCGCCTGCATCCCGGGCAGCAGCACCCCTCTGCCACTGGGCGTCGCCAAGCGGCTCGGTGCATGGGAGTACGAGTTCGCCGCACGCGTCGAGACGCTCTCGCAGCGCTCGTTCGCGGGCCGGGCCCAGGAACTGCTGGCCCTGGTGGCCGATCACCCGCACGGTCTCGCCGGTACGTTCCCCGGTTCCCCCCACGCGTTCACCGCGATGGTGGCGCAGAGCGACGAGGGCCAGGTCCGCTGGCGCACCTGGCACGCCTACCCGCAGGAGGGCCGGCTCGTGGTCACTCGTACGCGTGTCGGTGTCATGCCCCAGGCGGTGCAGGGTGCGCAGTCCCGGCGCCGTCCCGGAGCAGTCCCGGCGCCCTCCCGAGCGAAGTCCGAAGCGTCATCCGGAGTCTTCCGCACCGTAGTTGACGCGTGTGGGTGACCATGGGTGCGCGATCGGTGACGTAGCGTTTCCCGGGTGATCGACCGGCCGCAGACCTCGCCGCTGCCCCAGGGCACGGGGCTGCCCGTGCGCCCCGAGGCCGGCCGTCGGCTGGTGCTGGCGGCCGTCTTCGTCTGCGCCGCCTGCGGCCTGGTCTACGAGCTCGAACTCGTCGCGCTCGCCACGTACTTGATCGGCGACTCGGTCACCCAGGCGTCCGTCGTCCTGTCGCTGATGGTCTTCGCGATGGGTGTCGGATCGCTCCTCGCCAAGCGGCTGCGCTGCCGTGCGGCCGTCGGCTTCGGGCTGCTGGAAGCGGCACTGGCCCTGGTCGGCGGCCTGTCGGCCATGGTGCTCTACGCGTCGTTCGCCTGGATCGGCGGCTCCAGCGCCGCCCTGGTCTGCTTCAGCCTGACCATCGGGGTGCTGATCGGCGCGGAGATACCGCTGCTGATGTCGCTGATCCAGCGCGTCTCACGCCGGGACGCGGAAGCCACGGTCGCCGACCTGTTCGCCGCCGACTACGTGGGGGCGCTCGTCGGCGGACTGGCCTTCCCCTTCCTGCTGCTGCCGTGGCTCGGCGAGCTCACGGGAGCGCTGGTGACCGGCGCGGTCAACACCGTGGCCGGCGGCGCGGTGGTGCTGTGGCTGTTCCGCGGCGAACTCACACCGCGCTGGCGGACCCGGCTGCTCATGGTCAACGCGCTGGTGCTGGCCCTGCTGGCGGGTGCCACGGCGATGGTCGACGACTTCGAGGCGGCCGCGCGCCGGGCGGTCTACGGGCCGGAGGTACGGGTCGCGGTGCGCACCGGCGTCCAGGAGGTCGTGCTCACCGGAGGACCGTCCCGGCCACCGGACCTCTTCCTGGACGGACGGCTGAAGGTCCGCGGCCACGACGAGCACCGCTACCACGAGGCCCTCGTCCACCCCGCCATGAACGGGCCGCACGAACGCGTCCTCATCCTCGGTGGCGGCGACGGGCTGGCGGCCCGCGAGGTGCTGCGCTACGCGGACGTCGGTGCCCTGACCGTCGTCGAACTCGACCCCGGGGTGATCAGACTGGCGCGAAGCGACCCGGGACTCACCGCGATGAACGACCACGTCTACGACGATCACCGGGTGCGGGTCGTCACGGCAGACTCCTTCACCTGGCTGCGCGAGCACCGCAACGCCCCGTACGACGTGATCGTCTCCGACCTGCCCGACCCGGGCGTCACCGCGAGCACCAAGCTCTACTCCCTGGAGTTCTACGGGCTCGCCCGGCGCGCCCTCGCGGACGGCGGGCGGCTCGTGGTCCACGCCGGGCCGACCACCCGGCCCCGTACGTACTGGACGGTCGACGCGACCCTGCGCGCCGCCGGGTTCGGCACGGCGGCGTACCGGGTGCGAGGTGCGGAGGAGGGTGCGGCAAGTGGTCCGGAACGGTTCAGGGCCACCGCCGTCGCCTCCACCGACTGGGGGATGCTGCTCGCGGCCGAGGGCCGCGCCCCGCGGCTCGGGCTGGGGCGGGACACGCCGCCGCTGCGCTCGGAGACCCAGGACACGCTCGCCCAGGACGCGGCCGCCGCCGTGGAGACCCGGCTGCCGGGCCTGGTGCCGTCGACGCTCGTCCACCCGCGCTACGCGTCGTGACGGCGCCCCGGAGCGGGGGAGGGGCGCGGGACGCACCGCATGCGCCGGGCGCGCGCCGTAAGGCAGACGCGGCGGGCCGTGCTGAGTAGGCTCGGCTCCCATGGAGCATGAGGTGTTCGTTCCGGTACCGGCTGAGACCCTCCGACAGGCGCTGAGGGACCCCGCCCGGGTCGCCCGCTGCGTTCCCGGGCTCCAGCGCGACGCGGACGAGTCGGCGGGCCCCCTCGCCGGACGGCTCAAGATCAGAGTCGCCGGGCACACCATCACCTACCGCGGCGCCCTGCACCTCACCGAGCAGGGCGACGAGCGGGGCGGCGCCTTCGCGGTCGAGGGCGAAGGGGCGGAGGCCCGCGGCAGCGGCTCGGTGAAGCTGACGCTGACGATCCGCCCGGCGCCGACCGACGGCGGTACGACGCTGACGTTCACCGGCTCCGCGCACGCGGAGGGCCGGCTGGCCGAGCTCGCGGTCGGCGCGAAGACGTCGGCCGCGCACCGGCTGCTCGACCGTTTCGCGGAGGCGCTGGCCGCGGCCGCGTTCGAGGAGCCACGGCCCGTCCGGGGTAGGGCGGGCGCGAAGGAAGCGGGCCCGGCCGTCGCCGCGGCCGACGGCACGCCGGACGACGGGACCGACGGCCCGGACGACGCGGACGACCAGGCGAAGCCCACCCCGCCGGCCGCGGACGACGCGTCCGAGGCCGACACGGCCACCCCCGCCGACGCGTCCGAGGCCGACGCCGACAAGGAGACCGACGGCGACGAAGGAACCGACAGCGGGTCCGTCTTCGAGACGCCCGTGCCGCTGCCCTCGCTCGGGCCCGACGCCGACGACCAGTTCGACGACCTGGACGACGACATCGACGGTGTGGACGCGGTCGACGACATCGACGGCATCGAGGAGCTCGACGACCTCTCCGGCCTGCCCGGCGCCGTGCCCGCCGAGGCGGCCCACGCGCGGCGCACCATGATCGGCCGCAGCGCCGAGGAGGTCGACCACGCCCCGCCGCGCGGACGTTACGCGCCGACGCCCGCGCCCGAAGCCGGCTCCGCCGGTGCGACGCTGCGGTGGCTGGCGCCGGCGGCGGCGCTCGCGCTCGCGTCGGCGGTCGTGGTCGGCAGGGCGCTGCGCCGCCGCAAGTGACACGCCGTAATGTCGGGGTGTGAGTAGCGAAAAGAGCATCCGGCTGGCCGCCGGTGACGTCGAGTTGACCGTGGAACCTACGATCGGCTGCCGCATCGGGAGCCTGCGCGTCGGCGGCACCGAGCTGCTGCGCCAGGGCGAGCGGTACGGCTCGTTCCCCATGGTGCCGTGGTGCGGGCGCACGCGGGACGGTGAGTTCAGCAACGGCGGTGTGCACCATCGGCTGCCGCTCAACGCGCCGCCGCACGCCATCCACGGGACCGGCCGGGACGCGGTCTGGCGGACCGCGCGGGAGACCGGCGGCGAGGCCGCCTTCTACTACGACCTGGCCGACCCGTGGCCGTACACCGGGCGCGTCACGCAGACGTTCGAGCTTATCGACGACTCCCTCACCATCCGGATGGGCGTGGAGACGTACGGGACGTCGTTCCCCGCGCAGGCCGGCTGGCATCCCTGGTTCCTGCGCAACCTCGGGGCCGGCGGTGAGGACGTGCGGATCGACTTCACGCCCGAGTGGCAGGAGGAGCGCGGGGAGGACCATCTGCCGACCGGCAAGCGCATCACGCCGCTGCCGGGCCCGTGGGACGACTGCTTCGGTATGCCGGACGGGGTCGATGTGACCCTGACCTGGCCGGGCGAGCTGGAGCTGGCGGTCAAGAGCCCGGCGGAGTGGGTCGTGGTCTACGACGAGCAGCCGGAGGCGGTGTGTGTGGAGCCGCAGTCGGGCCCGCCGAACGGTCTCAACACCGATCCGCGGCTCGTCACCCCGATCGAGCCGCTGGAGATCACGACCACCTGGAGCTGGCGGCGGCTGTGAGTCCCGGCGTCCCGCGGCGGCTTTAACGACCTCACCCGCGATAGAGAGTGGATCAGCGAGCGGCGTCCTGCGGCTTCGAATCCAAGGCGGAGGAGGGAGTGATGGCGGAGCCATCGCGACTGACGACAACGCCGGAGGCGGAGTCGCAGGGCGTCGGGAGCCCGCTGGCTGTCGCGGGTGAGGTCGTAAGCTCTTGGGCATGACTGACGTGCGTGCTGAGCTGCTTCAGCAGATCAAGGACAAGGCCGTGGTGCACGGCAAGGTGACCCTCTCCTCGGGCATCGAGGCCGACTGGTACATCGACCTGCGCCGGATCACGCTGGACGGCGAGGCCGCGCCGATGGTCGGTCAGGTGATGCTCGACGCCACCGCCGACCTCGACTACGACTGCGTGGGCGGTCTGACGCTGGGCGCCGACCCGGTGGCGACGTCGATGCTGCACGCCTCGGCCGCGCGCGGTAAGCGGCTCGACGCGTATGTCGTCCGCAAGGCCGGCAAGGCGCACGGGATGCAGCGGCGGATCGAGGGCACGGACGTCAAGGGCCGGCGCTGCCTCGTCGTCGAGGACGTGTCGACCACCGGCGGTTCGCCGCTGACCGCCGTCGAGGCGGTCAGGGAGGCCGGTGGCGAGGTCGTCGCCGTCGCCGTCATCGTGGAGCGCGGCGCCGCCCCCAAGATCGCGGAGGCGGGTCTTCCCTACGTCAATGCGTACTCGCTCGACGAGCTCGGCCTCGCATGATCAAGGGCTGACCTGCATCGACCCGAAGGGGCGCGCTGTTTCACGTGAAACAGCGCGCCCCTTCGGGTTGCGCGCACGGCAGGCATGGTGGACCCGGGCCGGGAGTCTGGAAAGATGGGCCGCGACGATGACGTCGCCCAAGGTCAGGGCCAAGCAACACATACCCGCACATCACAAGGAGCGGACACATGCCCATCGCGACTCCCGAGGTCTACAACGAGATGCTCGACCGGGCGAAGGCAGGCAAGTTTGCCTACCCCGCCATCAACGTGACCTCGTCCCAGACCCTGCACGCGGCACTGCGTGGCTTCGCGGAGGCCGAGAGCGACGGCATCATCCAGATTTCCACCGGCGGTGCCGAGTTCCTGGGTGGCCAGCACAACAAGGACATGGTCACCGGCGCTGTCGCCCTGGCCGAGTTCGCGCACATCGTCGCGGCCAAGTACGACATCACCGTCGCGCTGCACACCGACCACTGCCCGAAGGACAAGCTGGACGGCTATGTACGTCCGCTGCTCGACGTCTCCGCCGAGCGCGTGAAGGCCGGCCGCAACCCGCTGTTCCAGTCCCACATGTGGGACGGTTCGGCCGAGACCCTCGCCGACAACCTGGCCATCGGCCAGGAGCTGCTGGCGCAGGCCGCCGCCGCTAAGATCATCCTCGAGGTCGAGATCACCCCGACCGGTGGCGAGGAGGACGGCGTCACCCACGAGATCAACGACGAGCTGTACACCACCGTCGACGACGCGCTCCGCACCGCGGAGGCCCTCGGCCTCGGCGAGAAGGGCCGCTACCTGCTGGCCGCCTCCTTCGGCAACGTGCACGGCGTCTACAAGCCGGGCAACGTCGTGCTCCGCCCCGAGCTGCTCAAGGACCTGCAGGCCGGTGTCGCCGCCAAGTACGGCAAGGCCGACCCGTTCGACTTCGTCTTCCACGGCGGCTCGGGCTCGACCGCCGAGGAGATCGCCACCGCGCTGGAGAACGGCGTCGTGAAGATGAATCTCGACACCGACACCCAGTACGCCTTCACCCGCCCCGTCGCGGACCACATGTTCAAGAACTACGACGGCGTCCTGAAGGTCGACGGCGAGGTCGGCTCCAAGAAGACCTACGACCCGCGCACCTGGGGCAAGGCGGCCGAGGCCGGCATGGCCACCCGTGTCGCCGAGGCCTGCGCGGCCCTGCGTTCCACCGGCACCAGGATCAAGTAGGCACTGCCGTCACCGCAGGCCCGGCACCCTTCGCGGGGCGCCGGGCCTGCGGTGTGTCCGCTCCGGGGAGGGGCCGGCCTCTCCGGCCGTGCTGTCGCTGACCGCCCACATCGCCGCGTACCGCGAGGGCGGGCCGTGGCTGGACGCGCTCAACACCTATGTGGCGGGCAGTCTGCGGATGCTCGCCGACCGGCTCGGCGCGGCGTTCCCGCAGCTCGGCTGGCGGCCGCCGCAGGCCGGCTGTCTCGCCTGGATCGACCTGCGGCCGCTCGGCGTGGGCTCACGCGTCGACGACGCCGCCCTCCAGCGGGAGCTGGTCGAACGGGAGAAGGTCGCGATCATGCCGGGCACGACCTACGGCTGCGAGGGCTTCGTCCGGCTGAACGTGGCTACCCCCGCAGCAGGGCGGAACGCGGCGCCGACGCCCTGATCGGGGCCCTGCGCCGACTCGTCCGACCCGCCCACGGCTGGGATGATCCCGGTATGGACACCGGCCCGGGGAACATCAGGCTGTCGTCGGCCACCGGCCGCTGGGTGGTGCTGACGACCGTCCTCGGCTCGGGCATGGCCATGCTCGACTCGACCGTCGTCAACGTCGCGCTGCCCCGCATCGGCGAGGACCTCGACGCCGACCTGGCCGTCCTCCAGTGGACCGTCAACGCGTACATGCTGACGCTGGCGGCGCTGATCCTGCTCGGCGGGGCGCTCGGCGACCGCTACGGGCGCCGCCGGATCTTCGTCCTCGGCGTGGTCTGGTTCGCCGTCGGCTCCCTGCTGTGCGGGATCGCGCCGAACGGCGGCGTACTCGTCGCGGCCCGCGCCCTCCAGGGCATCGGCGGCGCGCTCCTCACCCCCGGGTCGCTGGCGCTGATCCAGGCGAGCTTCCACCCGGACGACCGCTCCCGCGCGGTGGGCCTGTGGTCCGGGCTCGGGGGCGTCGGCGCGGCGGTCGGACCGTTCGTCGGCGGCTGGCTGGTCGACGGGCCCGGCTGGCGGTGGGTCTTCCTGCTCAATGTGCCGCTCGCCCTGCTGTGCGTGCCCGTGGCGCTGCGGCACGTACCGGAGTCCCGCGACCCCCGGGCCACCGGCCGCTTCGACGTGCTGGGCGCGCTGCTGTGCGCCGTGGCGCTGGGCCTGGTGACGTACGCGCTGATCGCCGCGACCGTGTGGGCCGGGCTCCTGGGCGTGGTGACGGCGGTGGCCTTCGTCCTGCGCGAACGGCGGACGCCCGAACCGATGCTGCCCCTGTCGATCTTCGCGTCACGCCGGTTCACCGCCGTGAACGTGGTGACGCTCTGCGTGTACGCCGCGTTCGGCGGGTTCTTCTTCCTGATCGTCCTCCAGCTCCAGGTCGTGGCCGACTACTCGGCCCTCGCCGCCGGCACCGCGCTGCTGCCCACCACCGTGCTGATGCTGCTGCTGTCCGCGCGCGCCGGAGCGCTGGGCGACCGGATCGGCCCGCGCATCCCGCTCACCGTCGGGCCGCTGCTCTGCGCGGCCGGGATGATGCTGGCGCTGAGGATCGGCGAGGACTCCTCGTACGTCGCCGACGTGCTGCCCGCGCTGACGGTCATGGGCCTCGGCATGGTCACGCTCGTCGCGCCGCTCACCGCGACCGTGCTGGCGTCCGTGGAGACCGGCCGGGCGGGCATCGCCAGCGGCATCAACAACGCGGCGGCGCGTGCGGCCGGTCTGCTCGCGGTGGCCGCGCTGCCCCTGCTGGCGGGCATGGGGCCGGAGTCGTACCGCTCGGCGGCGGAGTTCGGTGAGACGTTCCGGCGGGCGATCCCGATGTGCGCGGGGGTGCTGGTGGCCGGTGCGCTGATCGCCTGGCGGACGGTGCGGGTGCCGTCGGCGGAGGCCGAGTTCTGCCACCCCGAGTGCAAGGTCAACTGCGGTGTCGCCGCGCCGCCGCTGGAACCGCCGGGCTCCGGGGCCGCGGGCCGGCCGGACGCCCGGGAACGTGGGCCCGGCGGCCCCGCGGCGCCGCCCGACCTGTGAGACTGGGGACCATGTCGATCCACGAGAACCTGCTCGGGGGCCCGCCCCCGACCCACCTGCCCGACGAGCCCGGCCCGCGCGAGCTCCTGGCCGGCGGCACCGCCCCCGCCGAGGTCGCCGCCCAGTACCCGACCAGCTCGCTCGCCTGGGCGCAGCTCGCCGACGACGCCTTCGAGAACGGCCGCGTCGTCGAGTCGTACGCCTACGCCCGCACCGGCTACCACCGCGGCCTCGACGCCCTGCGCCGCAACGGCTGGAAGGGCCACGGCCCGGTCCCGTGGGAGCACGAGCCCAACCGCGGCTTCCTCCGCGCGCTGAACGCACTGGCCCGCGCGGCCGGCGCGATCGGCGAGAAGGAGGAGCACGAGCGCTGCGCGACCTTCCTGCGCGAGTCCTCCGAGACCGCGGCGGAGACGCTGCGCTGACCTGACCCATGACCCGTGCCCGGCAGGCGCGTTGCCCGACAGTGGTCAGGCGGCGCGCCTGTTGGCGTATCCGAGGGCCGGGCGGCGGGGGCGCATGCCGGGCGGTGCCGGTCGTGGGTACGTGCCGGCGTCTCCGTAACCGGGGCGTCGTTCTCGCAACACCCTGGCGCAACGGGGGCGTTGCCGGACCACGGGCCGGGTCGCCCCGGGGCCCGGGGGCGTCGGGCCGGGGCGGGTACGATCGCACGTCGTAGAGCTGTTTCACGGATTCACCAGCCGGTGCGGAGGCCCATCCCGCCTCTCTCCCCAGCCCGGCCGACCAGGGGAGACGAACGTCTTGGGCCAGCGTGCCTCCGCCCGTCAGGGACGCAGCCGCGCACGGGGACGCCGGAGTGCGGCGCGGCGCCGTCCGGCCGGACCGATAGTTCTGCTGGGCGGCTGCCTGGCCATCATGTCCGTGGGCGCGGGAGCCGCTCTCGCGCACTGGCGGGGCGCCCCGCCCGCCGAGACCGCCGCCGGCGGCCCACCGCCCGAGGCCTCGCCCCTGATGTCCGCCGAGCCGTCACCCGGGGCCGGCTCCCCGTCCCCGTCGAAGAGCCCCAAGAGCTCACCGAAGCCGAAACCGTCGCCTTCCCCGTCGAAGAGCAAGACGCCGGTCGTCCCCGCCTCCGGCCCCGGGACGTTCACCGTGGCGGACGCGAGCGGCGCGGCGACCGGCGACAGCGGCACGCTGCGCCGCTACCGGGTCGAGGTCGAGGACGGTATCGACGTCTCCGCCCGGCAGGCCGCCGCCGAGATCCAGCAGATCCTCGCCCACCCCCGCGGCTGGGCCGCGAACGGCCGCGGCCGCTTCCAGCTCGTCTCCTCGAACGCCGACTTCGTGATCAAGATCGCCACCCCCGCCACCGCGGACAAGCTCTGCCTCGCCGTCGGGCTCAACACCCGTGGCGAGCTGAACTGCGAGACCATCGAGGGAGTCGTGGTGAACCTGAAGCGCTGGCTGCTGGGCTCGCCCACCTTCGCGGGGACGCCGGCCGAGTACCGGCACCTGATCATCAACCACGAGGTCGGCCACGAGATCGGCATCCGCCAGCACCTGGGCTGCCCCGGTGCCGGCCGGCCCGCACCGGTGATGATGCAGCAGATCAAGGGCCTGAACGGATGCGTCTCCAACGCCTGGCCCTACGACGACGAGGGGACCTATCTCACCGGCCCGCCCGCCTGAGGTTCTGTTTATGATGCCGGTGGGGACCGGGGCCCACACCGGCAAAGGAAGGGGCGGACCGCTACCCGGATCGTCGAGGAGACAGAGATGTCACATGACGCCGCCCCGAATCTGGACTTCGCGGGCACCACACCGTACGAGGACTACGTCCAGGCGGACGTCCTCACCCACCTCCAGCATCCGCGGTCGGACGACCCCGGTGAGATGGTCTTCCTGGTCACCACCCAGGTCATGGAGCTGTGGTTCACCGTCATCGTCCACGAGTGGGAGACCACCGCACGCGCCCTGCGCGAGGACCGGATCCCCGTCGCGATGGACGCCCTGAAGCGGTCGGGACGCGAGCTGGAGGCGCTCAACGCCTCCTGGAAGCCGATCGCCAATCTGACCCCCGCGCAGTTCAACGCCTACCGCGACGCCCTCGGCGAGGGCTCCGGCTTCCAATCGGCGATGTACCGGCGGATGGAGTTCCTGCTCGGCGACAAGTCCGCGTCCATGCTCGTACCGCACCGGGGCGCCGCGCGCGTCCACGCCGAGCTGGAGAAGGCACTGCACGAGCCGAGCCTCTACGACGAGGTGCTGCGCCTCCTCGCCCGGCGCGGGTACGCGGTGCCGGCCGAGGTGCTGGAGCGCGACCTGTCGCAGAAGTACGAGCCGACGGAGGCGGTCGAGCAGGTCTGGGCCGAGGTGTACGCGGGCGACCAGGAGACCGATCTGGTACGGCTCGGCGAGCAGCTCACCGACGTCGGTGAGCTGGTGTGGCGCTGGCGCAACGACCACCTCGTGGCGACCCGGCGGGCCATGGGCTCCAAGGTCGGCACCGGCGGCTCCGCCGGGGTGGCCTGGCTGGAGAAGCGCGCCCGGAAGAACGTCTTCCCCGAGCTGTGGACGGCGCGCAGCCATGTCTGAGTCCCTGGCCCAGCGGGCCGCGGCGCTCGACGCCGCAGACGAACTGGCCGGTGCGCGCAAGCTGTTCACCCTCGACGGGACGGTCTACCTCGACGGCAACTCGCTCGGCGCGCTGCCCGCGCACGTGCCCGAGCGGGTCGCCGACGTGGTGAACCGCCAGTGGGGTGAGCTGCGCATCCGCTCCTGGACCGAGGGCGACTGGTGGACCGCGCCCGAGCGCATCGGCGACCGGATCGCGCCGCTGGTCGGCGCGGCGCCCGGGCAGATCGTCGTCGGCGACTCCACCAGCGTCAACGTCTTCAAGGCCGTCGTCGGCGCGGTGCGGCTGCTCGACGACCCGGCCCGTACGGACATCCTGGTCGACGGGACGACATTCCCCACAGACGGGTACATCGCGGCGTCCGCCGCCCGGATGACCGGCCACCGGATCGTGCCCGTCGACCCGGCGGACCTCGCGTCGGCACTGGGCCCGGCCACGGCCGTGGTGCTCCTCAACCACGTCGACTACCGCTCCGGCCGCCTCCACGACCTGCCCGGTCTCACGGCGGCGGTCCACGACGCGGGCGCCCTCGCGGTCTGGGACCTGTGCCACAGCGCGGGCGCGCTGCCGGTCGGGCTGGACGCGCACGGCGTCGACCTCGCCGTCGGCTGCACCTACAAGTACCTGAACGGCGGCCCGGGGTCGCCCGCGTACCTGTACGTCGCCGAGCGGCACCAGGCGTCCTTCGACTCGCCCCTGCCGGGGTGGACGTCGCACGCCGACCCGTTCGCGATGACCCCCGGCTACGAGGCCGCGGCAGGATCGACCCGCGGCCGGGTCGGCACGCCCGACATCCTGTCCATGCTGGCCCTCGAGGCGGCGCTGGACGTCTGGGACGGCATCTCGATCGAGTCCGTACGGGCCAAGAGCCTGGCGCTGACGGACTTCTTCCTGGAGTGCGTCGAGGCGTACGCCCCGGCGGGGCGGGTCACGTCCCTGACCCCGGCCGACCACGCCGCGCGCGGCAGCCAGGTCGCGCTGCGGTGCGCGGACGCGCCGCGGGTCATGGCGGAGCTGATCGCGCGGGGCGTCGTGGGGGACCTGCGGCGGCCGGACGTGCTGCGGTTCGGCTTCACGCCGCTGTACGTGGGGTTCGCGGACGCGGAGCGGGCGGCGCGGGTGCTGGCGGAGGTGCTGTAGCTCTGCGGGGTGGGGGCGGGCCGCTGCGCGGGGCCTGTTCCCCTACCCGCCCCTTCCCGAACCGGGGCTCCGCCCCGGGCCCCGTTCCCGGGGGCTCCTCCCCCTAGGCCTGGCGGCCTGGGGGGACCCCCACCGGACCCCCGCTCCTCAATCGCCGCCGGGGCTGGAACTTGCCCCCTTGTCGGGGCTCCGCCCCGAGCTCGGCGCCTCAAACGCCGGCGAGGCTGGATGTGCCCGGCCCGCCCACCCGGCAAGCACTGGGCCCAGGGCGGGGCCCGCCACGCGGCGGAGCCGCACATCGGTGCGCCGGCCGGCGGGCGAAGCAGCCGGCCGGCGGCACCGGCCCCCGCCCCGGGAGTGAACCGGTCCCGGGCTGGTAGCGTCCGCGCTGGTCAGGTGGAACAGGCCACCACCGCGGGACTGTTGGAGCAGCGCATGCCGGACCCCGTCGCCCGTGACGCCGCCGAGGAAGCGTCGGCGATGTCGCATCCCGCCGTCGCGCCGGACGTATCCGTCGCGTACGGGGATCATCCCGACCAGGTCGTCGACTTCTACGCGCCCCGGAGCGGGCACGCCTTCGTGCCGCTCGTGGTCGTGCTGCACGGCGGGGCGTGGCGGGCGCCGTACGACCGGCGGCATGTGACGCCGTTCGCCGACTTCCTGGCACGCCGGGGGCTGGCCGTCGCCAACGTCGAGTACCGGCGCGGCCGGGACATCCCGCAGCAGCGCGGCGAGACGGGCCCGGTCGCCGGGCGGTGGCCGGAGACGTTCGACGACGTGGCCGCCGCGCTGGACGCGCTGCCGGACCTGGCGCGCAAGGCGCTGCCGCAGGCGGACCCGGGGCGGGTCGTGGTGACCGGGCACTCCGCGGGCGGCCATCTCGCGCTGTGGGCGGCCGCCCGGCATGTGCTGCCGGCGGGTTCGCCGTGGCGGCTGGCCGCGTCGCCCCCGCTGCGCGGCGTCGTCGCGCTCGCCCCGATCGCGGACTTCGGCACGGCCGTGGAACTCGGCGTGTGCGGCGGCGCGGTGCGGCAACTGCTGGGCGGTGAGGAGCGGTACGACGAGCGGGCCGCGCAAGCCGACCCGGCCGCGCTGCTGCCGACAGGCATCGCCACGGCCGTGGTGCAGGGCCGCACGGACATCGTCGTGCCGCAGGCGGTCGCGGAGGCGTACGTCGACGCGGCGGCGAAGGCCGGGGAGACCGTCGGGTGGACGCTGCTGGAGGAGGTCGGGCACTTCCCGCTCATCGACCCGGCGGCCGACGCCTGCGCGGTGGTCGCGGAGGAGATCGCCCAACTGGCTTGGTGACACGGGATCGCGGACAGAAGCTGACCGCAACGCTTTCTACGTTGTTCCCATGACGAATCTCGTGACCGGAGCAACCGGAACCGTGGGCCGCCAGGTAGTGGCGGAGCTGCTCCGCCGTGGCCGGCCCGTCCGCGCCCTGACCCGCGACCCCGCGAAGGCCGACTTCCCCGACGGCGTCGAGGTGGTGCGGGGCGACCTCACCGACGCCGAGACCCTGGCCCCCGCCCTGGAGGGCGTCACCGGCCTGCACCTGATCACCTTCGGTGGTCCGTACTTCGCCCCGCTGGAGACCGGCCCGCGCATCATGGAGCTGGCGAAGGCGGCCGGCGTCCGCCGCGTCACCGTGCTGCACGGCGGCGGCCCGAGCCCGCTGGAGGATGCGGTCCGGGCGGGCGGCCTCGCCTGGACGGTGCTGATGGGGGTGGAGTTCATGGCGAACGCCCTCGCCTGGGCGGACACGATCCGCGCCGGCGGCGAGGTCCGCGAACCGTTCGTGGGCAGGCTCAGCGCCATGGTCCACGAGGCCGACATCGGCGCCGTCGCGGCCGTCGCGCTCACCGAGGACGGCCACGGCGGTCAGGAGTACGTGATCACCGGGCCGCAGGTGCTGACTCTGAAGGAAAAGGTGGACGCGCTGGCCGCTGCCCGGGGCGACAGGATCCGGCTCGTCGAACTGAGCGAGCAGCAGGCGGTCGACCAGTGGCGGGCCGCGGGCCAGCCGGAGGAGGTCATCGGCTTCCTGCTGGAGGTGTACGGCAACACACCGCCCGTCGGCCGTACCGTCACCGACACCGTGGAGAAGGTCACCGGCCGGCCGGCCCGCACCTTCGCCCAGTGGGCCGAGGAGCACGCGCACGCCTTCCGCGCCTGACACGGACGGGTGGGGCAGGGCTTCGAGGGCCTGCCCCACCCCGGCGGCCTCCCCGTCCCGGAACCGCCGGGCCATACTCGTGCGTGGTGTCCGACGAAGACGAGCGGAGGCCGGCGGGAAGGGCTCGCCGCACTCGGCGAGGGATGGACGTGCGCAGCAACCAGCAGATGGCCGACCTCCTGGCGGACGCCGACCTCACCGGTCTGTCGGTGCGGGACATCCCGCCGATGTTCCGCGAGGTCGTGGAACGGGGGTGGGCCGTGACCGGGAGCGGCGCCCGGGTGCTCGTCGACCTCCTTCCCGACGAGGACCGGCCCTGCTTCGACCGCCTCGCGGAGGAGACCACGGTCAACGGACGCGGCATGACCGACTACGACCTCCCCCCGGGCGCCGGGAGGGAACGTGCCGAGGTGCTGCTGCGGAGGTCGATGGCGTACATCGGCGCCTGCCTCCGGTCGGCGGAGAAGGAGTTCGGCGACCGGCAGGTGCGTGCGTATCTCTCCCTGTCCCTCGGCGGTACGGACGACGACCTGCTGACGGCCCACGTCACCTTCTGCACGCCCCGGCCCGACACGCCGCCGTACATCGCCGGTCTCGAGCAGGTCCGGGACGCGGCGGTGGCGGAGGTCTCGGTGGAGGACTGTCCGGACCGGTGATCCCACCTGACGTGTCGGCGGGCTTCGCCACCGGAAACCCGGGTGCCACCAGGTAGTACTCAAGGCGGACGCCCCAGGATCCGCAGTGATGCTGACGACCGGGGCCCGTGCGCCCGCTTACCTTCAATGGGTGACCCAGAAGACCCGCAGCCCCGAATACGACCTGGCCCAGGGAGCGCTCAGCGGCCTCCGCCAGGACCTCGTCCACGACGCGTTCGCCTACTGGCCGCTGCCGCCGCTGAACGCCGAAGGGCCGCTGGTCCGCCGGCTGCCGGGCGAGCGGATACGCCGCGGCGCGGTGTGGCTGCCGCACGCCGTGGTGCTGTTCCTCGCCCTGTGCACCCTGCTGCTCGCCTACGCCGACGACGAGGGCGGTCTCGCCTTCGTCATCGGCGGCTTCGTCCCCGCAGCGGCCGTCGTGATGACGCTGGTCAGGCCCGTGGGCGCCTGGTGGGTGTCGATCGCGAGCACCCCGTTCGTGGCGGTCCTCGGTTCCTGGAACGACTGGCCCTGGGCGCCGGCCGGGTTCCTGTCCCACCTGACCGTGCTGATCGTCGTGGCCCTGCGGACCCGCCCGCGGACCGCCGCCTGGATGTGGGTGATCACCGCGGCGTACGGGATGTTCGCCGACACGGTGATCAGCCGCGGCTACGGCCCCGGCGCGGCGCCCATGCTCTTCACCTCCGCGGTCCTGCTGCTGATGGTGAGCATGATCCTCGTCCGGCGGGAGGCGAAGCAGGAGGTCGCCGCCCAGCAGACGGTCACGGCCACCGAACGCGACCGGCGCACGCTCCTCGAGGAGCGCACCACCATCGCCCGGGAACTGCACGACGTGGTCGCGCACCACATGTCCGTCGTCGCCATCCAGGCGGAGGCCGCGCCCTACCGGGTGGAGAACCCGCCGGAGGAGCTGGAGAAGGCGTTCGCCACGATCCGTGAGAACGCGGTCGCCGCGCTGACCGAACTGCGCCGCATCCTCGGCGTCGTACGGGCGGAGGACTACCAGGCCCCCGACGCCCCGCAGCCCGTCCTCGCCGACCTCGACCGTCTGCTGGCCAACGTCCGCGAGGCCGGCCTCGAGACCGAGAAGACGGTCACCGGGGCGGTCCGCGACCTGCCGCAGGGCGTGGAGCTGTCCGCGTACCGGATCATCCAGGAGGCGCTCAGCAACGCGCTGCGCCACGCGCCGGGCTCCACCGCCAAGGTCGAGCTCTCGTACGTGCTCGGCGGCCTGGGCCTGCGGATCGTCAACACCGCGCCCCGCGGACTGGTCAATCCCGCCCGCCGCCCGACCACCGCCCCTCAAGGAGGGCTTCGCCCACCCCGATCAATGGGAGCGGGTCACGGGATCACGGGGATGCGGGAGCGTGTGACGATGCTCAGCGGCGACATGACCGCGGAGCCGACCGAGGACGGCGGGTACGCGGTCACCGCGTTCATCCCCGTCGCCGCCCCTGCCGCCCCTGCCGCCGAGGAGACGTCATGACGATCCGGGTCCTCATCGTCGACGACCAGATCATGGTCCGCGAGGGTTTCTCCGTCCTGCTGAACGCCATGCCCGACATCGAGGTCGTCGGCGAGGCGGTCAACGGCCGCGAGGCCGTCACCAAGGTCGCCGAGCTCGCGCCCGACGTCGTCCTGATGGACATCCGGATGCCGGAGCTCAACGGCATCGAGGCGACCCGCGAGATCGCCGCCGCGCACGCCGGGTCCAAGGTGCTGGTGCTCACCACCTTCGACCTGGACGAGTACGTCTACCAGGCGCTGCGCGCGGGAGCCTCCGGCTTCCTGCTCAAGGACGCCTCCGCCCGGCAGCTCGCCGACGGGGTACGGGTGGTCGCGGCCGGCGAGGCACTGCTCGCGCCGACCGTCACCCGCCGCCTGATCACCGAGTTCTCCAAGCTCTCCGACACCCCGCGCCCCGCCGCGATGACGCAGGTCGCCGACCTGACGGAGCGCGAGACGGAGGTCCTGGTGCTGATCGCGCAGGGCCTGTCGAACGCCGAGATCGCCTCGCACCTGGTCGTCGCCGAGTCCACCATCAAGACGCATGTGAGCCGGGTGCTGGTGAAGCTGGGGCTCCGCGACCGTACGCAGGCGGCGGTGTTCGCGTACGAGGCGAGGCTGGTCACACCCGGGTAGTGGCGGCTAGCGTCCGGACATGGACGCGCTCTTCGAACCCTGGTCGCCGTCGTTCGTCGCCGACCCCTACCCCGCCTTCGCGGAACTGCGGGCGCGGGGCCGGGTGCACTGGTACGAGCCGACGCGGCAGTACCTCGTACCGCACCACGCGGACGTGTCGGCGCTGCTGCGGGACCGGCGGCTGGGGCGGACGTATCTGCACCGCTTCACCCACGAGGAGTTCGGCCGCACACCGCCGCCCGCCGCGCACGAGCCGTTCCACACCCTCAACGACCACGGGCTGCTCGACCTGGAGGCCCCCGACCACACCCGGATCCGGCGCCTGGTGACGAAGGCGTTCACCCCCCGGACCGTGCAGATGCTGGAACCGGTCGTACGGCGGCTGGCGGCCGGTCTGGTCGCCGACTTCAAGAAGACGGGCGGCGGGGACCTGCTCGCCGAGATCGCGGAGCCACTGCCGGTGGCGGTCATCGCGGAGATGTTGGGCATCCCGGAGTCCGACCGTCCGCTGCTGCGGCCCTGGTCGGCGGACATCTGCGGCATGTACGAGCTGAATCCGCCGGAGGAGACGGCGGCACGGGCGGTCCGTGCCTCTCTCGAATTCAGCGCCTACCTGCGGGAGTTGATCGCCCGGCGGCGCACGGAGCCGGGGGACGACCTGATCTCCGCGCTGATCGCCGCGCACGAGGAGGGCGACCGGCTCAGCGAGCAGGAGATGGTCTCCACGTGCGTGCTGCTGCTGAACGCGGGGCACGAGGCGACGGTCAACACGACGGCCAACGGATGGTGGACCCTCTTCCGCCACCCCGAGCAGCTGGCCGCGCTGCGGGCGGACCACTCGCTGCTGTCCACAGCTGTGGACGAACTGATGCGGTACGACACCCCGCTCCAGCTCTTCGAACGCTGGGTCCTCGACGACATCGAGATCGACGGCGTCGTGGTGCCGCGCGGCTCCGAACTCGCGCTCCTCTTCGGCTCCGCGAACCGCGACGGCGCGCGGTTCGCCCGCCCCGACGCGCTTGATCTGGCGCGCGAGGACAACCCGCACGTCAGCTTCGGGGCGGGCATCCACTACTGCCTGGGCGCGCCCCTGGCCCGCATTGAGCTGGCGGCGTCGTTCGGGGAGTTGCTCAGGGAGGCGCCGGGGATGCGGTTGGTGGGGGAGCCGCGGTGGCGGCGGGGGTTTGTGATCCGGGGGGTGGAGGAGCTGCGGGTGGAGCTGTGACGGTCGCGCGGCGGCGCAGGCGCCCCTACTTCGTCTCCACGTCCCGCCTCCGGAACCCCTCCCGCCCCACCCACACCAGCCCCGCCGCCAGCAGCGTCAGTACCAGCAGCGGCGTCCAGTTCATCTGCGCCGCCGGCAGTTGCGGGACGTGTCCGAACGGGGAGAGGTTGTTCATCCAGTCGGGGAACTGCAGCAGGCGCCCCAGGTAACCGACCATGAACGCGTACACCGGTACGACCCACGCCGCCGCGCTCGCCCTCGGGAACCAGCCGAAGAGGACGACCGCGACCCCGACCGTGACCCACAGGGCCGGTGCGTACGCCAGTGCCGCGCCCAGGAGCGTGAGGAACAGGCCGGCGTCCGACGCGGACGCGGCGCCCGTGAGGCCGAAGCTGAGTCCCGCCAGCAGCAGCAGCGCCGTGCCGCCGGCCATGGCGACGGCCAGGTGGCTGCCGACCCAGCGGCCGCGGGACAGCCCGGTCGCGAGCAGCGGCTCCGCGCGGCCTCCGGTCGCCTCGGCGCGCGGCCGAAGCGCCGCCATCACCACGTACACCGACGCGACGACCGCGATGACGACCATCACCATCGAGGCGAACGACTCCGCCGTCGTGGCGCCGCCGATCTTCTCGAGCGCCTCCTGGATCTGGTCGATGTTCTTCAGCATGTCCTCGGCGTCGCCGAGGATCGACCCGTACATCGCGCCCATCAGGAAGAGCCCGGCGCCGAAGCCGATCAGCATGCCGCGGTGCAGCCGGAGCGCGAAGCCCAGGGGGGTGCTCAGGGCGTCGGACGCCACCGGGCTGCCGAGCCGGGAAGCGAGCAGGCCGGCGCCCACGTCCCGCCGGGTCGACAGGACGAAGCCCGCGCCCGCGCAGAGCACGGCGAGCGCCAGGCACAGCAGCAGCGGCCACCAGCGGTCGTCGACGTAGACGTACGTACGCTGCGCCCAGCCGATCGGGGACAGCCAGGACAGCGCGTCGTTGCCGCCCGCGTCCCCGGCGGCGCGCAGGACGTACGCGATGCCGACGACGGCGAGCGCCATGCCGGACGCGCCGCGGGTGTGCGCGGTGATCTGCGTGGCGACGGCGGCGACGGCCGCGAAGGCCAGGCCGACGGCCGCGTGCGTGAAGCCGTAGAGCAGCGAGCCGCCGGAGTCGATGCCGTCGATGCCCAGCCCGCCGAGGCCGGCGGCCAGCAGCAGGGCGAGGACGAGGTTGGCGACGGCCGCCACGGTGAGCGCGGCCGCCAGGTGGGCGTGGCGCCCGACGGCGGCGGAGCGCACCAGTTCGGCGCGGCCCGTCTCCTCCTCGTTGCGGGTGTGCCGGGTGACGATCAGGATGCTCATCAGCCCGACCATGACGGCCATGAAGCCGATCATCTGGTGGCCCAGCATGGCGCCGAAGCCGTAGTCGTCCAGATAGTGCCGGGGCCCGGTCATGGCGAGTCCGGCCGGGCTGTCCATGGTCCCGACGACGGAGGCGCGGTCCTCCGGATCGGCGTACAGCGTCTGGTAGTTGTTCGCCGTGGAGAGCGTGCCGAGGGTCAGGGCGACGATCCACACGGGGAGCCGGACGCGGTCCCTGCGCAGGTTGAAGCGGATCAGCGTGCCGGTTCCCGCGAGCGCGCCCCCGCCCGTGCGGGACCCGGCGGGTGCGGGCGCCCTGGTGGCGGTGGCGGTGCTCATCGCGTGCCTCCGTCGTCCACGCCGCTCACGGAACCCGCGCCGCCGTTGCGGCCGCTGACGGCGAGCTCGTCGCCGTAGTGCCGCAGCATCAGCTCCTCGAGCGTCGGCGGGTGGCTGATCAGGCTGCGGACGCCGAACTCGGAGAGCCGGCGGATCGCGCCGTCGAGCCGGTCGCCGTCCACGGCGAACCGGACCCGGCCTTCGTCGGTCCGTACCTCGTGCACGCCCGGCAGTCCGTCCAGTCCGGTCACCGGGCGGGCGGTCTCCGCCTCGACGGTCGTACGGGTCAGGTGCCGCATCTCGCTCAGCGTCCCGGACTGCACGACCTTCCCGAGCCGGATGATGCTGACCCGGTCGGCGAGCTTCTCGACCTGCGCCAGGATGTGGCTGGACAGCAGGACGGTCTTGCCGGCGGCCTTCGCCTCGTTGATGACGTCCTGGAAGACGACCTCCATGAGGGGGTCGAGGCCGGCGGTCGGCTCGTCGAGCAGGAGCAGCTCGGCGTCGGAGGCGAGCGCGGCGACGATGGCGACCTTCTGCCGGTTGCCCTTGGAGTAGGCCCGGCCCTTCTTGGTCGGGTCGAGGTCGAAGCGTTCGACGAGTTCGTCGCGGCGCCGCTTGTCGTTGCCGCCGCGCAGCCGCGCGAGCAGGTCGATCGCCTCGCCGCCGGTGAGGCCCGGCCACAGCTCGACGTCGCCGGGGACGTAGGCGAGGCGCCGGTGCAGCTCGACGGCGTCGTGCCAGGGGTCCTTGCCGAGGAGCTGCGCAGCGCCGGAGTCGGCGCGCAGCAGCCCGAGCAGGACCCGGATCGTGGTCGACTTCCCGGCTCCGTTGGGCCCGAGGAAGCCGTGGACCTCGCCGACCTGGACCGCGAGGTCGAGGCCGTCCAGCGCACGTGTCCGCCCGAACGACTTGTGGAGTCCGGAGACGGTGATTGCCTTCGTCATGTTTCTGAACGTACGCTGATTTCACAAATTTGTGAAGTTAAGGAAGCGTATAAACTCCTATCAGGGCCGTGTAACAGGGGAGATGATTCGGTGGGAACCGAACAGACCACGACAGCGCAGCAGCCGCGCGACGCGGACGCGGTGTCCGCCTTCGTGGAGCGTTTCGCCGCCCAGCTCGTCGAGGCGGGCATGCCCCGGATGCCGTCCCGTGTCTTCGCCGCCCTCCTCGCCTCCGACGCGGGCGTCATGACCTCGGCCGACCTGGGCGAAGCGCTCCAGGTCAGCCCCGCCGCCGTCTCCGGCGCGATCCGCTACCTCGCCCAGGTCAACATGGTCACCCGCGAGCGCGAACCGGGCTCACGCCGCGAGCGCTACCGCGTGCACAGCAACCAGTGGTACGAGGCGCTGACCAACCGCGACCAGATCCTCAAGCGCTGGGAAGGCACCCTGCGGGACGGCGTGACGAGCCTCGGCCCCGAGACGGGGGCCGGCCGCCGGATCTCCGAGACGCTGGAGTTCTTCCAGTTCATGGAGAAGGAACTCGCGTCCCTCATGGAACGCTGGCGCGAACACCGCGCCCGCCTCTACGACTCGGCCTGACCCGCCCCGCGGGCCGGCGTGCCGCCGGCCGTCGCCCCGGCCACCAGCCGCTCCAGGAACTCGCGGTTCTCCGGATCGTCCGGGTTCAGCTCCTCGCAAGGGCTCTGCGGCCAGTGGGCCCGCCCCTCGATCCAGGGCACGACGAAGGGCGATTCCTCCGGCCGGCCATGGAGCTCCGCCGTGCCGACGGAGGCCGCCGGAAGACCGAGCCACGGCCGCTTCCTGGTGCCGGGCGGCAGGAGGGCGATCACCGACTCGGGCGGATCGTCGTCCCCGCCCTGCGTGGGGAACAGCAGGAGGAGCGGAGCCCCGCCGTACGAGTCGTGCAGCAGGGTGTACCGCTTGGGTACGGGGTCGGGGGCCACGGCCGCACGGGCCAGCAGCCGCGCGGCGGGCATGCCCCGCGTCAGCGTTCCCCAGCCGCCGTACAGCAGGAGCGCGAGGCCGGCCACGCCGGTCAGCAGCCCCTGTGCCGCGCCGGTGAGAGGCCAGAGCACCGCGCCGAGAGCGATGAGCGCCGCGCCGCTCGCCGGCCTCTCCAGACCGGCCGCCGTGCGAAGGCCGCGCACCCGCCACCACGGCACGTCCCGTACATCCGCCTCGGGCCTGCGGACGCTTCCGTACCGGGGCTGCGGGATCGCCTGGCGCTCCGCCTCGGCGGCGAACACGGCGTACGTCAGCGGAGGGGGAGCGGAGACGCCGGCCTCGTGCGGTGGGCGCTTGGTGAGGTCGACGCGTCCAGGGTGCGGGGCGGTGGCGACCGGGTCGCCGGCACGGCGGCGGGTCCACCACCGGACGGCGCCGCCGATCAGCGCGAGGGGGGTGAGGGCGAGGCCCGTCAGCCCGATGGCCTCGTTCGCATGGTTGGCGCGGGTGCCCTCCCAGTCCGCGTTGTAGAGATCGCCCTTCCACGGGCCGTAGGAGACGACGAACCCGGTGCTCCAGTCGTGCAGCAGCGGGCTCCGGTCGGGGTCGCAGTGGTACGGCCCGGTCCGCTCACGCCCGTCGAACGGGTCGGTCCAGCGGACGACGCAACGCCCGTCGGCCTCTTCGCTCAGCACGGTGAGGTCGATCTGCGGGTCGTGGTCCGACGCGTTCGAACCGGCGATGCCGAGACCGAGGCAGATCACGCCGAGCAGCAGCACCCAGCGGAAGACGCCCCGGCGGCGCTTTCGTCCGGCCGTGGCCGTGGCCGTGGCCGGCGCCCCGCCGGCCGGCGCGGTCGCAGGGGGCGGAGGCGGAGCGACGGCGCGGTCGGACAGCCCCAGCGCCTCGGCCTGCTGTACGAGACCCAGCCGGGTCCGCTGTCCGCGTACCGGCTTCGCCCAGATCAGCTCGTCACCGCCGGGCGGTGCGAGGACGCCGCCCGTCCGGGGGTCGCCCGCCCACCACAGCACCCCGGCGGGGCCCGGGTCGACCAGTGGGTACCGCTGCTTCACCGCGACGACCTTGAGCGGCAGACGTTCACCGGTCGCGGGGTCGGCCAGGACGACGGTCGCCGCGTGCAGCGAGCGCGGCACGGGCACGGCGGCGCAGGTCTGCCAGGGGTACGCGGACAGCGTCCGGCGCATCCGGCGGGAGAGCACCAGGGCCCCGAGGCCGACGCAGACGAGCGCCAGGCCCAGTCCCACGGCGCCCGGGGCCAGGCTCTCGGTTCCATCGAACCGGCCCACGCGGAGCACGATCGCCACGGCGATCAGCCCCGTGCCCGCCGCCGCCAGGACGGCGGCCCGCCGCCGGTACCGTTCCAGAGCCTCCGCGGTTCTCTCCCGGTCCGTGGCGACCGGACCTGGTACCTCGCTCATGACCCCGCCCCTCGCCGTCTCCCGGTCCGCCGGGAGACTATGCCACGGGCAAGGTCAGCCCCCAGGCCCCCGCCCGCACCGTCCACGTCCGCGTCCGGACCGGGCCCGTGACATGGGCGTCGGCCCGGTAGCGGAAGTCCGGGCCGGAGACCGTGAGAGACCGGGCGCTCGTCCGCAGCGGCTCCTCCTCCGACCCGTGCCGTACGACGACCTCCGCGCGGCCGTCGAGCCCGGCGCGCACGGTCACGTCCTCCACCGGGCGGTCGAGGTCGGTCAGCAGGACGCCGTCCGCCTCGACGCGCAGCCGGTGCGTACGGACCGGCGCGGCCGTGGGGACGGGGCGCACCAGCGTGCGGACCAGGGAGCGGGCCGTGGTCCACACCGAGGCCGCCTCCGCCCGCGGCGTCGTCCGGCGGGCCACCGGGATCGACAGGTCGCCCAGCACCACCCCGTCGCTCTCGTCCACCAGCAGATCCAGCCGCCGCGGGCTGCCGTCCAGCACGGCCCTGGCCGCCGCGACCGCCCCGGCGGGCACGCCGAGCGAGTGCGCGAGCCCCACCGAGGCGCCCACCGGGACGACGGCGAGCACACCGTCGCCCAGCCATCGGTCGCGGTGCAGCAGGGACACGGCCCGCAGCAGCGCCCGGTCGTCCCCCACCACCACCGGCCTGCGGGAACCCCGCCGGGCCAGCGCCCGGGCGAACTCCTCCGGACCCTGCGGGAAACAGATTTTCGCCTCCGACCCGCCGCACAGCACATCTTTCGCGATGCGCACGGACTCGCCGTCCATTCGGCGGGCGACCGGGTCGATGACCACCAGCAGCTGGTCGTGAGCCGACACCTCGGTCCTTCCTCGGGTAGCATCTTTGTGCAAGAGCCCCTTGCGCTATTGCGCCAGGGGCTTCGTCTATTCCGGGGCAACCTGTCCCAGGACTCAGGCACGGCTCCAGCCCCCTGACCTTGGTCTTGCCCCGCCCGGAAGGGGTGTACGCCTGTGCCCGCACTTGTGCTGCTCGGTGCTCAGTGGGGTGACGAAGGCAAGGGAAAGGCCACCGACCTGCTCGGTGGATCAGTGGATTATGTGGTGCGTTACCAGGGCGGCAACAACGCCGGCCACACGGTTGTCGTCGGCGACCAGAAGTATGCGCTGCATCTCCTCCCTTCCGGAATCCTCTCGCCCGGATGTACTCCGGTCATCGGCAACGGCGTGGTCGTGGACCCGGCGGTTCTGCTCTCCGAGCTGAGCGGGCTGAACGACCGCGGCGTCGACACGTCCAAGCTCCTGATCAGCGGTAACGCCCATCTGATCACTCCGTACAACGTCACCGTCGACAAGGTGACGGAGCGGTTCCTCGGGAAGCGCAAGATCGGCACCACGGGCCGCGGCATCGGCCCGACGTACGCCGACAAGATCAACCGGGTCGGCATCCGCGTCCAGGACCTCTACGACGAGTCGATCCTGATGCAGAAGGTCGAGGCGGCCCTCGACACCAAGAACCAGCTGCTGACGAAGGTCTTCAACCGCCGCGCGATCGAGGCGGAGAAGATCGTCGAGGAGATGCTCCAGTACGCGGAGCAGATCAAGCCGTACGTCGCCGACACCACGCTGATCCTGAACAACGCCATCGACGAGGGCCAGGTCGTCCTCTTCGAGGGCGGCCAGGGCACGCTCCTCGACGTCGACCACGGCACGTACCCCTTCGTGACGTCGAGCAACCCGACCGCGGGCGGCGCCTGCACCGGCGCCGGCGTCGGCCCGACGAAGATCAGCCGGGTCATCGGCATCCTCAAGGCGTACACGACCCGCGTCGGCGCGGGCCCGTTCCCGACCGAGCTGTTCGACGAGGACGGCGAGGCGCTGCGCCGCATCGGCGGCGAGCGCGGCGTCACCACCGGCCGCGACCGCCGCTGCGGCTGGTTCGACGCGGTCATTGCCCGCTACGCGACCCGGGTCAACGGCCTGACGGACTTCTTCCTCACCAAGCTCGACGTGCTCACCGGCTGGGAGCAGATCCCCGTCTGCGTCGCGTACGAGATCGACGGCAAGCGGGTCGAGGAGCTGCCGTACTCGCAGACCGACTTCCACCACGCGAAGCCGGTGTACGAGATGCTGCCGGGCTGGTCCGAGGACATCACCAAGGCGAAGACCTTCGCCGACCTGCCGAAGAACGCGCAGGCGTACGTGAAGGCGCTGGAGGACATGTCCGGCGCCCCGATCTCGGCGATCGGCGTCGGCCCCGGCCGGACCGAGACGATCGAGATCAACTCGTTCCTGTGATCACCTGCGTGGCCGGTGGGCGTTCGGCTCACCGGCCACGTGCGTGGTGGGCGCGGCAAGCGGCGCCGGATGACGGACGGCTGCGCCGCGCCGCGAACCGTGCCGTGACCGGCGGATTTTGAGCCGGACGTCGCGGAAATGGCCTGTGCGGGGCAGGGGTCAGCGCCGTGTGGCGGGGGGCGAACTCCGGGGGAGCGGCCCAACTACCTGCGGCGAAGCAGGTAGTTGCCACCGTCGACTCCTGGCGTTGACGCAGAGATTCGGCCATGTAATGGTGAGCGACAAGTCGGGGGGCATCGGTCACAGTTCACATCCGCACCCTGTCTTGACATGCAGGAATGAGCATCATGCGGATGATCTTCGTTGCGTGAACCGTGACGGAATCCACCGCCGCACTCATTGGGGATTCACCGGCGGTTCGATTGGTGTGGACATGTCGAATCTCGCCGCCGATGTAGGCTGAGGTGAGACGGGGACATGCTTTTCACCATTCTTGGACCGCTCAAGATTCAGGGGGACGCCGAGATCTGCTCGGGGGTCCGCCGCGCGATTCTTACCGCCTTTTTGCTGCGTACCGGACAGCCCATCGGGGTCACCGGGCTTGCGGACCTGTTGTGGGACGAGCCACCGACCTCTGCCACGGCGAACATCCGCAGCCATCTCACGAACCTGCGGCGTGACCTCGACGAAGCCGAGCCGGGCCTGAGCGGAAGGCTGAAGACCTACCGCGGCATCCAGAGCGGCTACGGGCTCCAGATTCTCCGCGACGAATTCGACGTACCGAAATTCACCCTGGGAGCACGAAGAGGCCGGAGCCTGCTCCTGCGCGGTGACTTCGAACCGGCGGTCGCCGAACTCGAGCAGGCCGTGGCCCTGTGGCGGGGCACGTTCGGGCAGGACCTGCCCTCGACGCGGTGGTTCAACGCCCATGTCACCGGCCTGAACAGCGCCCGGTTCGACGCGTACCAGGACCTGTTCACCGCCTGCATCCTCGTCGGTCGTACCGGGGGGCTCTCCTACCGGATCGAGAGCGTCCTCGCCGAGGCGCCCTACCGGCAGCGCCTGTGGGAACTGCTGGCCGCGGTCCACTGCATCGACGGCGACGCCGCCGGCGCCCTGTCCGTGATCAAGCGCTGCCAGCTGATGTTCGCCGACGACCTGGGCCTCGACCTGCCCCCCCATGTCGACGCGATGCGGGACGCCGCTCTCCGGTGGGACCGCGACCAGGCCCTGCGTCTTGTCGCGGGGCACCTGCTGTCGAGCGGCGGCGGGCATCTGCTGTCGGCCGGCAGCGGTGGCCGACAGGGCACCGCCGCCCCTCTGCGGGGCTTTTCCTAGCGGGAGCGGCCGGAAGCAAGGACGTCCCGAGGAGAGAGGCGGAGGTGCACTTCGCCGTCAGACGTCCCGGCGCCGTACCGCCAGATATCCCGCGGCCACCGAGAGCGCGGTCCACGCCACCAGCACCGCCATGCCGCTCCAGGCGGTGAGCACGGTGTTGTCCGGCGGCTCCCTGAACAGGACGATCCCACCTGCCACGTCGGGCAGGAACTGCGCCGCCTTCCGGACACCCGGAATGTTGTTGAGGATCGTCGAGAGCATGAAGAAGAGCGGCAGCAGGATGCTCATGGTGAGCGCGGAGCTGCGCAGTACGGTCGCGAGCCCCATCGAGAACAGACAGAGCAGCGTCGTGTAGAGCACCGCTCCGACCATGCCCCGCAGCACCCCGTCGTCGGAGAGGGAGACGCTCTGCGGACCGCCCATCGCCACCTGGGTGGTGAAGAAGCTGACAACCACGACGACGACGGAGGCGGCACACGCGGTCGCACCACCGGTGAGCAGCTTCGCCCCGTAGAAGACACCGCGTCTGGGCACGGCGGCGAGCGAGCTGCGGATCGTGCCCGTCGAGAACTCGCTGGTCACTGTCAGCACGCCGAACACGACGAGCGCGGTCAGCCCGAGCCGTAGCCCGCTGAAGCCGGTGGAGACGGGGTCGAACCCCGCCCTGGCCTCCGCGCTCATGTCCCCGTACGCGCCCCTCATGAAGTACCCCGTGGGCAGAGCGACGGCCACGCTCAGCAGGAGGTAGACGGCGAGGCTCCACACGGTGGACCGGAGTGTGCGGATCTTCGTCCACTCGAAGGTCATGGCCGCACTGGTGTCCGCCATCGTCACCGCACCTCCTGCTTCGCCCGGTAGGCCACCGCGTCGGCCGTCAGCTCCATGAAGGCCTCCTCCAGAGAGGCCACGTGGGGACTGATCTCGTACACCGTCACCTGGTGGGCGGCGACCAGGGAGCCAACTCTTTCCAGGGTCGTGCCGACGGCCTCGATCACTCCCTCGGGCCCGTCGTCCGCCCGGATGCCCTCTGCGGCCAGCACATCGCGCATCCGCTCCGGTTCAGGGGTGCGGATCAGAATGTAGGACCGGGAGTTGCGGGCGATGAAGTCCTCCACGGACGTGTCCGCGAGCAGCCGGCCGCGCCCGATCACGATGAGGTGATCGGCGGTCAGCGCCATCTCGCTCATCAGATGGCTGGAGACGAAGACCGTACGGCCCTCACCGGCCAGATGTTTCATCAGCCCCCGGATCCACAGGATCCCTTCGGGGTCGAGGCCGTTGACCGGTTCGTCGAGCAGCAGCACCTGCGGGTCGCCCAGCAGCGCGGCGGCGACACCGGCGCGCTGCGCCATCCCGAGCGAGAGCCCCTTGCTCCGCTTGTGGGCCACGTCGGCCAGCCCGACGGTTTCGAGGACCTCGCCGACCCGCTGGTCGGGAATGCGGTTGCTGCGGGCCAGGCCCAGCAGATGCCCGCGGACGGTACGCCCGCCGTGCATCGCCCGGGCCTCCAGGAGGGCACCGACCGTGCGCAGGGGGCGGGACAGTTCGTCGTAGCGCCTGCCCCCGATGAGGGCCTGGCCGGATGTGGGCCGGTCCAGGCCGAGTACGGCGCGCATCGTGGTGGACTTCCCGGCTCCGTTGGGGCCGAGGAAACCGGTCACCCGGCCCGGCTCGACGCGAAAGGAGAGTCCGTCGAGTGCGACGGTCGCGCCGTAGCGTTTGGTCAGTTGCCGTACCTCGATCACGAGGGCACTCCGTTCAGGATCTTCAGCAGATCCCGGGCAGCGGCCTGAGGGCCGTGCACCAGCCCGACACCGGTGGCGTTCAGCACGACCTCGTCGACACCGGCGTCCCGGTACTCGTCCAGCCTTTTGTGGATTTCTTCCTCGGTCCCGTACAGGAACACGCCGCCGTCGACGAGTTTGACGGCGTCCTCCGCGCTCGGCTCGCCGGACACCTCGATCCCGGCCCTGCGCAGGGTGTCCTGGTAGTGCGGCAGTTGAATGTGCGAACCGCAGGCGGCGGCCGCCAGGTCGGTGACACTGCGGTCCGGTCCGGACAGCGCGACGGGCACGATGGCCGTGATCTTCGCCGGCTCCTCCAGCGTACGGTCCGCGCTGCGGACGGCCGGGAGAAGGATGTCGCCCACGTACTGCGCCGACCCCATCCAGGTGATGGCCACATCGGCGACCTCACCGGCCAGGACGGCCATCTTCTCCCGCAGCACGCCCAGTCCCACGGACACCGGCGGCGCGGGAGATCTGATCAGTTTCGCGGAGACCGCGTGATGCGTCCCGTCGACGTCGACCTGGTGCCCGGACAGCAGACCGCGCACGATCTCCACGTACTCCCGCGACGCGCGCAGCTGGCTCGCGTAGGGCCGGCCCATGACGCCCTGCTGGAGCAACAGCGATCCCGGGCCGAATCCGGCGACGACCGGATGCCCGGTCGCCAGAGCCACCGAACGGGCCTCGACAGCGGCCTGGTAGGGGGAACGGAACGGCATCAGCGAGACGCCGAATCCGGCGGGCACCCTGATACCGATGCCCGCGAGCCAGCTGATCAGGTGGTGGGACTCCAGGACCATGCCCTGGCCCTGCCACAGACGGTCGGCCGCGGTCCACTTCACCAGGTTCGCGAAGGGCACCACCTGCTCGGGCCGGGTGGGGCCGAAGGGGAGGAGAATCGAGTACCGCACTCAGCGCCCCTGCTTGCGTGACTTGACATACAGGACGACCGAGACGACCGCTCCCGTCACGGCGGCGAAGGCGGCGCCTCCGTAGTTCTCCTGAGTGATGCTGACCGCCGCGATCACGGTGCCGATGACGACAGGCATGCTGTAGCCCATGCTGCTCTTGCTGTTCATGGTTCTCCTGTTGACTGGTTGTCAGTCGGTTACGGGGCCGATGAGCGCGACCGGGACGGTGAAGCTGCTGCTGCCGGTGGCGGCGGCGTGAAGCATGATGTCGGTGTCCCCGATACCGGCCCAGCCGAACATGTAGCCCAGCAGCGACGTCCGGCCGAGGGACCCGGTGTGGAAACCGTTCGCCCGGATCGCGGCCATCACGCGTTCCTGGTGGTCGACCGCCCGGTCCAGCAGCGACTCCTCCCCGAGGATCCGGCCCGCGGCGATCAGCGACTGGATCACGCCGCTGCTGCCGTGGCAGACCGACAGGTCCACCGCCCGGTCGGCGGGGAGCCGGGTCGCCCTGTCGACCAGGTCCGCCAGCCGTTGGCCGGTCAGCAGGTCCTGCCGTCCCGCCGACGACAGGATCTCCGCCGTCGTCAGCAGCAGTCCGGCGGCGCCGTTGCACCAGCCCGTCACCGGCGGCTCGTCGTCCTCGGCCAGCCGGGCGGCCAGCCACTCGGCAGCCTCGTTCGCCGGGCCGGCGTCACCGAGGACCCGCCCGATACGGGAGGCGGCCCACCGCATTCCCAGCTCGCCGTGTGCCACGTCGAACCAGTGCGCCGGTCTGGGTACGCCGGTGTGGCCGAGAACCAGGTCGTACAGCCGTGTCAGCCGTTCCTCTTTGATGAGCGGGCTCTCGCCCGCCTCGATCCGGGACAGCAGGACCATCAGCAGTCCGGCGGGGCCGTTGGCCAGGTCGGTCTCCAGCGTGCCGGCCGACGCCCCTTCGTCGATCTTGTCAAGCACCCGGTCCAGCCATACCTGGTCCACCCGGTCCGGCCGGGTGAGCACAAGGGAGGCGGCTCCGGTGAACACGCCTTCCGGCACCTGGAGCAGAACGTCGCCGTACGCCTCGAGGAGCGTGTCGAATCCGCGGTCCGCGCCCAGGTGGGCGTCCCGCACGCCGGGGTCGTGACGTGCGGCGTTCTCCAGGAACGTGACGATGCCGCCGACGTCGTGGAACGAGATGAAGTTCCCGGGAGTGAGGGTGGGTGCGCTCCGGTCGGGACCGATACCGCACACCCAGCCGGTCTCCGGCCCCTCCGGTCCGTCGTAGGTCACACCGACGGACGCGATGGTGCGGGCGATGCCCGGCCACCACTCCCGTGGACGGGAACCGCCGAGGGTCGGGGCGAACACACTGCTCCCGGACAGCCCGCCCGGCCGGTCGCCGGCCACCTCGCCGAAGCACTCCTCCATGAGGAAGTGGTGGAAGAGGTCGCTCCGGCGGGCGTTGAGCGCGATGCCGCCCCGCGCGAAGTCCAGGGGGGACGCCGTGTGCACCGCGGGAAAGCTGGATCTGGGCGTGCCCAGTTCGGTGGAGCCGGCCCTCGCGATGAAGTAGGGCACGTTGCCGGTGTGCAGACTGGCACGCTCCTCCTCACCGACATAGGCGGCGGTCTCGGGCGTCAGATAGTCGGGGTAGTGCCCGAGGAGCCGGAAGATCCGCTCGGCCTCCGTGGCCTGGCCCAGGTAGTCCGGGTGCGTGGCGGCGTCCAGGAATCGGGCGTAGACCATCGTGGAGCGGATCAGACAGCGGACGGGCATGTCCGGATAGCTGTCGAGAACCTTCGTGACGGCGTCGCCCCTGATCGCTTCGAGGGCGTCGGTGTAGCCCGCCAGGATCTCCGGGAAGTGGTCGATCGGCGACAGGGCTGTGTCGCCGAGCCGGGGCACGTTGTTCTTGTGCCGGTAGGTGACGTTCTCCCACTTGACGGAGATGCTGTCCGATTCCCTGTCGTGGACCACCGGCCGCCGCATCTTCGACGTCTGGTCACGGTCGATACCGACGCCCGCCATGATCAGGTCGTTGGGCGAGCTCGGATTGGTCATCGGGACGAGCATCGTGGAGGCGACCGAGAGCTTCAGCTGGTTGATCAGCACATGGGGCAGCGAGTCGTTGTCCACCCCGCTGTTGGGCCGGATCATGGTCTCCGTGTCGATCACACACGGGTGTTCGCCGCCGGCCAGCAGGTTCTCCTCGTGGAGGTCCGACGCACCGATGGCACCGAACAGCGCGCACAGGGCGCCGATCCGGTAGAAGTAGCGGGCAGGCTGGTCCGGGCCGGTCATCGGCCGCGGCGTGATGAACTCCTGCCATCCGTGCGAACCGATCGTCATGGACGCCGGCACGCACTCCTGGAGCGAGTACGCCAGATGCGGCTGTGCCGCGGTGTAGAGGTCGAGGACGAATCGGTCCGAGACCAGGGCACGCGGCTTGAAGACGACCTTGGTGCCGCCGCCCAGCTCCACCCCCACGACCTGCCGGTTCTCGTTGTGCAGGTCCGCGCCCGTGCCGAAGAGCGCCACGACGGGCTTGTCCGGGCCGGGCAACAGCCCCGCACGGTGCAGGGCGGTGCGGTCCTGGGCGTAGGCGGCGAACAGATAGGCGTAGGCGTCGAGCGAGTTGCGCAGGACCGTTTCGAGGCGATCCCGGAGCACGGGGTACGTCTCGAGGATGCGTCGGCTGTTCTCCGGGTCCTCGAGATGCCGTCGGAACCGCTGGAGCGCCTGGTCGCCGTCGGCGGTCATGGGCAGGCCGTGCCGGTCCCTGAAGTCGTGGAACTCACCGATCAGCGTCCTGAAGGAGTGGCCTTCGACCGTGGTGGCGAGTTCTTCCCACACCTGGTGGAGCAGCGTCTCGGTGTACTGGGGCGCCGAGGCCTCGGCGATCAGGCTGTGCAGCCGCGCGGTGACCTCCCCGAGCGGGGCCAGATGGAGATAGAAGGGGAGGAACGCCTTGATGGATACGTCGGGTTCAGTCATGCCTGCTCGCCTCCGACGAGAATGTCCATGGTCTTGTCCGCGTAGAGATCGGTGTAGACGGAGCCGCCGTCGAGCAGCTCCTCGTGCGTTCCCTGTTCGACGACGCGCCCGCCTGCGAGCACATAGATGTGGTCCGCCGATCTGATCGTCGCCAGCCGGTGGGCGATGATCACCTGCGTGGCGCCGATGTCCTGGATGATCTCGTTGACGCGGCGCTCGTTGACGGTGTCGAGGGACGCGGTGGCTTCGTCCATCACCAGGATTCTGGGGCGCTGCAGCAGAGCCCGGACGATGGCGAGGCGCTGGCGCTGACCGCCGGAGAAGTTCGCGCCCATCTCCGACACCAGGGTCTTGAGACCCATGGGAAGGTCGTCGAGGAAGTCGAGGATGCCGACGCTGTCGCAGTACTCGCGCACCTGCTCCACCGAGATGTCCTGCCCGAGCGTCAGGTTCTCCAGGATGGTGCGGTTGTGCAGATGGACTTCCTGCGGGATGTAGCCGATGGTGCGGCGCAGCGCCTTCCTCTCGTACTCGCCCATGTCGACGCCGCCGAACCGCACGGTGCCGCCGGTGGGTTCGTAGAGTCCGCAGATGATCCGCCCGAGGGTGCTCTTGCCCGAGCCGGACGGGCCGACCAGCGCGACCTTCGATCCGGCGGGGATGTCCAGCGAGACGTCGCGCACGACCAGGTCGCTGTGTTTCGTGTACCGGAAACTGACGTTTTCCAGACGGATCGACGTCGACGGGAGCTCGGTACGGCTGCCGCCGAGCGGCTCGGGGTCGGCGCCCGCGATGTCGTTGAGACGTGCCATGTACCGGGAGGCCTCGTTGAATTCGGTGTAGGTCTGGAACACCGAGGTCGCCAGCGCGAAGTACGTCGCGGACACGGCCTGGACAGCGATCGCCGCGCCGAGGGAGATCTGGCCGTGGCTGACGAAATACAGGCTGGTCAGCAGCAGGACGATCGGGCCGAACATCTGCGTCGTGGTCGTCAGTCCGCCGATACGGCCCTGCTGGAGCCGCATCCGCGTCTTCATCGCGTCGAGCGACTTGGCGTAGGTCGTGGTCCATCCGTCGATGAACTCGTCGGCGTAGCCGCCCATCTTGATGGTGGGGATCGACACGATGGCGTCGAGCTGGGTGGACTGACTCTTGGACAGATGGGCGATCTCGGCGTCGACGGCTTCGAGTACCCGTACCCGCGTCTTCATCAGGTACGCGGCGTTCATCAGGAACAGGGCGGCCGCCACTGTGCCGAGCCGCCACTCGGTGACGAACAGGTACACGGTGACGCACACGAGGGTGCCGACGTCCAGGATGCCCTGGGCGACGCGGGAGGACAGCAGGTCGCGGATCGAGTTCACGCTGTTGAGGCGGAACAGGAGCTCACCGGGTTGTCGCGTGGTGAAGAACCGGTACGGCAGCGCCAGCAGTCTGGTGAACGTATGGGTCATCAGATGACGGCCCAGCAGGGCGACCAGCGAGGACAGGGCCATGACCCTGATGAGGTGGATCGCGAGGTACCCGGCGGCCACCGCCAGGATCATCGCGACGGCCAGCGAGAGGTCGTCCAGGCCACGCCAGCCGGCGGACCGGTCGACGGCCCACTCGGTGAGCATCGGGATGCCGAGCACGGCCGCGTACCCGCTGAGGGACAGCAGTGCCACCAGGGTGATCCGTGAGCGGGATCCTTCCGCGAACAGCGGGATGCGGCGCCACTCGGCCAGCGGCTGCGAGCGGGTCTTCTCGAACTGTGGACCCGGTTCGGCGACCAGCGCGATGTTACTGAAGCCGGCCTCCAGCTCGGCACGGCTGATACGGCGGCGACCCACGGCCGGGTCCATGACGATCGCGGTCCGCCCGTCGAACCGCTCCAGCACGAGGAAGTGGTAGTCCTCCCAGTAGAGGATCACGGGGCAGGTGAACTTCTCCAGCGCGGCGATGTCCCTGATGCGGTACGGCTTCACGTCCATGCCGCGGGAGGTCAGGAACTGGGCCAACTGGCTCGCGGACAGTCCGTCGCGCCCCGCGTCCATGGCGTCCCGGGCGGTGGAGATGTCCTCCGCGCGTCCGTAGTAGCGCAGCAGCGACACACAGGAGCAGAGGCCGCACTCGGTCTGGGTGACCTGGGTGACGGTCGGCAGACGGTGTGCCATCTATCGGCCCTCCCCGGTGAGGAGGATCGGGGAGACGCGCCCGGCCGGGTCGATGCGGTTGACCAGGTGCAGCACGACTCCGGCGGTGCCGACCATGAGGCTGCTGGTGTGGGCGTAGCGGCTCCTGGCGTCGCCGAGTTTGCGACGGAAGACCTCCGGCTGGAGCCACTTCCCTTCGATCTCGGTGAGCTCGGCGCGCAGTGGGGTGTCGCCGGCGCCGGCGAGGGCGGTCAGCGCGTCGTGATTGCCGAGGTCGCCGTGGCACCAGGTGAGGTTGCGGCCGAAACCGAGCCGGATGATGTTGCCGACAGCCTGGTCCCGCTGCTGTGCCACGGCGTCGTCGCCACCGGACACGCTGTGGTAGGCGGACAGGGCGAGGGCGACACCGGTGGAGCCGTGGCACCAGCCGGTCGAGAAGGCCTGCGGCGTGGCGACGTTGGAGTACCAGTTGCCCTCGCCGGAGTCGTAGAAGTCATGGAGCCGCTCTGCCAGGCCCGCCAGTACGGACTCGACGACCGCTCGCCGGCCGGCGGACAGCTGCGGCAGGGCCTGGCAGAGCGAGTGCAGGACCCCGCTCACGCCG
This sequence comes from Streptomyces sp. NPDC002835, assembly GCF_053591995.1. NCBI lineage: Bacteria > Bacillati > Actinomycetota > Actinomycetes > Kitasatosporales > Streptomycetaceae > Streptomyces > Streptomyces sp. NPDC002835. The sequence goes on along the minus strand of NZ_JBSFUW010000018.1, from coordinate 72,652 downwards.
TGAGCGAACCCGGACTGTTCGAGAACCGACCGGGCGCCGTCGGTGCCGTGGTGCAGGGCGTCCACGAGCAGCGAGGTCAGCGCCTCGACCGAGTCGGCGGCGTGCGGCCCGCCGATCGCCGTCACGCACGACAGCACGCCCGCGACTCCACCGATGACGTCCAGGGGCAGCCGGTCGCGTGACACGGCGCCGATCTGGTCGAGGAGGAGCGGCACCGCGCCCTGGGCCGCACGGGTCCAGCTCTCCTCGCCGAGGATCCGGCCTGCCGCCGAGAGCGAGAACAGGATTCCGGCCATGCCCGTGTAGCCGCCGTGACCGGCCTGCTGGATGCTGCGGGCCTCGTAGCGCCGGGTCGCGAGGATGTCCGCGGTGGTCGAGAAGATCTGCGCGGACAGCTTGCGGTACCGGGGCTCGTCCAGCAGGCGGCCGGCGGCGGCGAGCGCCAGGGCGGGGCCGCTCCGCCCGGTGTAGAGGTCGTACCCGAGGACGCCGGGCGGCCACGGTCGGTTGGCCTCCGCGGAGGCGAGCGGGCCGATCCAGGTACGGGGCAGATGTGCGAACCTGTCGGGCCGCGAGGTGGCGACGAGCTGGTCGCACAGGCGGGCCACGAGGCTGATCAGCGCGTCGTCCTGTCCCTGGGCGGCCGGTGCTGCCGCCGGGCCGGCCACGGTGCCGCCGGCGGGGATGAGGTGGTTGTCGGGGAAGCGGGAGGAGAAGGCCGAGTGGAGGAGCCTGAGCTCCTCCCCGAGCTGGAACTCGTCCATCCGGCCGATCTTGGCGAGCGCCAGATCGAGCGGTGACAGGTCGAAGTCCGCGCCGACCTCGTTGCCTTCGCCGTCGGTGAGTGCGGTGCCGGTGCCGGCGACGGTGAAGTAGGGGATGTCGCGCTCGGCGAGCTGCCGCATCTCCGACCCGATGATCCGGCGGTCGGAGGTCTTGCTGGCGATCGCGATGCGCTTCAGCAGGGCGAGGTAGGGGGCGGTGCCGTCGAGGGCGCTGGGGCCGGCCGTCATCCGCAGCGTCTGGCCGTACAGCGCGGTCGGGTTGTGGACGTACCGGACGCGGATGCCGGCGGCCGTCTTGCGCAGCAGACCGGTCCAGGTGTCCCGGTCGGCCATCACGGCACGGAAGACCCTGGTGAAGCCGTCGGCCATCTGCCGGCCCAGATCGTGGGTCTCTTCCTCGGTCAGAGCGCCCACGACGGTCTTGCGTTCCGCGGCCGCCGCCGGGCGCAGCGCCAGGCTGACCCGGTCGGTGAAGGGGGCGTCGAACTCGACCGACTTGAAAGGTGAGTTGCCCCGGCCCTGGTCGCCGAGGAATCCGAGGTCGATGTGTCCGGCGCCGTCGCCCTTCCCGGCCATGACGAGGGGGAGGATGCCGATTCCGTAGATTGACTGGGCGATCGTCGCGTACGCGTTGCCGGGGGCCTCCGGCGTCGGGCCGGTGTGGATCCGCGCGGGGTGCAGGATCGTTTCCAGGTCGATGGGGAGCGGGCCGCGCCGGGTCGGCAGGATGTTCTCGAAGTGCATGTCCCGTGCGTTGAGCAGATAGAGCACGGCGGCGAGTTCGCCGCTGGCGTGCATGAACTCGGTGGACATGTCCGAGACGTCCTCGGTCTCGACGAACTCCACGTACCCGTACCGGTCGCGTTCGAGGACGGTGGCCGCGACCAGACCGGTACCCAGGCGGGTGTTGAACTCGTGGGCGATGGTGACGTAGGCGGCCTCGCAGGAGACGTCTCGGGGCTTGTAGACCAGGCGCTTCCCGGACCGGAAGGTGAGTACGCAGACGCTGCGGCCGTGGTTGTGCGTGTCGCCTTCGGACTGTCCCAGGGACACCAGCGGGTCGGTGGTGCCGATACCGAACAAGGTCTCGATGGCGGGCCGGTCGGCGCTCAGGCGGGTGCAGAGCTCTTCGAAGGCGGCCAGTTCGTTGCGGAGCACGAGGCGGGTGATGTCCCGCAGGACCGGGAAGGACAGGCGGCTCACCGCCTCGAAGGATGTCCGGACCGACTGCCGGACGAAGTACCGGTAGCGCTCCTCGGGCGTCTCCCCCTCGAGGCTGCCGCTCTCGCGTGCGTGGTTGACGGCGGCCACCAGCGGGCGGGTGTACACCTCGCGGAGGCGGGCCTCGGCGCGCTCGAGCAGCTGGACCAGGGCGGTTCCGGGTTCGGCGAAGAGGTCGGAGAAGGCGGCGAGTGGTTCGGCGTCCGCGACCACGGTGACGACGCTCTTGACGATGTGCTGGAACGGATACTGTTCCGGGCGGTTCAGCCACTCCTGTACCGCGGCCGCACGGCTCTCGGCGTCAAAGACGCGTACGGCCCCTGTGTCCTCGCTCCTGCCGGCTTCGAGGACAGCGGTGATCCGGTCGTCGAACCGTGCCAGAGGCGTAATGGTTTCTTCGACTTCAGCGCTGTCGAATTCTGGATAGTACTCGGCAGGAGATATCACTTTCTTGCAACTCCGTCTTCGCGCGATGTCGAGAAACGAGAAATGAACGCGGATTGGAAGCCGGGCGTGTGAACGACCGGATCCCAATCCGGCTCATCGTGCTACAGGCTCACCGAAATCGATGCGGGAGAATTCAGCACTGGCTGGTGCACTTGGTGGTCGGGCACATCGCCGCGGAGATCAGGGTGACCGTGGCGATGCACCACGGTCCCGTGCCGCCGTAGGTGTCCGCCTCGCTCAGCTCTATGAGCTCGGCCTCGTCGTAGCCGCCGAGTATGTCGGCCTTGTTGTTCTGCATGATGCTCTCCTTCGTCGAGTGATGCGGTGTCAGTTGCAGTTGGGCTGGCACTCCTTGGTGAGGGTGCACCAGCCGCCCTGGTTGCCCAGCCAGTTGGACAGGGAGAAGGTGTTCGTGGTGCAGGCGCCGTAGGCAACGCCGTCGAAGTCCTGCTCCTGGATCTCTTCGAGCAGGGAAAGGTCACCCTGATACATGGAGTCCTCCTTGTTTGTGGATGGAAGGGCGCGGATTGATATGAACCATCAGCGGCCCCGCTGTGCCATCCTCCGCTCCATTCGTTCGCGCAGAGTATTGAGCGGTCACAAGAACGCGTACAGGCTTCGCATGCGCCGTGCATGTGCTCTGCATAGGCCGGCGGGCCGCGCCTCGATCCGGCGGGGGCGGCCGAGATCGACTCGTGCCGCCAGGGCGTTAGAGGGACACTGGAGATCCCGAGGGGCAGATCCGCGGCGAGGGCCGAGCGCTTTCGCCGCGGGTCCGCGTCCGGGGTTGTTGCGCCACCGCCGCACGCCACCGGGGCCGGCGTTGCCGGCGGGCCGGCTGGGCTGTGGGAAGAGCTGTCACCCCTGTCCCTTATGCTCCGGGCCATGAACGACGGGGGGCCCGCACGACGGGTGATCGACGGGCGGTTCGAGCTGGAGGGGCGGCTCGGCGGCGGCGGGATGGGCACGGTGTGGCGGGCGCGCGACGTCGTGCTGGACCGGGCCGTCGCGCTGAAGGAGGTCCGGCCGCCCGATCCGGGACTCGCGGAGTACGACCCGGAAGCCGCGCGCCTGTTGCGGGCGCGGGTCCTGCGGGAGGCCCGGGCGCTCGCGCGTGTCGACCATCCCAACGTCGTGACCATCCACCACGTGGTGGACGGCGGCACCGACACCTACCCCTGGCTCGTCATGGAGCTGGTCAGCGGCGGGTCGCTCGCCGACCGCCTCGCGAACGGCCCGATGACCCCCGTCGAGGCCGCCCACCTCGGGCGGGAGGTGCTGGCCGCGCTGCGGGCCGCGCACGACACCGGCATCCAGCACCGGGACGTGAAGCCCGCGAACGTATTGCTGCGCCCCGACGGGCGCCCGGTCCTCACCGACTTCGGGATCGCCGCGATCCGCGAGTCGACCGTCCTGACCGCGACCGGGTCCATCATCGGGACGCCCGACTACATGGCGCCCGAGCGCATCTCCGGCGACGAGGGCGGGCCCGGCTCCGACCTGTGGTCGCTGGCGATGATGCTGTACGTCGCCGTCGAGGGGCACCACCCGCTGCGCCGGGGCTCGACGCTCGCCACGCTGGCCGCCGTCCTGAACGACGAGCTGCCGCCGCCGCGTCAGGCCGGTCCGCTGGCGGCGACGCTGGCCGCCGTGCTGGTCAAGGACCCGGCCGCGCGTCCTGGCCCCGAGGCTGTGGACCGGATGCTGGCCGAGGTTGCGGAGGGCCCCTCGGCACAACCGGTGGACGCGAAGCCCGTGGCCCCGGCGAACGCCCCGAGGCCCGAGGCAGCGGAGCCCGCGGACGCGGTGCCCACCTCGTACCGGCTGTCCCCGCCCGCCGCCCCCGAGGCCCAGGACGGCGTCCCGGCGCAGGCCGCGCCGGCGACGGCGGCACGCGCAGAGGCCGCCGGCCGTGCGGCGCGGCGGCGGGTCCGGCTGGGCCGCCGGGTCGCGATCGGATCGTCGATCACCGCGACCGTGCTGACCGGCGTACTGGTGTGGGCGTTGCTGCCCGACGGGGGCCGTGAGGCGGGGGCCAAGCCGTCGGGGTCGTCCGTCACGGGGACAAGGACCCCGACGCCGGCCCCTCCCGATCCCACGCCGTCACAGAGCGCCCGGCAGGTCGACCTGCTGACGCCTGACGGCATCCGCATGGCGGTCGCGGACATCAAGGCCAGGACGGGCACGGCCCGGATCGGAAGCCTCACCGTGTACCCGGAGCATGTGTCGGCCAACGTGATGGTCGACGGCGACGACAGGCGGTACGACAGCTGGACCTACCGCGTCGGCAAGGGCGCGGAGAAGGGCATCATCAGCGGCACTCTCTCCAGCGGAAAGCGTCCGTTCAGCCTGGACGACTTCGACTGGGACGTGCTTCCCGCTCTGTTCGAGCGGGCCCGCGAGGACTTGAACGTGAAGAACCCGACCACCCGCTATCTGGTGGCACGGGAGCCGAGTGAAACGTTCGGCACCCCGCTCGGCCTGGGCATCTACCTGTCCGACGAGTACGGCGCGAGCGGGTATCTGAACGCCGACCTCAAGGGCAAGGTCACCCAGGTGTACCCGTACGAGGGTTGAGCCCGCCCAGGGCTCACCTGCGGAAGTACTCCGCCGGTTCGCCGTCGGCGCTCATCCCGTACATCAGGATGCGTTCCCTGCCCTCGACGCGGTCGACGCGCAGGTTCTGCGACGAGCCGGACGGGGAGCACTCGCGGTCGGAGCCCGGTTCGGGCAGCGGCGGCCCGAGGACCACGAGGTCGCCGACGCCGCCGAGTACGGCCGTGCTCTCGCAGTGCACGAGGTCGCCCGTCTCGGCGCCGGTCTCGTCGTCGACGCGCGGGTAGTTCTCCGAGAACCGTACGAGCGGGGTGCCGACCGGTCCCTGGGTGACGGTCATCTCGAAGGTGCGGTTCTCCTCGTGGTCCGGCGGGGCGTCGAGCACCTCGAACTTCTGCTGCCAGTGACCGACGAAGGCGGGCGGGACCGCCTTCGGCCCGCTCCGCGACCGGTGGAAGGTGGCGCTGACGTCGCCCGACGTCCACTCCAGCACGTCGGGCGACCGTACGGTCAGGGTCTGGTGCGCCGCGGGCGTGCAGTGCTTCTCGGGCACGCTGGTGGTGACGTCGCTCTCGCCGAACACGATTCTGTCGGCGTCCGCGGAGACGAGCGTGGAGCGGCCCATGCACAGCCGCTCGCCGGAGACGTGCACGTACACGCCCGTCTTCTCGCCGGCCCGGCCCTGGGTGATCTCGATGCGCCCGGTCTCGTACGGCGCGTCGGCGCTGCCCCGCAGGACGCCCTCCCAGGCGCCGAGGAAGTCGTCGGGCACGATGCCGCCGGAACTGTTCGACGACCCGGCCGGGGAGCCGGTCGCGCCCGGCGTCCCCTTGGCGGTGTCCGCCCCGCCGCCGTCCCGCAGGGCCAGCGCGGCGTACGTGCCGCCGGCGGCGAGGACGGCGGCCGCGCTGACGGCGGCGAGGACCGTACGCCGGCGCCTGCGCGGGGCGGCGGGGACTGCGGCGACCGGTGTCGGCGGGGTGGGGTCGCCGTCCGCGTCGAGCAGCCGGGCCGCGTGGCGGCCGAGCCCGGCCAGCAGCCCCGCGGGCAGCCACGGTTCGCCGGGCGGCGTCACGTTCGCCAGCTCGGCGGAGGCCGGCCGCGCGGCCGGGTCCTTGTCCAGGCAGCCGCGTACGAGCGGCTCCAGCTCGGGCGGCAGCCCGGTCAGGTCCGGCTCCTCGTGCGCGATACGGAACAGGACGGCGTGCACCCCGCTGTCGGCCGACCCGAACGGCGGGCGCCCGGTGGCCGCGTACGCCAGCACGGCGCCCATGCAGAAGATGTCGGACGCGGGCGTGAGCCGCTCGCCGCGCACCTGCTCGGGCGACATGAAGCCGGGCGAGCCGACGACCGCGCCGGTCGAGGTCAGCCCGCCGTCCGTGACGGTGTCCACGGCGCGGGCGATCCCGAAGTCGATGATGCGGGGCCCGTCGACGGTGAGCAGGATGTTCGACGGCTTCAGGTCCCGGTGCAGCAGCCCGGCGGCGTGGATGTGCCCGAGCGCGTCCGCGAGTCCGGCGGCGAGCGCGCGCACCGAGTACGCCGGCAGCGGCCCGTACTGGTCGACGACCACGCTCCGCAGCGACGGCCCGGGGACGTACCCGATGGCGACCCAGGGCGACGCGGCGGCCGTGTCCGACGCGATGACGGGCGTGGTCCCGGACCCGCCGACCCGCTCCAGCGCCTCCACCTCGCGCGTGAACCGGCGCCGGAACTCGTCCTGCGCGGCGAGCTCGGGCCGTACGAGTTTGACGGCGACCGTGCGCCCGCCCGCGGACCGGGCGAGATACACGCGGCCCATCCCGCCCACCCCGAGCCGGCCGAGCAGCCGGAAGGGGCCGATCTGCGGCGGGTCTTCGGGCATCAAGGCATCCACGCCCGGATCCTCGCACACCCGGCCGGTGCCGGACGGGCTTCCGGGAGCGCCGTCGGACACACCGGCCGGGCGCGGCCGTTGAACACACCGCCCTTGCCGCACGTACTGAACGCGGGGGCCCCGGAGCTCGGGGCCCCCGCCAACGGTCAGACCGTTCCGTCACGACCATGGGGCTGCGGATGAAACACACACGCCGGAGGCGCGCACGACGGAAACTCCAGCGGATCGTGCGGCTGGCCGCCGCCGTCGGGCTGCTCAGCGGTGGCCTGATGGTCTCCGGCGCCGTCGCGGGCGAGCCGGCGCCCGTCGGCGGTCCGCAGACGGACCCGGCCGCGGACGTCGTCTCGCGGCTCGGCCCGTCCCGCACCGCCGGCAGCTGGACCGGCGCCGACGGCCGGACGGTCGTCGCGGTCACCGACCAGGACGCGGCGGAAGAGGCGCGGCGGGCGGGCGCGGAGGCGAAGGTCGTCGAGCACAGCATGGAGCAGCTTCGCTCGGCCACCGAGGAGCTGCGCTCGGCGCCCCGCGTGGCGGGCACGGCCTGGTCGGTGGACTACGCCGACAACAGCGTCACCGTGCGCGCCGACAGCACCGTCTCGGCCGAGGACTGGTCGGAGCTGTCCGGCCTCGCCGAGCGGATCGGCGGCTTCGTGCGCATGGAGCGCACCTCCGGCGCCTTCACCACCCGGGTGAACGGCGGCACGCCCGTCTTCGGCGACCGGCGCCGCTGCTCGGCCGGGTTCAACGTCACCGACGGCCGGGACACCTTCATCCTGACGGCCGGGCACTGCGGACCGCGCGACACCACCTGGTTCCTGGACCGCGACGGCGACGAACTCGTCGGCACCACCACCGTGGCGAGCTTCCCCGGCGACGACTACTCCCTGGTCCGCTACGAGGACGTTGGCACCCTGGACCGCACCAACGTCGTGGACACCGGCAACGGCAGCGCCGTGCAGATCGTCGGTGCGGGCGAGGCGGCCGTCGGGCAGCGGGTGTTCCGCAGCGGCAGCACCACCGGCTTCCGCTCGGGCGAGGTGACCGCCCTCAACGCGACGGTGAACTACCCGGAGGGCACCGTCACCGGACTGATCGAGACCACCGTCTGCGCGGAGGCCGGCGACAGCGGCGGCCCGCTCTTCTCCGAAGGGCTGGCGCTCGGCGTCACCTCGGGCGGCGACGGGGACTGCGTCACCGGCGGCACGACCTACTTCCAGCCGGTGACCACGGCCATGGAGAGCCTCGGGGTGGACCTGACGGGCGGCCCGCCGCCGCCCGGTGACGGGAACGCGAACGGCGGGACCGGGCAGAGCGCGGAGAACGGGGCCGGCGCCCCGCCCGTGCCCGCGCCGCCGGTACCGCCGGTGCGGCCGGAGGAGGGCATCGCGTCGCGCACGGTCACCTCGATCGTCGACTTCGGCAACCCGGCTCTGGGCGTGGGCCTCATCGGGGTCAGTCTCACGGGTCTGCTGGCCGCGCGCTGGCTGGTGTCGGTCCAGGAACGCAGGGAGTACCGCAGCTTCCACAGCGCCAGCTGGGGCTGACCGGGCCCGTCCCCGCGCGGAGTGGTTCAGCCCGACTTGGTGTAGGTGAGGGGTTCGCCGCCGGAGCCGACGAGTTCGCGGACGACGGTGGTGTCGTCCCGCAGGGTCAGTCGGCTCCACTCGCCCGGGGCGCAGGACGTCCGGTCGCCGAACGTCACTTGGGTGGGGTCGAGTTCGAGGGGCGGGCCGGCGGCACGGAGGGTGGCGGACCAGCGGCAGTCGTAGTTGGGGCCGGTGCCGGTCAGGCTCATGACCTGTTCGCCCCGCGCGCCCTGGCTGATCGTCATGGTCCGGGTGTTGGTGCCGTCCCCGGTGTCGAACGACGCCTGCCAGGTGCCGACGTACTCCTGCGGCACGTCCCCGTCGGCCTGCTCGGGCGACGGCGTACCGCTGGGCGGCGTGGAGTCGCCGGTCGGCGTCTGCGGGGAGCCGGTGGGCGTCTCGCCGCCCGGCTTCGGGGCCGCGGCCGTCCCGCCGGGCCGGTCCTTGGACATCAGCGCGTAGACGGAGCCGCCCGCGCCGAGCGCGACGACCAGGGCGACGGCGATCAGCGCGAGTGTCCCGCCACGTGAGCGGCGCGGCGGCGGGGCTGCCGGGCCGTGTCCGGCGGGCGGGTAGGGGGCCGGGGCGTAGGGCTGCGGGTATCCGTACGCCTGCCCGGGCTGTCCGTAGTACGGCGGCTGCCCGTAGTGCGGGGGCGGCGCGGGTACGGGTGTCGACTGCGGCGTGAAGGCGGGCGCCGGTTCGTGGCGAGGCGGAGCCGTCAGCGTCGGCGGCATCGCGGGAGGCCGGGACGAGGGCGGGGGCGCGGCGGGCAGCGGATCGGACGTACGGGGCCGGTCCTCGGCGTCCAACAACTGGACGGCGTGCCGCCCCAGTTGCGCGATCAGCGCGCCCGGCAGCCACGGTTCGCCGTCCGAGTCGGCGGTCGTCCGCTCCAGCACCTGCGCGAGCGCCGGCCGGGCCTCCGGCTCCTTGTGCAGACAGTCGCGGACCAGGTCGAGCAGACCGGCGGGGACGCCGACCAGGTCCGGCTCCTCCTGCGCTATGCGGAACATCTGCGCGTGCCCGCCGCTGTCCGCCGCGCCGAACGGGAGCCGGCCGGTCGCCGCGTACGCGAGGACGGAGCCCAGGCAGAAGACGTCGCACGCCGCGGTGACCTGCTGGCCGCGCACCTGCTCGGGGGACATGAAGCCGGGGGAGCCGACGAGCGCGCCGGTGCGGGTGAGTCCGCCGTCGGTGACGGTGTCCAGGGCGCGGGCGATCCCGAAGTCGATGACGCGCGGCCCGTCGATGGTGAGCAGGATGTTCGACGGCTTGAGGTCGCGGTGGATCAGCCCGGCCGCGTGGATGTCCGTCAGCGCGTGGGCCAGCCCGGAGGCCAGCAGCCGGACGCTGCGCTCGGGCAGCGGGCCGTGCTCGCCCGAGACGACCGCGTGCAGCGACGGCCCCGCGATGTACCCGGTGGCGACCCACGGGATCGGCGCCTCCGTGTCCGCGTCGAGCACCGGCGCCGTCCACTGCCCGCCGACGCGCAGGGCCGAACGGACCTCGAGACGGAAGCGGTCGCGGAACTCCTCCTGCTCGGCGAGCTCCTGGCGTACGAGCTTCACCGCGACGGTCCGCCCGCGGTCGGACCGGGCGAGGTACACCTGCCCCATGCCGCCCGCGCCGAGGCGGGCCAGGATCCGGTACTCACCGATGCTCTGTGGATCCCCTGGTGCCAGCTGCTCCATCGCCGCGCGGCCCTTCCCCCGTACGAAACCCCGACAGGGCCGAGGATAGTGCGCCGACGGCGGCCGTACGGGTCCGGCTCCGGCCTCTTGCCTCCTGCCGCGTGCCGGGGGCCGGCGTCCACGCCCTCAGCCGTCGCCCCGGACCGCCCGCGCCGGGGCCCCCGCCTGGTCCGTGCCCTCCGCCTCGATCACGGACATCGCCTTCGAGAGCCGCTCCAACACCCGTACGGTCTCGGCGAATTCGTCCCGCCCGAGTTCGTCGAGCAGCCGGTTCGCCAGCCGTGCGTGGCCCGGGTCGATCTGCCGGACCGCCGCCCGGCCCTCCTCGGTCGCGTGCAGCAGCTTCGCGCGCCGGTGGGCCGGGTTGGGCCGGTACTCCGCGAGCCCCTGCTCCGCCAGTACGTCGGCGATGCGCTGCACGCTCTGCCGGGTGATGCCCATGGTGCGGGCGACCTGCGCGACGGACTGCGGCTCCCGGAGCACCGCGCCGAGGACCTGCCAGCGCGCGGCCGTCAGCCCCGCCTCCCGGGCCAGGGCGTCGGACACGGTGATGAACTGCCCGTTCAGCCGGAAGACGCCGAGGGCCGTGCGGGTCAGCAGCTCCTGGGGGTGGTGCGCGGGGCTCATGCGCTCAGGACCTCGAAGGCCGCCGGGTCCGAGTCGTGGAACAGCCGGTACCAGGCTTCCAGCTTCTCGCCCTCGTAGACCCCGAGGCGGGCGAAGACCTCCCGGGCGAAGGCGACCGGCTCGGTCGGGCCGGCGGTGATCAGGTCGCCGTCGGTGACGGCGTCCGTGTCGGCGTAACGCGCGCCGCCCTGGTACCCCGTGGCGTCCAGATACATCGGGGCCGCGCTGGTGTGCGCGCGGTCGTCGAGCAGGCCCTCGCGGGCGAGCCCCGCGGTCGCGCCGCAGATCGCCGCGACCGGCACGCCCGCGTCGAGGAACGCGCGGGCCTCGGCGGCGAAGGGGGCGAGGTCGTCGCCCATGTCCCACAGGCCCGCCCCGGTGAGGATCAGCAGGGCGCTGTCCGCCGGGTCCAGGTCGGCGAGCGCGAGGTCGGGCTGGACGCGGACGCCGCCCATGGTGGTGACGGGGTCGGTCGTCGGACCGACCGTCTTCACCGTGAAGCCGTTCTGGGTGAGGTGAGCGGTGGTGTGGCCGGTCTCCCAGTCGGCGAAGGTGTCGTACACGGCCAGATGAACGGTCTTGCGGGTCATGGTGCCCTCCTTGACGCGTGCCCCCGTCATGTTCATATGACAACAGGCTGTCATGTCGACAGGATGCTGTCAAGCACCCGTGAGGGCGGGAACGGCGCGACATCCTGCCCGGATAAGCGGCCGAGGGCGTACAGGATGGCCATGTCGTCGCCGCCCGGCGCCTCCTTACGCTGGTCGGCATGACCCCTCATGCCGACCCCGAGGCCGGCGCCGCCGTGAAGGCCGCCGACCGTGCCCATGTGTTCCACTCCTGGTCCGCCCAGGGCCTGATCGACCCGCTCGCCGTCGCCGGCGCAGAGGGGTCCTGCTTCTGGGACTACGACGGGAACCGCTACCTCGACTTCACCAGCGGCCTCGTCTACACCAACATCGGCTACCAGCACCCCAGGGTCGTCGCCGCGATCCAGGAGCAGGCCGGGAAGCTGGCCACCTTCGCGCCCGCGTTCGCCGTGGAGCCGCGTTCGGAGGCCGCCCGGCTGATCGCCGAGCGCACCCCCGGCGACCTGGACAAGATCTTCTTCACCAACGGCGGCGCGGAGGCCGTCGAGAACGCCGTCCGCATGGCCCGGCTGCACACGGGCCGCCCGAAGGTGCTCTCCGCCTACCGCTCGTACCACGGCGGCACGGCCACCGCGATCAACATCACCGGCGACCCGCGCCGCTGGGCCAACGACAGCGCCACGGCGGGCGTCGTCCACTTCTGGGCGCCGTTCCTGTACCGGTCGCCGTTCTACGCCACGACCGAGGCCGAGGAGTGCGCCCGCGCCCTCACCCACCTCGAGGACACCATCGCCTTCGAGGGCCCGCAGACGATCGCCGCGATCGTCCTCGAGACGATCCCCGGCACCGCCGGCATCATGACGCCGCCGCCCGGCTACCTCGCGGGCGTCCGCGAGATCTGCGACCGGTACGGCATCGTCTTCGTCCTCGACGAGGTCATGGCCGGCTTCGGCCGTACGGGCAAGTGGTTCGCCGCCGAGCACTTCGACGTGGTGCCGGACCTGATCACCTTCGCGAAGGGCGTCAACTCGGGGTACGTGCCGCTGGGCGGCGTCGCCATCTCCGCCGAGATCGCCGCGACCTTCGACAAGCGGCCCTACCCCGGCGGCCTCACCTACTCGGGCCACCCGCTGGCGTGCGCGGCGGCCGTCGCCACGATCCGGGTCATGGAGGACGAGCAGGTCGTCGAGCACGCGGCCACGATCGGCGAGCAGGTGCTCGGCCCCGGCCTGCGCGAACTGGCGGAACGCCACCCGTCGGTCGGCGAGGTGCGCGGCCTCGGCGCCTTCTGGGCCCTCGAACTCGTCCGCGACCGCGAGACCCGCGAGCCGCTGGTTCCGTACAACGCGACGGGCGAGGCGAACGCGGCGATGGCGGCGTTCGGGGCGGCCTGCAAGAAGAACGGCCTGTGGCCCTTCATCAACATGAACCGCACACACGCGGTCCCGGCGTGCAACGTCAGCGAGGCGGAGGCGAAGGAGGGGCTGGCGGCGCTGGACGCGGCGCTGTCGGTGGCGGACGAGTGGGCGTCTTAGGGGGCCTGTTCCCCTACCCGCCCCTTCCCGAAACCGGGCTCCGCCCGGGCCCGGCACCGCGCTCCGCGCGGTGGCCTCAAACTCCCCCTACGGCCTGGCGGCCGTGGGAGGTGCCCCCAGGCCGGGCTGAAAATGCCGCTGCGCGGCAACCCAGCCCGCCGGGCAACTCCAGCCTCGCTGGGGGCACTCCCCCTACGCCTGGCGGGGTGGGAGGTTACCCCCACCCACGGCCGCCAGGCGTAGGGGGAGTTTGAGGCGCGGGATTAGGGGCGGAGCCCCGGCGGGGGCGTCAGCCCGGGGTGAAACGGTCCAGCGCCGCGGCGGCCAGCGTGGTGATCGCGGGGCGCAGGGCGCTCCCGATGTGCGGGGCGAAGAGCGGGGAGTGGTTCGGGGCCGGTGCCCGTTGCCACTCCCGCGTGCCCACCACCCCCAGCATCCAGTAGACCAACGGCACTCCGTGCAGGCCGTGCACGGCGGCGCCGGGGTCCCCGAACAGCGGGAAGTCCTCGGTGGCCATCGAGCCGGGCCAGTCCAGGACCCGCCCGGCGCCCAGGAGCGCGGTGTGGGCGCGCCGTACAGCGGCGGTGCTGTGCGCGTCGCACAGCAGGGACGCCGAGCGGGAGACGACCGCGATCTCCGGCTCGCGCGGCGCCCCCGCGGCCGCGCTCTCCGCGAGGACGACGCGGCGCACCGCGGCCAGCGCCCGGTCCAGGGACGCCTCGTGCGCCGCGCGCAGCGCCATGCCCAGCCGGGCCTCGTCCGGGATGACGTTGGCGGCGGTCCCGGCCCGCAGGGTGCCCACCGTCAGGGTCACCTGGTCGGCGGGCGCCGTCTCGCGGGCCACGACGCCCTGGAGCCGGGTGACCACGTGGGCCGCGGCGACCACCGGGTCGACCGCCAGGTGCGGGGTGGCGACGTGGCCGCCCCGTCCGTGCAGCAGGACGTCGAGCACCGCGCCGGCCGCGGCCATGGGTACGCCCTGCGGCGCGTGCGCGACCGTGCCGGCCGGCAGCGGCGCGGCGTGCTGGGCCAGCACCACGTCGGGCCTTCCGAACCGGTCGTACAGACCGTCGGCCAGCATGGCCTCGGCACCGCTCAGCGTCTCCTCCGCGGGCTGTCCCACCACCACCAGGGTGCCCTGCCACCGGTCGGCCGGACCGGCGAGCAGAGCGGCCGCGCCGGTGGCCGCGGCCATGTGGAGATCGTGGCCGCAGGCGTGCATGGCGCCGTTTCGGGCGGCGTACGGCAGTCCGGTCCGCTCCTCGATCGGGAGCGCGTCGAGTTCCGCCCGCAGCCACACCCGGGGGCCGTCCCCGTTGCTCAGGACGCCGACCACACCGTGGCCGCCCACCCGCTCGGTCACCGTGCACCCGGCCGCCTCGAGGGACCGGGCGAAACGGCCGGCGGTGCGCTCCTCCTGCCCGGAGGTCTCCGGGTGCGCGTGCAGGTCCAGATACAGGTCGAGGGCAGGCCTCAGGACTTCCCCGGCGCGGGCGAGGAGACCCTCGGGGGGAACGGACGCCTTCACGGGAAGGGATGCGGGGCCGGCACGAGGTCCGCGTCGGTCAGGTCGCGGTCCCGGTGCCCGCCGCGGCGCAGCGCGGTCCGCAGCCGGGGCATGAGCAGGGCCCGCTGCCGGTTCCAGCCGAAGTCGATCGGCAGCAGCCCCGGCACCACCGTGGCGACCGTGCGCAGCCCCGCCCGCTCCTGCTCCGGCGGGGTCTGGTCGACGGCGATCACGTCGTGGCCCGCCGCGACGAGTTCGTCCCGCACCGCCGCCACGTCGTCGCGCAGGTCGCCGGTACGGGGCCGCCCGTGGCGCTCCCAGTCCCCGTACACCTCGTCGAAGTGCCGGGCCGGGGACGGTTCCAGATAGGCCCGCGCGTAGGCGGACATCCGGGGCAGCCCGTACAGCTGGGGGTGGTCCTTCAGTTGGCGCACCAGGGCGAAGTCGTCCGCCATGGCCTCCAGTTCGTCCCGGCGTTCGGCGGTCTGCCGGGACAGGTGGGGGATGTAGCTCAGCACCTCGGACAGGGCTCCCTCGACCGCCGACCTCGGGTCCAGGGAGGCCGCCGCGGCGAAGGACAGGGTTCCGGGGCCGCCGTCCCGGCGGACGCCGACCACGGTGACGGCCGGGATCGCCAGGTCGATCCGGTTGTCGAAGACATGGACGTCGTAGCCCTGGAGGGCGGCCCGCTCGGCCATCGCGACGGCCGTGGGACTGCCCACCGTGGCCAGGTCGATGCGGGGCAGCCGGGCCGCGCCGTACCAGCCGTTCAGGAAGGAGTCCCGCTCGACGAGCTCGAGGAGGCCGCCCAGGACGGCCTCCTCCAGACAGCCGCCGATGGCGCAGCCGTTGGAGCACTCGAAGACGAAGTTGTCGCCGGCGAGCGGGATGCTGTAGTAGACGAGCCGGGACGGCACCAGCACCGGACGTTCGTCCCGCAGCGACCAGCCCCACTCCCAGGGGATCGGCCGACGCGGGTCGAAGGGGTCGGTCAGCGGATCGTCCCGGTACGTCTCCGGGCTGTACAGGCCGCACACCGCGGGGTCGACCGCGTCGGCCCGCAGTTCCTCGTAGGAGCCGACGACCGGGGCGCGGCCGCCGCGCCGGTGGGTGCCCGCGTACCGCTCCAGCCCCTCCAGGAACGCCAGCCGGCGGCTGGTGGCGAACGAGTTCTCCTGCCCGCTCCAGGTGACGTCGTGCAGCCCCGCGTAGCCGCGGACGAAGGCGCTGCCGGCCACCGGAGCGGTGGTGGACGAGGTGACATCGGTCCAGGTACCGGCCCCCAGGGCGCCGCAGACCGGGTTGGCCAGGGCGTTGGTGGGCAGCGGGTGGGCGAAGGCCGACCGCAGCCGGTAGGTGTCCGGGTCCGGTTTGGGGCGCGAGAAGAGGGTGAGCGGCTCGGCGTGGTCCGTCGCCGGGGTGCGGTGGCCGCAGTCCGGGCAGAGCGGGTCGGCGAGCAGCGGATACGTCCGGACGGTCAGGTTCGCCAGGCCGAGCCGGGTCACCTGGGGCAGGGCGCGGTCCGCCGGATCCTGTGCCGGGGGCGCCGGGAGAGGCCCTCGCAGCAGCGCCTCGCACAGCGCGGTCACGGTGTCCCGGACGTGACCGGTGAGCACCGGCCAGGCGCCGGCCGGGCGGGGCCCGTCGGGCCCGGCGGTCTCCAGGGCGTTGCGTTCGCTGCGGCTGCGCAGCCGCTGCCAGCGCAGGGCCAGGCAGCGGCCGCAGGCGGGGGCGGTGCCGTCGCCGCCCCACGGGCCGAGCAGGACCGCGGAGGCGGTGACGTGGACCAGCGCGGCGGGCCGGTCCGCGGCCCACGGGTCCCGGTCCCGGGCGTGCGGGCCGCCCGCGCCGACGGCGCCCACCGGGACCACCCGGGGAGCGTCGGCGCCGAAGTGGCCGTCCAGGTCTGCCTGCAGGGTGTCGCGCGCGTGCGCCATCGGCTGGGCGAGCGGCGGGGCCGGGGCGCTCATGAGGACTTCGTCCAGCGGAAGGTGCGCGCCGCGACGGCGCCGAAGACCACGGCGAACGCGACGAGCCCGACGGCGCCCCAGCCGATGTCCGACAGATCGCCGCGGCCGGTCAGCGCGGCCGACACCGCGTCGTTGAGATAGCGGAGCGGCAGGACCGTCGAGACCCTCTGCAGCCAGTCCGGCATGGAGTCCAGCGGGAAGAACGAACCGGACAGGAACGCCATGGGCAGCATCACGAAGTTGGCGATGCCGGCCACCGACTCCGGGGTGTCGGCGATGCTGCCGATGATCACGCCGAGCAGCAGGAAGGTGGTGATGCCGAGGAGCATGACCGGAATCAGCAGGGGCCACTGGGAGTCGGGCACCAGGTCGAAGCCCGGCAGCATCGCCACCCCGATGAACAGCACCGACTGCACCAGGCCCACGCCCAGGGCGAGTACGTAGCGGGAACCGATGACGGCGGTCAGCGGGGCGGGGGACAGCCGGATCATGCGCAGGATGTCGTCCGAGCGCCACTGCATCAGCGTGAAGCCGATACCGAAGACGGCGGCGTTGGCGACACCCCAGGAGAGCACCCCGGCGGCGGTGTAGGACAGGTAGGAGAAGCCGCTCTCCTCGACGCTGCGCCCGCGGAAGACGAGACCGAAGACGACGAGGAAGACCAGCGGGAAGGCGAAGGTGAAGAAGACCGTCGTCTTGTCCCGGACCTGGGCGCGGTAGCCCGCCGCGGTCAGCGCGGAGTAGGCGCTCATGACTGCTCCTGGTGGTTCGATGCGAGGGCGGCCTGCGGCCGGGAGGTGAGCTCGAGGTAGACGTCCTCGAGGCTGGGACTGCGGGTCTGCACGCCGTCCAGGCCGGTGAGGGGGTCGAGGGCGGCGAGGACCCGGCCGGTGGCACGGGTGTGGAGGACGAGGTGACCGCCCTGTACGGCGACGGACTCCACGCCCGGCAGGCCCGCGGCCTGCTCCTCGCCGATCCGGCCGAGCGGGACCAGC
The DNA here is from genome assembly GCF_053591995.1 of Streptomyces sp. NPDC002835. Taxonomy (NCBI): domain Bacteria; kingdom Bacillati; phylum Actinomycetota; class Actinomycetes; order Kitasatosporales; family Streptomycetaceae; genus Streptomyces; species Streptomyces sp. NPDC002835. The sequence goes on along the minus strand of NZ_JBSFUW010000018.1, from coordinate 55,263 downwards.
AGCCGGCTGGTGGCGCCGAAGGTCCCGATCAGGTTCTGCGGTTCGTCGGTGACGACGAGCCGGCCGTCCACCAGGATGCCCACCCGGTCGCAGAGCGCTTCCGCCTCGTCCATGTGGTGGGTGGTGTAGACGATGGTCCGGCCCTGCGCCTTCAGCCCCCGCAGCACCTCCCACAGATCGCGCCGCCCCTCCGTGTCCAGCGCGGCGGTCGGCTCGTCCAGGAAGATCAGTTCGGGGTCGTGGACCAGCGCGGAGGCGATGGCGAGCCGCTGCCGCTGGCCACCGGAGAGGTTGTCGACCCGGGCGCGGTGCTGGTCGCCCAGGCCCACGGACGCCAGAGTGCGGTCGACGGCCGCGCGGTCCGTGCCGAACAGCGCCGCGACGGTGCGCAGATGCTCGTGCACGGTCTGCCGTACGAAGAAGGCGGAGGACTGGGTCTGCACGCCCATGCGCGGCAGCAGACCGGTGTTGCGCGGCCAGGGCGACTCGCCGAACACCGTGACCGAGCCGGAGTCGGCCCGGCGCAGCCCCTCCATGATCTCCACCAGGGTGGACTTGCCCGCCCCGTTGGGTCCCAGCAGCCCGAAGAACTCACTGCGCCCGATGTCCAGAGAGACCCCGTCGACCGCCCGTCGGCTGCCGTAGTTCTTGGTCACGTCGTCGACCACGACGGCCGGCCCGGCCGGGTCCGTGGTGGGGGAGGGGGAGCTCATACGGGTACCTCATTCATGAGTTGCGTGTTCTCTCGTGGTCGGGGCGTCAGTGGAGGAACAGCCATACGACGGCGGCGCAGCTGCCGGCCGCGGCGCTCAGCACCAGGGCGGCCGCCGCGACGGCGTAGGAGACGTACAGGCGGCGGGCGCGCCGCGGGTAGGCGGCGACGGCGTCCCGCCCGTGGCGGCGCAGGGTCAGATACGTCCCGGTCTCCGGGGCGAGGTTCGCGGCCCCCAGCAGGTGGCCGAGCATGCGGTAGCCGTCCAGCGGCGGCAGCGGGACCAGATTGCTCAGCGCCTGCACGATGCCGATGAAGAGCATCCCGGTCAGCACCGGGCGGGCCGGGTCGGCCGGTGCCAGCAGCGCCCACCACAGTGCGAAGGGCAGCAGGAGGACCAGGTTGACGTAGGCGCCCGCGGCGGCGACCACCAGTTTCGCCCGCAGACCGGGCAGGAACAGGTAGTTGTCGACCCGGCAGTACATCATCACGGCGGGGAACCGCCAGCGCAGCCCGATCTCGGACACCACCCCGCCGTAGTGCCGGGCGGCGACGCCGTGCGCGAGTTCGTGCAGGCAGATGCTGAACCAGAGGAAGACCGCGAACGGGACCAGCGCCCACGGGTTGGTGAGCAGCTCCCACGTCCCGCCGAGGAACGCCCCCGGGTCCGCGAGAACGGCGACGGCCATCGCCACGGCGGCGGCGGCGGTCGGCAGTTGCGCCCAGGGGCGCAGCACCGGCCGCAGCAGCCGGTGCAGCCGGCCCGTCGTCGCATGGGCGTCGGCGACGGTGCGCCGGCTGCCCGCCCAGAAGGTGCCGGCACGGGCCGGGCCGGGCTCCGGCGGCGCGGGGTCCGGGGAGCCGTCGAGCAGGCCCCGGGTGCCCAGCAGCCCCAGGAGCCGCGTCCACTGCTCCTCCGGCAGCCTGCGCCGGAAGCGTTCCGCGTACGCGGCCACGACGTCGTCGACGTTCCGTGTCCCGTCGAGCAGGCCGATGACGAAGTGCTCGCGCGGGCCCACTTCGAAGGCGGCGCCGCTGACCGGGTGCTTGATCAGGTGCACGGTGCGCGGGCCGCGCAGCAGCGGCGGGCTGATCAGCACACCCGCCCGCAGAGCGGGCCGGTACGCCCGCGCGGCGGCCGCCCTGCCGGACCGGCCGGCGGCAGGACCGGCGTGGTCGGTGTCTCTCATGAGGCGGCCTGCCGTCCCTGGGCCGGTTCCCGCAGCACCCGGCCCAGGACGAAGGCCAGGTACGCCTCGTCCCGGATGGTGACGTGCAGCCGGTTGTTGGTCATATGCATGTACGGCGAGAGGAGGCGGGGCAGCACGGCCGGGGCGTGCGTGACCGTCACCAGGGGGGCCGCGTCGGGGTCGTCGGTGCGCGCCTGGCCGGCGTCCTCACGGGCCGGGCCGTCCCAGGCCGGAAAGGCGAGTTCGCCGCGTGCGGTGAGGTCCACCACCCGCTCGCGCAGTTCCAGGCAGTGCTCGGCCCAGCGGCGCAGGAACGCCGGCAGCCGGGACAGGTCGCCGCTCGCCACCGTCTGCCGCACCTGGGCGAAACGGGCGCCGAGAGCGGGCGCCTCCCGGTCGTAGGTGCGCTCGTACTCGCTGGACCCGATGAAACCGGTGCCGGGGAACAGCCGGTGCCAGAAGTCGTAGTAGGAGTCGAGGTAGTCCGCGAGCCGGTCCTCCTCGGGCAGGAAGCAGCCGGCCATCACCATCATCAGCTGCGCGGACGTGCCCAGGAGCACCGTCCGCAGGTGCAGGTTCATGCTGCGGTACGCCTCCAGCACGAGGTCGCTGGAGTGCCGGAAGTGCCACTCGGCGAGCTCCACGCCGGCCGGCCCGCCGTACTTGGCGTACTCGGGGGCGTAGGCCTCGTAGGAGAAGGAGTTGTTCGGCCGGAGGTTCATCCGGCCGTCCGGGCCCATGTACGCGGCGCGGTCCGCATCGGGGAACTCGATGTCGAACAGGGAGTTGTAGAAGTCCTTCAGGAAGCCCGAGTCGACCTCGTACAGGGCGGGGCGAGTCTTCAGGAAGCCGCTGATCGCCTCCTCGGCGCGGCGCCGCACCTCGGCCTCCACGGCCGGGCCGCTCGGGCGCAGCCGCAGCCGGACGTGCGGGCCCTCCAGCCAGTAGTTGATGAAGAAGTAGCCCGACAGCAGCCCTTCCTCGGTGAGCCGGTCCACCAGGGGACGGACGCATTTCACCAGCAGCGGCTGGGGGTTGGCGGCGTAGAAGATGTGCAGTGCCAGCCACGGCGAGGGGGCGGCGCCGGGCGGGGAGGACGCGGGTTCGGTCAGTTCGGACATGACGGTGCGACCTCCTGGTCGGACTGGGGCGGCTGACGGGTGGTGAAGGTCTCCACGGCGAGTTCGGCGACGTGCCGGCCGCGCGGGGAGGTGAGGTGGAGGCCGTCCTCGGCGGGGAGCATCTCCCGGAAGGCCACCCGGGTGCCGGGCCCGCGCTCCACCAGGGCGTCGAACGTGGCCAGGCACAGCGGGCTGTCGAAGTCGACGTAGACCGGCTTCGCCCCGATGGGCCCCTGGCCGGGGTGGGAGACCGTGGCGAAGCAGCGGTCCGGCAGGCCGTGGGCGCGTTGCCAGCGCCGGTACTCCAGGTAGTGCTCCTCCTCGCCGCCGCCCTGGCCCCGGACCGGCAGCACCTCCGCGTCCGCCGTCCAGGTCCGCCGGGCGACCACCACGTCCCCGTGCCTGACCCGGGGCCTGCGGGTGACGCCGTCGACCGGTTCGCCCTCGGGCACCCCCGCCCAGACGTCGAAGGGCGCCATGGTGCTGGGGGAGAGGAGCAGCAGGCTGCGCGGGATCTCCGGCAGCGCGATCGGCACGAGGTAGCCGAGGTACACCGGCACGACCTCACGGCCGAGGCGGCGGGAGCGCAGCACGAGCCGGCCCGCCGCCGCGTCGTGGACGACGTAGAGGTCGTCCAGCTGGATCCGGTCCTCCTCCGGCACGGTGCTGGTCTCGCCGGGGCAGACGATCTGATGCGCGGTCAGCCGGCCGTGCAGATTGAGGTTGCTGGTGACCGGACCGCCGGTGACCTCCGCGAGGACGGCGCCGTCCGGGCAGCGGGCCGCCATCTCCGCGCGCAGCGCGTCACAGAATCCGGGGGCGGACGGGTCGCCGTCCGGGCCGGCGCCGTCGAAGAGGTGGGTGAACCGGCTGAACGGGAAGGCCAGCCCGCCGTACGACTTGTTGAGCACCACCAGCGGCCGGCCGCCCTCCGGCCGCGAAAGCTGGAGGTGGTGGCTCTGGGGGGTGAAGTGGCCGGTGATCCCGCCCAGTTCGGCGGCGGTCCCCGACAGCAGCGCGGCGGGCAGCTCGATCTCCTCCGCGCCGCGCTCCGCGCCGTCCCGCCACAGCTCGCTCATGCCTGCGTGGAAGTGCCGGCGGGCCCCGTCGAGGGACCTCATCTCGTGCTGCCCGAGCCAGTTCTCCTCGGGCACGTAGGCGCCCCGGTCGTCGAAGGGGACCCGCTTGGCGGTGAAGGAGACGTACTGGTCGAAGAAGTCCTCGTGGAAGTCGTGGATCAGGCCGAGCAGGTCGTCGCAGCGGCCGCCGCTGCCGTAGCGGGCGACGAAGAACCCCATGAGGGTGATGCGTTGCGGCAGTGTCAGGTCGAACAGCGGCAGCACGCCTTCGACGGCGCGCAGCGCCCGGCCGGTCTCCCGGCCGAGCACGGCAGACGCGCACTCCGACACGCCGCCGGTGTCCACGTCCTCGTACACCAGGGTCTGCGGGAGCGCCGGTTCGGCCGCCCCCAGTTCCCGCTGGGCGTCGAGGAGCCCGGTGCGCAGGCTGCCCAGCAGGGCCCGGCGCTCGTCGACGCCCGCCGCGGGGTAGCGGGCGAGGCAGTCGGCCACGCCGTCCAGCAGGGCGGCGAGCCCGTCGGCCCAGGAGGCCCCGAGCGAGCGCAGGGCGTCCTGGTAGGAGCGCAGCGGGTCGAGGTCGTGCACGTTCGCGCGGAGCGCCGGTGTCTGCACCATGCCGAGGTCCAGCAGGGCCGACGCGTACCGCTCGCACGCGTCGCGTCCCGCGTCGTGCTCGCTCTCCAGCCAGGCCACCAGGTCCCGATGGCGGACCGGTTCCGGGTGCCCGCCGAGCCACTCCAGCAGGCGCTCCAGAGTGCCGCTGCTGCGCAGGAAGAACAGCCGGTCGCGGACCGCGTCGAAGGTGACCGCCGCACTGTCGTCGCCGGCGGCCAGTACGTGGCGTACATAGCGGATGCGGTCGGCGTCGCGGCCCCAGCCCGGCGAGAGGACCACCGGCAGGTCCTGGCGGCGTACCGGATCGGCCGTGATCAGCTCGGTGAGCCGGGCCAGGGCCACCACGTTGAGCCGTACGTGACTCACCCAGTTCTCGCCGGTGCGCAGCGCCGCCCCGGCGGGCTCCGGGCCGTCGGTGAAGGCGCCCAGGCCGATGCCGGTGAAGGTGCTGAAGGGGCTGGTCTTGCAGGCGGTGCGGTACAGGTAGGTGAGCGCGGACCGCTCGATCTTGCGCAGGCGGTTGCCCGGCCGCTCGCCGGTGTCGCGCAGGTAGGTGTCCAGCCTGGCGTCGAGGGCGGGCGAGGCGAGCAGCAGCCCGAGGCGCAGCCGGTCGTCGGCCAGCACCGCGCGCAACGCGCGGCGGTTCTCGCGCAGTTCACCGGCGAGCAGGGCGGCGCCGTCGCGCCGGAGGGCGTCCAGGCGGGCTCGGTCGCGCAGCCACTCCTCGGTACGCCGGCCGGTCTCCGGGTCACGCTCCGCCACCAGACGGACGGACGCCGCGGGGTCGGCCGGCAGCCGGTTGTTGAAGATCTGCCGCCGCAGGTTGATCAGGCCGCGGCGGGCCGCCGCGTCGCCCGGGTGCTCCTCGGGGCCGGTGGTCGCCTTGACCAGGGTGTGCAGCAGGTCGCTCAGCTCCGCGCCGGCGGCACTCAGGCGTTCGTCCTCGTCCAGCACGGCGTCCGCCCAGCGGCGGGTGCCGGGGCAGCGCAGGCCGTGCACGGTCTCGACGGGCAGGCCGGCGGCGCGCAGCACGAAGCGCCGGCCGAGTTCCCAGTGGGCGCCGGGGGCGGCGGGCTCCGGGTGGGCGGTCCGGGCGCCGGACTCTATGGGGGTCATGAACATTCCTTCGCGGCCGTCAGGCGATCTCGTGGCGGAAGTCGGCGGACCCGGGCCGTTCGTGACCGAGGGCCATGATGAGCAGGGGGGCCTCGTCCCCGTCCGCCAGGCCGAGCCGCTCGACGAAGGAGACGTTGTCGAAGCCGAGCGCCACGCCGGCGCCCAGGCCCAGGGCGGAGGCCGCCAGGTAGAAGCTCTGCGCGACGGCGCCCGCGGTGCCGACGGCCAGCCGGTAGCCGCGGTCGCCGACGGCGTCCAGTACGGCGGTGGTGCGCACGGTGGGCACGATCACCACCCCGGCCTGCTCCAGGTTGTAGTTGGCCAGGAAGTAGTTCTCCTGCAGGAAGGAGCCCTGCGGACCGGCGGCCACGAGCCGCAGGTCGCCGTGGTCGGGGTCGTAGACGTACGCGCCCTGCTCCACGCCCTCGACGTGGTTCACGAAGGCGTACATCCGGGCGAGCCGGACCTCCCCGGCCGGGTCGGCGTCGCCCGCCGGCCGGGTTTCCGCGCAGGCCGCCAGCACCGCCGACACGTGTTCGGCGGCCACCCGGCGACGGGCGTCGAACCGGCCGAAGCTCGACCGACGTTCGCGCAGGGTGCGGCGCAGGCCGGTGCCGGGGAAGGCCGGCGCGGGCAGCTCCACCCGGTTGCCGCCGGCGTCGGTGGGCAGGGCCGCGGCGGCCGCCAGCGCCCCGGGCGGGGGCCGGTCGGCGGCGCCGGCCAGGGTCGCGCGGTGCATGGCGCGCAGCGCGGTGAAGTCGAGCAGGGTGCGGGAGCGTTCGACGTCGCGGTGCCGGACGGAGGGCCGGTGGGCCGGGTCGGTGCGCGGCGCGTCCTCGCGGGCCCGGTCCCGCCGGGGCGCCGGTGCGTCCCAGACCAGCGGCACGACCGCGAACACGGACTCCTCGTCGCCCGTCACCCCGAGCAGCTCGTTCAGCCGGGGCTCGTCGAACCACATCACCGGGGCGAGGCGCAGCCCCCGGGCGGCGGCCCAGATCCGCCAGGTGTGCACCAGGGTGCCGATGTCGGTGGAGACCACGTGGAAGGAGAAGCTGTTGTACTTGAACGAGTTCTGCCAGTACTTGACGCCGAGGATCAGATACTGGTCGGTGCCGAGGACCTCGGCGGGGGCGTCCGGGCCGAGCGCCCGGTGGACCCGGTCGGTGACGTCGCCGGCCAGCAGCCGCTGCAGGGCGTGCCGGTGGACGTCGTAGTAGTGCAGGCCCGGAGTGAGGGGACCGGAGGCGCCGGACGCCCAGTGGATGCTCACCGGGTACAGGCCTCCGCCGCCCGCGGTGCCGCGCGACCAGTTGGCGTGCGGGTAGAACGGCAGACCGGGCAGGTCGGTGTTGGCCTGGACGCCCAGTCGGCGCCCGGTCAGCCCGTAGGAGTCCTGGAGCATCGCCGACAGCAGCGGCAGGCTGAAGCCGGGGGCGGCGTCGCCGCCCTGCACCGGAACGGCGCCGGGCAGCAGACCCGGCGCGACCGGGACGTCGGCGAGGTCCTCGGTGGTGGGCAGGGCGAACGCCTCGGCGGCCGGATAGTACTTGCCCCGCCGCGGACCGTCGTCCCAGTTCACGACATGGTCGGTGGGCTCCATCGGGACGCGCCCGCGGTGCAGGACGGCGTGCGCGTACTCATGGGCGTACCCCATGAGCTCCCCCTTTCCTCGGTTCTTCCTCGGTACGCCGGCGTCCGTGCGCCGCGGCGGTCGGCCGGTCATGGGAACGGATGCGGGCCGGGGTTGAGGCCGGACTCGGGCAGGTCGTCCGGACGCAGCCCCGCCTCGCGCAGCGCGGTGCGCATGCGCGGCATGTGCCGGGCGCGCTGCCGGGTCCAGCCGAAGTCGAGCGGCAGCAGCCCGGGCACCAGCACCTTCACGGTGTACAGCCCCAGAGCGCGCTGCTCGGGCGTGGTCTGGTCGACGACGACGACGTCGAAGCCGGCGGACGTCACGGCGTCCACGGCGGCGAGCAGGTCGTCGCGCACGTCGGGACCGGAGCCGTCGGCGCGGCTCCAGGCCAGGTCGGCCACGGTCAGGAGCGGCGCGGGCGCGGACTGCCGCAGCAGGAAGTCGGCGTGACGGCCCATCTCCGGCACGGCGTAGACCAGCGGATGGTCGTGCAGGCTGGTGATCTTCTCGAAGTCGGCGGCCATGGCGCGGTACCCGTCCGCGTCGCGCTCGAAGCGCTGCTTCAACTGCACCGAGTCGGTGGCGATCTCGCACAGGGCGGCGGCCAGCGCGGCCTCCGGGTCGAGGGAGGCCCCGGCCCCGAAGCACATCCGGGCGGGCCCTTTGTCGAACCGCTCGGCGACCCCGGTGACCACGGGGACCGGGAAGGTGATCCGGGTGTCGAAGAACCGGGCCCGGTACCCGTACATGGCCATGCGGTCGGTCATGAACCGGGTGCGCGGGTCGGTGCTGGTCGACGGGTCGATCTCGCGCAGCGGCTGCATCCCGTGCCAGGCGAGCAGGAAGGCGTCCCGCTCCAGGACCTCCATCAGACCGCTGAGCACGGCCTCCTCCAGACTGCCCCCGGAGGCGCAGCCGTTGGAGCTCTCCTGCACGAAGCGGTGCTCGATGCCCGGCTTGTGGTAGAAGGCCAGGATCTCCGGAACGGGACGCGGCCGGGCGTCCCGCAGCGACCAGCCCCACACCCAGGGGATCGGCCGGTCCGGTGTGAACGGCGGCACCCAGGGGTTCGCCCGGTGGAAGCCGTCCGTGTACAGGCCGGTCTCGCGCGGGTCGACGGCGTCCGGCCCGAGGTCGTCCAGGGCGGCGGTCAGCGTGACCGCGCGGCCCCGGGCCCGCATCCCGGCGAAGCGCTCCAGGCCCTCCAGCACGCCGATGCGGGTGCTGTCGAGGTACGTGTCGGCGTGCCCGCCCCAGAACGTCTCCCGCAGGTAGTCGCCGGAGCGGCTGGAGAAGCAGCCCACCGTGGCGGAGGTGGTCGGCGAGGTGACGTCGCACACCACCGACGGGCCGACCGCCCCCCAGTGCGGGTTGGCGAACGCGTCCACCCGCAGGCCGTAGTCGTCCAGCGGACGGACCCGGCTGACACCCGGCCGGTACTTCGGCGCGGGCCGCAGGCCCAGGGCCGCCGACTCGGCGGTCACCGGCTCGGGGACGCCGCAGCGGGGGCAGTCCGGCTCAGGCACCAGCGGATGGTGGCGGACCGTCAAGTCCTCCAGGTCCATCAGCCACACGTCGGGGAACGGCGTGTCCCCGTGCGGGCCGGCCGCGGCGAGCCGGGCGATCAGCGCGGCGACGGCCTGCGCGGCGAACGGCGTCGGATAGGGCCAGGGGCCCGCCTCCCGGGTGCCGCCGCGCAGTTCCAGGCCCTCCCGCAGACCGACCGAGCGCACCGACTGCCAGCGGCGCCGCAGGCACACGGCGCAGCCCGCCCCGCCCTCGGCGGGCCAGGGGCCGACCATCACCTGGCGGCCGTACAGGTGCACGGGCAGGACAGTGTCCGGGGCGTCCCCGGGGTCGGTGAAGGCGTCCCGCACCCCGAGCGCTGCGACACCGATGCCGGGTACCGGGCGTCCGGGCGGCGCGGGCAGGTCGCGCAGGGCCCGGTGGACGTCCTCCGCGAAGCGGCGGCAGGCGTCCTCGCGCGGCCCGGCAGCGGACTCGGTCAGGTCAGCGGTCATCGTCGGCCGCTGCGGTGAGCAGAACGCGGACGGTGTGGATCCCGGCGGCGGGCAGGTCGGCCGCGTGCGTGGGCACGACGAGGGCGTCCCGGCCGGCCGACGCCAGCCGTTCCAGTACGTCCGTCCACGTCACGGGCGGCCGGCCGGCGGCCGGCTCCTCCCCGGCCCCGTCGGCCGTGACCGGGATCAGGGCCGCGTCCAGCTCGGCCAGCAGCGGATCGCCCGGGTCGGGCGTGCCCAGGACCCCCTCGGCGGAGAGCTGCACCGCGCCGATCAGGTCGCGGAGGGCGTCACCCGCGGCGGCGGCCGGCTCCAGGGCGGCGCCGACGGCCCAGCGGACCGGCTCGTGCGGCTCGGCGGGGCGGGTGCGGGTCAGCACCACGGACACCCCGGTGCGCTCCGCCTCACCGAGGTCGAGGAGTTCGGTCTCCAGGCCCAGATGTCCGGCGGAACGCAGCAGGAAGGTGCCCTCGGGGTCGTCGGCGAGCAGCGCGGGGGAGAGCACCGCGGTCCGTCCGGTGCCGCGCACGGCCCGCTGCAGCGCGTCGTGGGCGAGCGCCGACAGCAGTCCGGCCGCCGCGGCGGTGGGCAGCCCGTCGCCCGCGCCGGCCCCGGCGCGCGACGGCTCGAACCGGCGGTCCTGGTTGTCCGGACCGAACGGCCGTACGGCGCCGGCCGGCACCAGGATCCTCTCCTTGGTCAGCAGCGACGTGGCCGCCGTCCAGGCGGCGACCGGACCACTCCCGGCGCCGGTCGCCGTGGAGAGCGTCTCGGGCCGCACCCGCGCGGCCTCCGAGCCGTCCGCGCGGGACGCGCCGCCCGGCTCGTGCACGGCGGGCACGACGTGCTCCGCGTAGACCGCGGCGGCGGCGTCGAGCGCCCGCAGACGGGCGCCCGCGGTGTGCTGGACGTCGAACGCGACGACGGTCCGGGTCCCGGGCACGCCCAGCCCGACGTCCACCGCGCCGACCTTCAGCGGGGTCTGGGTGACCGGCTCGTCCGCGTACCGGGTGAAGACCCCGACGGACGGCCGGATCGCGATCGACCGGCGGTCCAGCTCGGCCAGCGGCCCCTCGGTCGCGCCGTCGTCCGGGGCGGCGGCGACGGCCGGCTCGAAGCGCGGGCGCGCGGGAGCCGCGGACAGATCGACGGGTTCGGGCGAGACGGGCTGGGCCCGGCAGTACGGGCAGCGCGGGTGGGGCAGCAGCCGCTCCGCCAGGACGTCGAAGGAGGCCATGTCCTGGAGCAGCACCTGACCCCGGGTCTCGGCCGGCAGGGCCTCGGTGACCAGCCGGAACACCTCGTAGCCGAGCAGGTTGCCGAGCATCGCCGCGAGCGGCCCGCGCGGCACCTGGGGCGCGCTGGTTCCCAGGGCCAGTCCGCTCCACAGGCCGGCCGCGACCGCCGGGTCGCCCGTCGCGCCGAGCCGCAGTGCCGCGCAGGCGAGGCAGCCGTCGGTGTCCGGGGCGCTGACCGGTCCGACCACCGCCCGGCCGCCGAACGTCCAGGCGGGCAGCAGCGTGCGGCCCTCGGGCACGCCCTGGGCGAGCAGGGTGATCGCGGTCCGGAAGGCGTCGCCGCCGGCGGCGGCGACCACCACGTCGTACCCCTCGTACGCGTCCCAGCCCGCCGGGCCGGCCGCGGGCAGCACCGTCACCTCGGCCGGGGCCCCCTGCGCGGTGCACTCCGCCGCCGCCTCCCGGAGCCGGCCGAACTCCGCGGCGGTGGCGGGGCCCACGGCCAGGGCGTCCTCCACGGCGACGTTCGCGCAGCCGTTGCGTATCAGGGACAGTGCGCACCAGTGCGCGACCGGGCCGTCACCGAGCACCGCGACGCGGGTGCCGCGGAACGAGGCGAACCTGCCTTCGGCGTTGTCGGCGTAGTGGTCGAGGTAGGCGATCTGCTGCGCGAAGTGCGCGGTGACCGCGGCGTCCGGTGACGCGCCGGGCCCGGGGTCCGGCACGGGCCGGGCGAAGCCGCGGGCGTAGAGCGCCTTGACGAGGCCGCCGACCATCGCCCGCTGCTGGTCCGGGAAACCCGTGCAGATCTCCGCCACGGTCCGGCTGCCGTCCAGGTGCGGGACGAGGAGTGTGGCGAACCGGTAGGCGGACGGGGAGCTGAGCTGGAAGCCACCGTCGGCGTTGTGGAAGACCACGCCGTTGGGCGTCTCGGTGAACAGCACGTCGCGGCGCACCCTTGGCCGGGTGTCCGCGGTCTCCTCGTAGGGCGTCGTGGGCATTGCGGGGTCGCACCTCCGGGTCGGGGCCTGTCGGCCGCGGTGGATCTGAGAGCAGGGTCGGGGGCGGGTGTCGGGGCGCGGACGGCCCACGTCTTCTCGTCGTGGCGCGGTCGCCGCCGGCGGCTCCGGACGGCAGCGCGGTGCCCCGTCCGCGGCGGCGACGGCCCGTGGGCGGCCGTCCGTTCAGGCCGCCCGGTGTAGTGCGTGCACGCGGAACAAGCTGTTCATCCGCAGGGTCCCGGGCTGTTCCTCGTCGAGGAGCCCGGTGTCGAGGAGCCGCTCGAGCAGCTCCTCGGCGTGGGTCTCGGGCACGCGGAGTGCGGTGGCCGCGTCCGGTGCCGTGAGCTGCCCCTCCAGCCGGGCCAGCCGCAGGTGCGCGTCGGCCAGCGGTCCGGGCAGCCGTTCCAGGGCGCCGTCGAGCGTCAGGGGCACCGACATCCGGGGGTCGTCGGGCAGCGCCAGCCGGGTCGGCAGGCCCCGGCGCAGCCACGCGGCGTAGTCGGCCAGGCTCAGCTGGGGCCGGGTCAGCAGGCGGGCGGCGGCGATCCGCAGTGCGAGCGGGACATGCCCGCACAACTCCGCGAGGGCGTTCGCCTCCGCCGCCTCCGCCGCGACCCGCTCCCGCCCGAGCACGGCGGTGAGCAGGTCCGTCGACTCCCGCGGTGTCAGCGCGCCCAGTTGCAGCACCGCCGGGCCGTGCGTGGCGACCAGGGCGGCCTGCCGCATACGGCTGGTGACGACGAGGGCGCCGCAGCCGGGCACGCCGAGCATGTCCCGTACCTGGTCCGGGTGCACGACGTCGTCGAGCACCACCAGACACGACCCGCGGGGGGTGTCGGCCGGAAGTACGGCGAGCAGTTCGGCCGCCGCCTCCTCGGTGGGCCGTGGCGTACCGTCGGGCCGGGTCAGCGGCAGCAGCACGCCGCCGTCCGGGTAGCGGTCGGACACCAGCCGTCCGGCGTGCAGGGCCAGCGCCGTCTTGCCCATGCCGGGTCCGCCGGAGATGACGGCGATCACCGGGCCGGCGTCGGCCCGCCCGTCGCTCCGGCCGCTCCCCTTCAGCCGGTTCACGAGGTCGGCGGTCTCGCGGGAGCGTCCGGTGAAGCCCGGGACCTGGGGCAGCCGGGGGCTCGTCGAGAGGGCGGGTCCCGGGGAGGGAGGGCCGTCGCCGTGCGGAGCCGCTCCTGCCGCGGCGCCGTGTCCGCCGTGCACCGCGGGCGCGGGGGCCGAGCCGTGGATTTCCTCGCCGCGCAGAATGGCCAGCTCCAGGTTCTTCAGAGCCGCGGCCGGGTCGACGCCGAGTTCGTCCCGCAGGTGTGCTCTGATCCTGCCGTACTCGGCGAGTGCTTCGTTCTGCCGCCCCGCCCCGTAGAGCGCCCGCATCAGCTGGGCGGAGAACCCTTCATGCAGAGGGTGGGTCCGGGTGGCCTCCCACAGGTCCACCAGGACCTCGCGACATCGTCCGCCGGCCAGTTGCAGGTCGCAGACCCGTTCCAGGACCCGCAGGCGTTCTTCGACCAGCCGGGGGACCTCGTCGCGGTGCAGCAGGTCGGAGGGGACGTTGGCCAGCAGCGGTCCCTGCCACAGGCCGAGCGCCGTGCGCAGTATGGAGAGTTCGGCATCTCCGCCGCCGGACGCCTCGGACACCAGGCGGCGGAAGTGCAGCAGGTCCAGGGTGCCGTCGTCGGCCGGAAGGCGGTAGCCCCCGGCGACCGCGACCACGGCGTGCTCCTCGATGTCGTATTTCGCGAAGAGACGGCGCAGCCGCAGTACGCAGCTCTGCAGGGCCGCCTTCGCCGTCGCCGGCTGTCTCTCTCCCCAGATGGCCTGGCGGAGGTGCTCCGTGGGGACCACCTCACCGGGCCGGACGAGCAGCGCCGCGAGCAGCGACGTCGGCTTGGCCGGCGGCAGGACGACCACGGAACGCCCGTCGGTGATGCTGAGCGGGCCGAGCAACTGAAAACGCACTGGTTCCCCCGTTGAAACCTCGGACTTCTTCGGGGCCGGCACGCCGACCCCCGCAGGGCAGCGGTGCCGCGCCGCACCGTCCAATCCGGCGCCGTCCGAGTGGTGGCTCATTCGCGACGCCTGCTTCTTCGCCGGCACCGGAGGTACGCCGCAGATGTGAAGTCCTGCTGCACGTATGCCGTTGGTCTTGTGCCAGTCGTGAGTGTCTACTGGCGTAGAACGTGGGTCAAGGGGCGGTTGTGAAATAAGTGACAGTTGAGTTTCAGTCGCTGACACTTCGTCAAATACCTTGCGCCACAAGCATTTTCACTGGTCGTCGGCGTGCCGGTGCGTTTGCGGAGCACCAGTACGCCGGGTGCCGTCGCGGAACCGGAAATCCCCGGTCCTCCGGGATTCGCCGAACGTACCCACGCTGTTCAGATCCGCCGCTGCCGCAGCTCGGCCCCACGGCCGGAACACACCTTCTCGGGCACCGCCGCGACCGGCCCTCGGGCACGCCGAGCACCCGGTCGGCACCCTCCCCCGATGAAGGGGGCGGGCGCCGGCCGGGCGTTGCCGCGCAGGACGCGAGGTCAGGCGGAGCAGGAGGTGGTGCTGCAGGTGGAGCTGGAGGTCGAGGTGGAGCTGGTGCTGGTGCAGCCGGCCAGCACGACCTCGCTGGCGTCCGAGTAGTCGGAGATCTCGAACGTCTCGGCCTCGAGCTCGAGGATCTCGTCGGCGAGGGTGCTCAGGTCCATGCTCATGGTGTCTCCCCATGGTCGGGGCGGACCACCGTGTCGGGTGGCGACCGCCGTTCGGTGACGAGGCCATTCCAGCGGCCACCACTCACCGTTCGGCACGTCTTCCGCTGTCATTCCGCTGACGCGCCGCGCAAGCGCCGACCGATCGGGGCTTCCGGCAGGCCGACGCCCCCGTCGTCGGCACCCCCGTGCCACCACCCCTTACCCCACCGTCAGCACCACCTTCCCCCGCGCACCCCCCGCCTCCCCCACCGCATGCGCCTTCGCCGCCTCTTCCAGCGGCAGCACCGCCTCCACATGCACCCGCAGCCGACCCGACTCCACCAGCGCCGCGATCTCCTTGAGGGAACCCGCGTCCGGCTCGACGATCATGAAACCGGCGCGCAGGCCCTGCTGTTCCGCGACGTCCGCGAGATACGCCTCCGCCGGGGACGCGATCGAGACGAGCGCGCCGCCGGACCGCAGCACGTCGAGCGAGCGCGGTCCGTACTCGCCGCCCACCGCGTCGAGGACGACGTCCACGTCCCGGACGGCCGTCTCGAAGGCCACCTCCCGGTAGTCGACGACCTCGTCCGCCCCCAGGCCCCGCACGAAGTCGTGCGCGGACGCCGACGCCGTGCCGACGACGTACGCGCCCCGGGCCTTGGCGATCTGCACGGCGAGATGGCCGACGCCGCCCGCGGCGGCGTGGATCAGGACGCGCTGCCCGGGACGGACGTCCGCGGTGTCGACCAGCGACTGCCACGCCGTCAGCGCCGCGACGGGCAGCGCGGCCGCCTCCACGTGCGAGAGCCCGGCCGGCTTGCGGACGAGATGGCGGGCGGGCGACGTCAGGAACTCCGCGTACGCACCGGCGGGCTGGGGCAGCCGCGGCATCCCGAACACCTCGTCGCCCGGCCGGTACACCGTCACGCCGAGGCCCACTTCCTCGACGACGCCGGAGACGTCCCAGCCGAGCGGCACCGGACCGCCGGAGAGCAGGCCGCCGGTCGAACGGTGCCACCGGTCCGTGGGGTTGACCCCGGCCGCGTGCACCCGCACCAGGACCTCCCCCGGGCCGGGCTCCGGCCGCTCCTTCCCGACGATTTCCAGGACTTCGGGTCCACCAAGGGTCTGCTGGCCGATGGCACGCATGACTGACGCTCCTTCAACAGGCGTTCGACGGGGGTGTGCGGGGGGTATGCGCCCACCCTCCGCCGCCGCTCACGCCCCCCACGAGTGGCCGGGTGGCCAAGGTGTGCAAGGATCCGGCCATGCCGCCACTCCCGTCCGCGCCGCGCCTGCACCGTGTCGTCGTGCTCGCCCTCGACGGCGTCTATCCCTTCGAAATGAGCATTCCCGCACGGATATTCGCCACCGCCGCCGGCCGTGACGGTGAGCCGCTCTACGAAGTGATCACCTGCAGCCTCGACGGCGGCCCGGTCCGCACCAGCGCGGACTTCTCCGTCACGGTGGAGCACAGCGCCGACGTCCTCGCGACGGCGGACACGCTCGTCGTCCCGCCCTTCGCCTGCGGGCCCGGCCAGAACACGGACCGGCTGCCCGCCCCGCTCGCCGACGCGCTGCGCGCACTGCGCCAGGGGACCCGAACCGTGTCCATCTGCACCGCCTCGTACGTGCTCGCCGCCGCCGGTCTCCTCGACGGGCGCCGGGCGACCACGCACTGGAACGAGGCCGCCGCCTTCCAACGGGCCTTCCCCGAGGTCGAGGTGGACCCGGGCGTGCTGTTCGTCGACGACGGCGACGTGCTCACCGCGGCGGGCGTCGCGGCCGGCGTCGACCTGTGCCTGCACATCGTGCGGCGCGACCACGGCAGCGAGGTCGCCAACCGGGTGGCGCGGCTGTGCGTCGTGCCGCCGTGGCGGGAGGGCGGGCAGGCACAGTTCATCGAGCGGCCGGTGCCGCAGCAGACCGCCGCCACCACGTCCGCGACCCGCGCCTGGGCCCTGAGCCGTCTCGGCCGCCCGGTGAGCCTGGCCGAGCTGGCGGCGCACGCGCGGATGAGCGTGCGCACCTTCTCGCGCCGTTTCAGGGAGGAGGTCGGCATGACCCCGGTGCAGTGGCTGACGCAGCAGCGCATCGACCATGCCCGCCGCCTGCTGGAGACCACGGACCTGCCGGTCGACCGGGTCGCCGAGGAGTCGGGCTTCGGTACGGCGGCCTCGCTGCGCCAGCACATGGCGGCGACGGTCGGCGTCTCCCCGATGGCGTACCGCCAGACGTTCCGGGCCCAGGCCGACCGGGCCCGGACGGACCGGGCGCAGGCCGACCCTGTCCGTTGAGCCGTTGAGCCGTTGAGCCGTTGAGCCGTTGAGCCGTTAAGACGGCTCGACCTCCAGGAACCGCCGCTTCCGCGGCCCCCGGTACAGCAGCGCCTCCCACCCCAGCCCCGCCAGCACCTCGGCGCACGCCTTGAGCCGGGTCTCCTCCTCCTGGGCCGCGCCGCCGCCCGGCGGGCCGAGCCACTCCACGTACACCGTCCGGGCGCGCTCGCCGGGCAGCACGCGGTAGCCGGTGGCCGTGCGCCGGGCGGCGTCGTCCGCGGCCACCGCGGACGGCGGGAGCCCGGCGGCCTCCAGCGCCAGGGCCACGGCGCGTACGGTCCGGTTCAGCTCCCACGGTGCGGGCACGCTCTCGCCGCCCGTGGAGTTCGTCACTCGGCGGATCCGGAGCAGCCCCTCGAACGCCGTCCGCACCTCCGCGGCCCTGCCCGCCCCCGTCACCTGGGGCCCGTCGCCGGTGGCTGGCTCGAACACGTCCTCCATCCGGGCATCGCCTCCCCTCACGGTCAGACCGTACGCCGCGCACTCGCCGCGCCTGCCCTGGCCTATCGTGTCCGGGACCGAAGGTGAAGGGGAAGGCCACGATGCCCGGCTACGGGAGCGGCAGCGGTGGCGGGAACGGCGGCACGAGCGCCGTCACCCGCAGCACTCTGCGGCAGCAGATTGCCGATGCTCTCCGTGACGAGGTGCTAGCAGGCCGTATGCGGCCGGGGCAGGAGTTCACCGTCAAGGAGATCGCGGAGCAGTACGGCGTCTCCGCGACGCCCGTCCGCGAGGCACTCGTCGACCTGTCGGCGCAGGGGCTGCTCGACTCCGACCAGCACCGCGGTTTCAAGGTGCACCAGTTCTCCGTGGACGACTACCGGACCATGGTCGAGACCCGGTCCATGGTCGTGTACGCCATCTTCGGCCACCTCGAACAGCAGCGGCCCTGCCCGCCCACTCCGCAGGCGCTGCTGTCCGTGCAGCGCCGGGCCGAGGAGGCGTCGCGGGCGGCGCGCACGGGCGACCTGGACATCCTGATCGGCTACGACCTGCGCTTCTGGCGGGAGCTCGCCGCGCTCGCCGCCAACCGCTATCTCTGCGACTTCCTGCACCGGCTGCGGGTGCAGGCATGGGTGTTCGCCGTGCCGTTGCTGCGTGCCGACCCGGAGCAGTCCGACTGGCTGTGGAGCGGGCACCAGGACATCGTCGACGCGGTCAACAGCGGGGACACGGAGGGCGTGCGGACCGCGATCCGCGCGTACAACGACCACGCCCTGGCCTGGGCGGACCGGCTGGAACGACAGAGCCGGCAATGGGAGCAGAAGCAGAGCCGGCAGCGGGAGAAGCCTGACCGGCAACAGGACCGGCAGCGACGGCAAGAGCGGTGAGCGTGGATCTGAGCGTCGTCGTCCCGGCGTACAACGAAGAGGCGCGGCTGCGGCCGACACTGGACGCCATCCGCGCCCATCTGCGCGCCGAGCCCGACCGCTGGGGCGAGTGGGAGCTGATCGTCGTGGACGACGGCTCGACCGACGCCACCGTGAAGATCGCGCAGGAGGCCGCGGCGGAGGAGCCGCGGATCCAGGTCGTGACGAGCGCGACGAACCGCGGCAAGGGCAGCGCCCTGCGCCTCGGCGTCCTCGCCTCGTACGGCCGGCGGGTGCTGATCACCGACGCCGACCTGGCGACCCCCGCCGAGGAGCTGGACCGGCTGGAGACGGAGCTGGAGTCCGCCGGCGCCGCCGCCGCGATCGGCTCGCGCGCCCACCCCGACGCGCGGATCGAGGTGCACCAGCGGCGCGTGCGGGAGTGGCTCGGGCGGATGGGCAACCGGCTGATACGAGCGGTCGCCGTCCCCGGCATCCGGGACACCCAGTGCGGTTTCAAACTGCTCGACGGCGACAAGGCGCGCGCCGCCTTCGCCGACTCCCGGCTGGACGGCTGGGCCATCGACGTCGAGGTGCTCCGCTTCTTCCGGCGCCAGGGCTGGCCGGTGACCGAGGTCCCGGTCCGCTGGTCGCACGTCGCCGGCTCCAAGGTCAGACCCGCCGATTACGGCAAGGTGCTCCTCGAACTGCTGCGGCTGCGCGCCCGCGCCGTGCGCCGGGTCGACCTGGCCGTCGCCGGGCTCTTCCTCGTCGCGTCCGTACTGCTCTACAAGGGGCTGTGGACGGACCTGGACCGCGGGTACCTCCGTGACGCCGGCCAGGACCAGAACCAGTGGGAGTGGTTCTTCGCCGTCACCGCCGACAACGTCGTCCATCTGCGCAATCCGCTCTTCACGACCCTCCAGAACAATCCGGAGGGCGTGAACCTGATGGCGAACACGGTGATGCTCGGGCTGTCCGTGCCCTTCACCCCCGTCACCCTCGCCCTCGGCCCGACCGTCACCTGGGCGCTCGTCCTCACGCTGGGGCTCGCGGCGACCGCGACCGCCTGGTATCTGCTGATCGCCCGCTGGGTGGTGGCGAACCGGTGGGCAGCGGCGCTCGGCGGCGCCTTCGCCGCGTTCGCGCCGCCGATGATGTCGCACGGCAACGCGCACCCGAACTTCCTCGTCCTGTTCGTGATCCCGGTGATCATCGACCGCGCGCTGCGGCTGTGCGAGGGACGGAACGTCCGGCGGGACGGGATACTGCTGGGCCTGTTCGCCACGTACCAGATCTTCCTCGGCGAGGAGCCGCTGCTGCTCGCCGCGATGGGCATGCTGCTGTTCGCCCTCTCGTACGCGCTGGCCGCCCGCGACGTGGCCAGGGCGGCCTGGCGGCCGCTGCTGAAGGGCACCGGCATCGCGCTGCTGGTGTGCCTGCCGCTGGTGGCTTTCCCGCTGGGCTGGCAGTTCTTCGGGCCGCAGAGCTACAAGAGTGTGCTGCACGGCGACAACGCGGGCAACAGCCCGCTCGCCTTCCTCCAGTTCTCCGGCCGTGCGCTGCTGGGCTCCGACGCGGGCGCCGACCCGCTGGCCATGAACCGCACCGAGCAGAACGCGTTCTTCGGCTGGCCGCTGATCGCGCTGGCCTTCGCGATCGTGATCCGCCTGTGGCGGCTCCCGCTGGTCAAGGCGCTCACCTTCACGGCGGTCGCCGCGGCGTTCCTCTCCCTCGGGCCGAAGTTCCGCATCCCGCACACGGACATCGTGCTGACCGGCCCGTGGCGGGCGCTGGCGCACCAGCCGCTGTTCGAGTCGGTCATCGAGTCGAGGGTCGCGATGATCTGCGCGCCCGTCCTCGGGGTGCTGCTCGCGCTGACGGCGCAGCGGCTCGCCGCCTGGCGCCCGCCGCTGCGCGGTCTGGGCTTCGCCGCGCTGGCGGCGGCGCTCGTCCCGGTGCTGCCGACGCCGTATCCCGTACGCGAGCGGCCCGAGATACCGGGCTTCATCGCGCAGGGCACGTACGAGAAGTACCTCGCGGACGGCGAGTCCCTGGTGACCGTCCCGCTGCCGCACCCCGGCAGCGCGGAGGCCCTGCACTGGCAGTCGGCGACGGGACTCGGCTTCCGGGTGGCGGGCGGCTACTTCAACGGCCCGTGGGGCCCGGACCGCATCGGCATCTACGGTGCGACCCCGCGCCACACCTCCAACCTGCTGAACGACGTCCGCAACTCCGGCCAGGTCCCCGTCATCGGCCCCAACTGGCAGGCGCAGGCCCGCCAGGACCTCGAGGCGTGGAACGCGGGCGTGGTGGTACTGGCCCCGCAGTACAACGACGGGCCGCTGTACGCGACGGTGGAGAAACTCCTGGGCCGACCGGGGGAGAGGGTGGCCGGGGTGTGGGTATGGGACGTGGGAGAGGAGTGACAAGGAGGTGCCGGACCGTACGAAACCGTGCCGAACGGTCCCTTCGCCGACCGCGCCCGCCGCACTACGCTGCTGTGACCATCGTCCTTCTTCACGCTTCCTCCACCTTCCGCCGTCTTCGGCCCGCAGGTCCCGGCCCGTACGGTCACCGGACCCTCGACCGCACCACCCGTGCCCGAACTGCTGAGAGCGAGCCCTCCCTTGGCCTGTGACCTGTGGCTGGTCCCCCTCGTCGACGTGCTGTGCCACAGCCCCGACAATCCCTTCGCCGAAGAGATCGCGTCCTACGACAAGGCCCTGACCGGCGCGGGCCTGCCGACCGTGCCCGTCTTCGCCTACATGCCGGGCCTGTCGGGCGACGTCGCGCCGGTGGCCGGGTTCGACTACGACGCGCTGCACTTCCTGCGCCGTGCCTATCTGCTGCAGCTGTGCGGGCTCGCGGTGACGCCGGTGGACGAACTCGGCGGCGACTACGAACAGTTGCTGGAGATGTTCGAGTCGACGGCCCAGCAGTCCCATCTGGTGTGGCACTACGACCACGCCGGCGCGTATGTGCCGGTGGACTTCCCGGCCCCCCTCTTCAACGACGAACTCCTCGAGGGCGGCGGCCCCTTGGGCTCCACCCAGGGCCTGCTCCGCGAGCTGGAGTACGTGGCCCCGTCCATCGGCATCGACCCGGCCAACCCGCCGGCCGCACCGGACCCCCCGGACCGCCCGACGTCCCTCGAGGAACCGGCCGGCCCGATCCCCTACGACGACAACCCCTTCGCCCGCGAACGCCACGTCTGGCTGGGCCTCCACGCGGCGGCGACGCGCAGCCTCGGCCAGGGATCAATGATCATCTTCAGCTGACGCCCGCGTGCGCCCGCCTCCTCGCGGCCCACTCCACCGACCAGGCGCCCGACACGGTTCGGGCGCCTGGTCCGTGCGGGGGCGTGTCCCTGGGGCCTCCGCGGGCCTACGGTCGGCACTGCTGACCAGAGAAATGGTTTGTTGCGATGGAACATGAACGACGGCTGCTGCAAGCGGTCATCGAGTGCAGCGGCATCTCGGAGACCCGATGTGCATGCGGCAGGAGTTCCCGCCATGTAATCGACGAGCTCTTCGAATCTCTGGACCGTGCCCCCGGAAGTCTGGTTGAGAAGGACTGGATGGAAGGGCACATACTCATTCAGTCCTTCATGGAGGAGTCTGCACCTGCTGTGGCGCGGGTCCTCATGTCGGCCTTGCCCGTCTACCCCTCGGGGGAAGCCAGGCAAGTCCTTCTGGAATCACTGATGTACCTGTCCGGAGGTGACTCCGACGAGTTGGTGGACCGATGCCAGGAAGTGATCGGCCGTGGTGCCTGGCTGCTCCTGGAGGAGATCTCCTCAGGGCGATCGACAGCCTGCGCTTCCTACGCGTTCGAGATTCTGGAAATCCTTGGCGAGGACGAGTGGGTGAGCCTTTCACGTGCGTACTTCTCGGATTTGCTGCCCCAGGAACCTTCTGAGTAACGCTTCGCGTTGATCGGTCGGGGCCACGCCGGGACAGGTCAGCCGGCCAAGGACGATGGCGCGACCGTTCGCGCGCGGTCGTAGAGGTCTCGTGCGGTGGCGTTCTTCAGGTGGGGTCGCAGGAGGCTGAACATGGTTCTGATCCGGTCGTCGGCGCGGCCGGCCGGGCGCTTCGAGTGCGTCGGCGTGGACCTTCAGCCCGGTCTGGTCGACCACGCCCACCGGGCCCGGCCGGGGCTGGACACCCGGGTCGGGGACATGCGCACCGTACGACTCGGCAGGCGCACGGATGTCGTGACCTGTATGGGCAACAGCCTCGCCTACGTGCACGGCGACGAGGAGATCAGCCAGGTCTTCGCCACCTTCGCGGCCCACGCAGGGCCGGGCGCGCTGCTCGTGCTGTGCTCACCGGTCGCCCCGATCACGCGGACCGAACCCGTCGTCGCCACGGTAAACACACCGAGCGGATCCGCGACGGTCACCGTCCGACACGAGTGGGACCCGCGGACCCGGATCAACACCACGCACCGGCACTGGGTGCTCCCCTCCGGCGACGATGCCCGGGACGAGCTCCGCAGACGCGTCCTGTCCCCCCGCGAACTGGAACGCTACGCGGAGTGCGCCGGCTTCGAAGTGGTGGACATGACCGACGGCGCAGGGACAGGACTCACGGGGGCGACGGCCTGGACGGTGGCCCGGTACGCCGACCGAAGGCCGGCCCCGCGCCCCCCGGCGGGCTCAGCGCGGGGGCTCCGGGGGGCGTTGGCGGGGCATGTTGGGGCGGGGGGTCGGAGGGAGAGGGAAGCGGCCCTGGATGACGCCCGGGGCCGGGTGCGGGTCCGGGGCCGGGCGGCCGGGGGAGGACGGGAGGCGCAGCGGGGCCGGGCCGTGGCGGAAGTCGGTCATCCAGTCGGAGGTCTCGGAGCGGACCAGGTCCGCGATGTCCTCGGAGAAACGGCGCAGCACGCCCAGGCAGCGTTCGGCCGCCTCGCTCGCCGTGCCCTCGGTGGGGCCGAGGATCTCGCGGACGCTCTCAGAGGCCCAGTCGTACTGGAGCGCCTGGAGGCGGCGCTGCACGGCCTGCGCGGTGGCCACGTCCCGCATCCAGCCGGCCGTCAGGCCGAAGTACCGGTCGCAGGCGAGGCACGCGGCGGCCACCAGCAGGGACAGATAGCCCCAGGGAGCGGCCCCCGAGACGGCCCGCGTCAGGTCCAGGAGGGGGAGGGCCGCGCCGGCGAGCGCACCGGCGGCGGTGCCGAGGCGCAGGGTGCGGGCGGCCCGGCGCTTGAGGACCCGGTCGGCCAGATACCAGTCCGCCGTCCGCAACGCGTCCGCCTCGACCCAGCGGTAGAGCTCGTCCAGTCGGGCCGCGGGCTCGCCCCAGTCCCCGAGGGGGAACGTCCGTCCCGTCAGGTCACTCGGCGGCGCCTCGCCGCCCTCCCCGCGGGTCGGCCCCCCGGGCTGCATCTCCGGCTGGCTCACCGGTGCACTCCTCTGCGCTCTGCTGACGGTCAGGGCTGACGGTCAGGACTGACGACCCAGCCGGCAACCGAGGCTGACGCCCAGGACTGACTATCAGGTCCGAAAAGGTGCTGAAAAGGTGGTGACGTTACACCGCGTGACGTACGTGGCGCGCGTTCGTTCTGATGCGACGCAGCCCTTCATACCGCCGAATGGTGGGCTGTGGGTCGCGGATCCCGGTATTTCCGTCCGCACGGGGGTTCTGGTCAGGTATGGGAGCGTCGAGCGGCCCCGTACCGCTCACTCGAAAGAGTTGCCCGGGGCAGGGTGATGCAGGGTGGGGCGGCCGGCCGGGTGAGCACGTAGGCTCAAAGGAGTACCGAAACGTACAGCGTGTTCAGTCGTCGATGCAGCCAGGAGTGACCGTGATCCCCGGTGGTGGCCAGCCCAACATGCAGCAGCTGCTCCAGCAGGCCCAGAAGATGCAGCAGGACCTGGCGCAGGCCCAGGAGGAGCTTGCGCAGACCGAGGTCGACGGTCAGGCCGGCGGCGGTCTCGTGAAGGCGACCGTCACGGGCTCCGGCGAACTGCGGGGCCTGGTCATCGATCCGAAGGCCGTGGACCCCGAGGACACCGAGACCCTGGCGGACCTCGTCGTCGCCGCGGTGCAGGCCGCGAACGAGAACGCCCAGCAGCTCCAGCAGGACAAGCTCGGGCCGTTGGCGCAGGGCCTCGGCGGCATGCCGGGCATGCCCTTCTGACGCAGTACCGCCGTCGGCCTTCTGACCGGAACCGGCAGCAACTACCGTAAGCAGCAAGCACTCCAGGAGAGGCGTTCCGTTGTACGAAGGCGTGGTTCAGGACCTCATCGACGAACTGGGCAGGCTGCCCGGCGTCGGTCCCAAGAGCGCGCAGCGGATCGCCTTCCACATCCTCCAGACCGAGCCGACCGATGTCCGCCGCCTCGCGCACGCCCTGCTCGAGGTCAAGGACAAGGTGCGTTTCTGCGCGGTGTGCGGCAACGTCGCGCAGCAGGAGCAGTGCAACATCTGCCGCGACCCCCGCCGGGACCCGACGGTCATCTGTGTCGTCGAGGAGCCGAAGGACGTCGTCGCGATCGAGCGGACCCGGGAGTTCCGCGGCCGGTACCACGTCCTCGGCGGCGCCATCAGCCCCATCGAGGGCGTCGGCCCCGACGACCTGCGCATCCGCGAGCTGCTGACCCGCCTCGCGGACGGCACGGTCACCGAGTTGATCCTGGCCACGGACCCCAATCTGGAGGGCGAGGCGACGGCCACGTACCTCGCGAGAATGATCAAACCGATGGGTTTGAAGGTCACGCGGCTGGCCAGTGGACTCCCTGTAGGGGGAGACTTGGAATACGCCGACGAGGTCACGCTCGGCCGTGCCTTCGAGGGGAGACGACTGCTCGATGTCTGACGCCATGCTGCACGCCGTAGAACAGGATCCCGACAGCTTCGCGGTCCAGATCGCCGACTCGATCGAGTCCTTCATCGTCGCGACCACCGAGGTCGCCAAGGGCGACGAGCCCGACAGCGCGATCCCGTTCCTGCTGCTCGAGGTCTCCCAGCTGCTGCTGACCGGCGGCCGCCTCGGCGCGCACGAGGACATCGTCCCGGACGAGCGGTACGAAACGGACACCGGCCCGGACTTGGACGTCGACGATCTGCGCATGCGTTTCGCGACCATGCTCGAGCCGATCGACGTCTTCTCCGAGGTCTTCGACCCGTACGAGCCCCGCAAGGCGCCCGTGCCGTCGCGGATCTCCGACAGCCTCGCCGACATCATCATGGACCTGCGCCACGGCCTCGCCCACTACCGGGCGGGCCGCATCAGCGAGGCGCTGTGGTGGTGGCAGTTCTCGTACTTCTCCAACTGGGGACCGACCGCCTCCGCGACCCTGCGCGCCCTCCAGTCCCTGGTCGCCCACGTCCGCCTCGACCAGCCCCTCGCGGAGCTGGACGGCCTCGACACCGACGAGGACGTCACGGAGGACGCGCTGGCCGAGGAGGCCGGCAAGGTCATGGTCCAGGAGATCGCCGCGCCGCTGGGGCTGCGGCAGGCCCGCTGAACCGTCCACGAGGCCGTAGTACAACCGCTACTCGAGCGTGTCCTGACCGCTCCCCCGCGCTGCTAGGTTCGGCCGTCGGCCGACCGCCAGCGGGGGAGTGGACACAGTGGTGACGCAGGGGTGGACGGGCATACGTACCCGCGGCGCGGGCATGGCGACGCTCACGGCGGCCGCGCTCCTGATCGGCGGGTGTGGCCCGAAGGACGACGACGGCAAGGCCAGGGCGGACGAGACGACGGCGGCCGCCGCTGCCTCTGCCTCCGTGCCCGTATCGCCGTCTCCGTCGCCGTCTCCCACTCCATCGGTGACGACCGCATCGCAGTCTCCGCCCGCCTCGCCGTCGGCGTCGAAGCCCGCCCCGCCCCGGACCCCCGCCGCGCCGCCCGCCACCACGCGGCCGCCGAAGCCGACCGTCCTGTCGATGTACGCGTCGGCCGGCGGCGGCCCCCTGAGCCTGGCGCGCGGCGGGGCGGCCCGCGAGTTCACGGTCACGGTCAGCAACGGCAACACCCGCGCCTACGGTGCCCTGCGCGTCGTCTTCCAGATGGAGATGATGATCGGCGACGAGGGCGCCACCCCGCCGCAGAACGGCTTCACCCTGGAACGCCGCGACCCGGCCTCCGGCGCGTGGAAGACGGTCGAACTCCGTGTCGCCAACGACGTCCAGCCGCACTACCTGTTCAGCGGCGGCGCTCCGCTCGCAAAGGAAACTCTCCGGAGGGAGCGCTACCGCATCCGCGCCGGAAGCGCCGGCCCGACGGGCTCCACGGCCCTGATGATCCGCCTCGTCGACACGACCGCGCCCGAGAGCGCGTCGTACGAGCGCGGTGTCCCGGCGGCCACGTCCCTGATGGTCACGGCGCGTCGCGGCTGAGGGCACCGTCCGGGACGGTGTGCGGGCCGGCGTTTGGGCGGCCGGTGTCATTTCGTGCCGGCGTCACTTCGTGCCGACGCCCACGTTCATCCGGCTGTTGAGCACGGCGACGTCGCGCCCGCCGGAGCGTTCGAGGAGCATGCCGTCCAGCACCTGACGTGCCGCGCCGCGTTGCTCCTCCGTCAGGCCGGGGACGAGCGTGGCGACGATCGGATGGCCCGAGGTCGTCACGTCCCACAGGTGTGCGGCGGAGCGGATCTCGACAGGCCAGTCCACCGTTTCCACGCGGACGTCGGTGAGCGAGGCGTCGGCGAGCACGTGGCGCATCTTCTCCGGGTCGGTGAGCTGGAACGGCGGCGGCGGGGGATCCGTCGGTGGCGGCGTGAAGCCCGGCACCGCGGCCCGCAGGGCGCCGAAGACGAAGGCGATGAACTCCGTTTCCTGAATCGGCGCCCCGAACGCGACGAGCAGAGCCCGCCCGCCCGGCCTGGTGACCCGTACCAGTTCCGCCAGTCCGCGGGTCAGGTCCGGGAAGACCGACACACCGTTCTGCGAGCCGGAGACGTCGAACGTGTCGTCCGCCAGATCAAGCGCCAGGCCGTCCATGACGTGGCTCTCCACGTCGCTCAGGCCTGCCGCCTGCGCCCGGGCGGCGAGGCGTTCGACCATCGCGGGTGAGTAGTCCGTCGCCGTGACGTGTGCGCCGCGGCGCGCGGCGGGGATGCTCAGTGCCCCGCTGCCCGCCGCCACGTCCAGGAAGCGCATGCCCGGACGCAGGCCGGCCAGGTCCAGGGCCCGCTCGGCCAGTTGGCTGGACAGCGGGGTGACATGCCGGTCGAAGCCTTCGGCGATGCGGTCCCAGGCCGCCCGTTCCCGTTCCTGCTGCTGTGTGGATGCATGGGTGGTCATGACCGTCACTTCCTCTCGACCCCCCTTGGTGTTCGTGCCGGCTGTTCGGTGTTCATGCCGGCCGGAGGGCGGCGCGCAGTGCATCGAGGAACGCCTCCGGCTGATCTATGGGCGGCTCGTCACCGGCTCGGTCGATCACGTGGAGGGGCCAGCCGTAGCGGGCGCTTGCGGCTTCGGCCGTCCTGACCCGTGTCTGGGGGTCCTCCCGTCCCCAGATCAGCGCGGTGGGAACAGTGATCCGCCGCAGGACCTCGTCGGGGATGGCCGGCAGGGCGAGCTGCGGCATGAGAGCGCGCATCGCGGCCTTGTTGCGTCGGGTGCGGGCCGTATCGACGGCGTACGTCTTCAGCGCGTCCGCCGTGTCGCCCAGTTCCCGCTCCACGCGTTCCGGTTCGGCCGAGCACGCGCGGAAGAGGCGGTTGATGGAGTGCGGGGTGGGACGTGCGGCGAAGCCGGCGAGAGCGACGGCGAAAGACGGCGTCGGCCGGAAACGGGACAGTCCGTAGCTGTCGACCAGGATCAGGCGTTCGAGCAGGTCCGGGCGTGCGGCGGCGAAGCGGGCCGCGATGGCACCGCCGAGCAGGCGTCCGACGACGGCGGGCGGCGACGGACAGGTCTGTTCGACCAGGTCCTCCAGCCAGACCACCGTGCGGTCGGCGTTCAGTGGGCCGTCCCCCGCGTCTCCCGTGTCGGAGGAGCCGTGGCCGGGGAGGTCGGGGGCGACCACACGGTGGGTCGTCACGAGGTCGGGGATTACCCGGGTCCAGTGCGCCGCGCACTCCCCCGGACCGTGCAGCAGGACGAGCGGCGGGCCGTCCCCGCCTTCCAGGACGGCGGTGCTCACACCCGCGCAGGTGACGCGCCGCTCGGTGACGGGGAGCGGGGCCAGCAGAGTCTCACGCGCGTCGATGGTGATGGTGGCCATGACGTCCACCTCTTCTTCGTATGGCGGTGGTTCTTCGTATGGCGGTGGCCCGAAGTACTTGACGCCACCGACGCTACGGAGAGCCGCCGACGCGCCGCATCGCGCACGCGTACCAATGCGGCGCGTCGGCCGGAGTGGTCCGTACGTACCACGGGCGGAGCCGGCGGGTGCCGGACGAGGACCGGAGAGGGCTCGAGGGCGGCGGGTGCCGGGCG
The DNA here is from genome assembly GCF_053591995.1 of Streptomyces sp. NPDC002835. Classification (NCBI taxonomy): domain Bacteria; kingdom Bacillati; phylum Actinomycetota; class Actinomycetes; order Kitasatosporales; family Streptomycetaceae; genus Streptomyces; species Streptomyces sp. NPDC002835. The sequence continues at coordinate 26,794 of NZ_JBSFUW010000018.1, read as the reverse complement.
GACGCCGTGACTGCGTGTCGTGAGCGGAGCACTGCCGCCGCACAGCGGCGTGCGGCAGGCCGGGCTCGTGGAGGGCGTCAGAGCAACCCGTGCCGGTAGGCGTACGCGGTGGCCGCGGCGCGGGAGGACACACCCAGTTTGGTGAAGACGTTCTGCAGGTGGCGGCGGACGGTGTGCTCGCTGAGGAACAGTTCCGCCGCGATCTCGCGGTTGGTCCGCCCGGCCGCCGCCAGCTCCAGCACCTGGACCTCGCGCCCGGTGAGCCCGCCCGCCGCCGTTGCGGGTCCGCCGCCGACCGTGGCCCTCTCCGCCGCATCGAGGAGGGCCAGGTCGGGTGCCGCGCCCAGGTCGCGGAAGATCCGGCGTGCTCCCTCGAGGTCCAGCGCGGCGGTGTCGTGGTCACCGAGCCGGTGGCAGGCGATCCCCATCAGGGCACGGGTACGGGCGTCCTCGTACGGGACCTGGAGCTCCAGCCAGAGCTGCCGGGCCCGGCCCAGTTCCGCGCAGGCGGCGCGGGCGTCGCCCTCCGCGAGGAGCACGGCCCCCGTCGCACGGGCGGAGACCGCGCGCAGCAGCGGCGCTCCGAGGTCGGCCGCGATCGCCGCCAATTCGTCCGCGGCGGTGCGGGCGGCGGCTGTGTCGTCGGCGGCCCTGTCGTCGGCCGCCGTTCGCCGCGGCGAATGCTCCGTGTCCACGGCAGGGGCGGTGTCGTCGACGGGGGCCCGGCCGTACGGGCCGAGCATGGCCTCGACGTACGCGGCCAGCACCTTCGACCGGGCCGGCCGGTCCTGGGCGTCCCGCACGATCCGGCCCAGGGCCGCCCTCGCGTCCGCGGACCGCCCCTGGGCGAGGCGCAGCAGGGCCAGTCCCGGCTGCGGCGGGCGTCCCTGCTCGGCGGCCTGCCGGTAGGCCTGCTCGGCCTCCTCGAACTCGCCGCGCAGCCGGTGCAGTTCGGCCTGCTGGTAGTACGCCATGCCGACCGCCGGCTGCCCGGGTGGTGTCGCGAGCCGCTCGCGCGCCCGCCGTACCTCGGTCATCGCCGAGGCCCACTCACCGTGCATCTGAAGGATCTCCGAACGGTGCACCAGGCACTGGCCGCGGTAGGGCACCAGATCCGGGTGGGACGCGCACCAGCGGCTCAGCGCCTCCGCCCACTCCTGCGCCCGGTGCAGATCGAAGGCCTCCTGGCAGGTGATGATCACCGCGCAGTAGACGATCCCGGCGACCACCGGTGACGCCTCGCCCGCGGTGACGCCGGTCATCACCTCGTCGAGCAGTGCCAGACCCTGGGCCGTCTCGCCCATCCGGACCAGTGTCTGCCCCCGTCCCAGCAGCGCGAACGCGGCGAGGTCGCGGTCCCCGAAACGGTCCGCGACCTTGGCTGCCTGGCCGCAGAGGGCGTACGCCGCCGGGGCGTCACCGCCCTCCAGGGCTTGCAGCGCCATGGGCACCAGCAGGTAGCCCTGCTCCACGCAGTCAACTGCCCCCTCGTCGAGCAGCCGGTGCGCCCGGCCGATCCAGCCGCCGCCGCGCGCTGTCTCGCCCCGGTTGAAGAGGAGCATCCCGAGCCAGAACGCGCACCGTGCTCCACCGGGGACGTCGTTCTGCTCCAGCAGCACATGGTGCGCCCGCTCCCAGGCGCGGACGCTGCTGTCGTCCTGGCCCACCAGGTACGCGGCTGTGGCGAGTCGCTCCAAGTCCCCGGCGGCGAGCGGTTCGCGGTCGTCGGCAGATCGGAGCAGGGCGTAGGCGTCCGCCCACCTCTGCTGCCCGAACGCGGTCCGGCCGTCCTCGAGTGTGCCGAGTGGGGACATGCCCGCCTCCTGCCGTCGCCGTCCCGGCGCGCACCTGAAATTTTACGCTCCTGAGCTACCGGCTACCGGCTACCGGCGACCGGTGCGGCGGTGCGGCCATGGCCACGCCCGGCCGCCGAAGTCACCGCGCGCGACAGGGGCGCGGACCGTCGCGATCACGTCGATGTTCAGCTCAGGGGCTGTACGACAGCCGGGATCCCCGCCCACCTCCTCGTCGACCGTGACGACCACTCCGTCACGGTCTTCGCGCGACCGTGGAGCTGCCGGGCCCGGTCGGGACCACGCTGGAGACGGGGCAGCGCGAGGGCTGCGCCGACTGAGGCCGCGTGCCCGGCCCGGCCCGGCGAGGTCCGCGGTTCCGGCCGCCGCCCGGGAGTGTTTCCGGGCCGGTCAGGCCCGGTGCGTGTGAGCCGGCCCACATACTCGCGTACCCCGGCGACCCTTGGGCAGTAGCCAACCCGAACGGCCGCGGACGCCCTCCGGGACTTCCGGATGATCACGTAGTGAGCGGGACATCTCACGATGTGACATCGGCGGGGCGATCCGCGGCCGCTCGATAAAATGAGCCGACCGCAGTAGTGACTGCAGAAGACCGAGCGAGGAGCGCACGTGGGCCTTGTCGTGCAGAAGTACGGAGGCTCCTCCGTAGCCGATGCCGAAGGCATCAAGCGGGTCGCCAAGCGAATCGTCGATGCCAAGAAGAACGGCCACCAGGTGGTCGTCGTGGTATCGGCGATGGGCGACACGACGGACGAGCTGATCGATCTCGCCGAGCAGGTATCCCCGATCCCTGCCGGGCGTGAGTTCGACATGCTGCTGACCGCGGGAGAGCGGATCTCCATGGCCCTGCTGGCCATGGCGATCAAAAACCTGGGCCACGAGGCACAGTCGTTCACCGGCAGCCAGGCAGGCGTGATCACCGACTCGGTCCACAACAAAGCGCGCATCATCGATGTGACGCCGGGCCGGATCCGCACGGCGCTGGACGAGGGCAACATCGCCATCGTCGCCGGGTTCCAGGGTGTGTCACAGGACAAGAAGGACATCACCACGCTCGGGCGTGGCGGGTCGGACACCACCGCGGTGGCGCTGGCCGCCGCGCTGGACGCCGAGGTCTGTGAGATCTACACCGACGTCGACGGTGTCTTCACCGCCGACCCGCGGGTCGTGAAGAAGGCCCGGAAGATCGACTGGATCTCCTCCGAGGACATGCTGGAGCTCGCCGCCTCCGGCTCCAAGGTGCTGCTCCACCGCTGTGTGGAGTACGCACGCCGATACAACATTCCGATCCACGTCCGCTCGTCCTTCTCGGGACTGCGCGGCACCTGGGTCAGCAACGAACCGCGAGGGGATCAGAAGGTGGAGCACGCCATCATCTCCGGAGTCGCCCACGACGTCTCCGAGGCCAAGGTCACGGTTGTCGGCGTCCCCGACAAGCCCGGTGAGGCGGCAGCCATCTTCCGCGCGATCGCCGATGCCGAGATCAACATCGACATGGTCGTGCAGAACGTCTCGGCGGCCACCACCGCCCTGACCGACATCTCCTTCACGCTGCCCAAGACGGACGGCGCCAAGGCGATGGCGGCCCTGGAGAAGCAGAAGTCCGCCATCGGCTTCGACTCGCTGCGCTACGACGACCAGATCGGCAAGATCTCCCTGGTCGGCGCGGGTATGAAGACCAACCCGGGCGTCACCGCCTCGTTCTTCGAGGCGCTGTCCGACGCGGGCGTGAACATCGAGCTGATCTCGACCTCCGAGATCCGCATCTCGGTGGTCACCCGTCAGGACGACGTCAACGAGGCCGTGCGCGCCGTGCACAGCGCCTTCGGGCTCGACTCCGACTCGGACGAGGCCGTCGTCTACGGAGGCACCGGCCGATGACGCGCCGGCACGGAGGCGTGGCGCGATGACGCCCAAACCGGCGCTCGCGGTCGTGGGAGCGACCGGAGCCGTCGGTGCGGTGATGCTCCAGATCCTGTCCCAGCACGCGGACGTCTGGGGCGAGATCCGACTCGCCGCCTCCCCGCGCTCGGCCGGCCGCAAGCTGGCCGTGCGCGGGGAGGAGTGCGAGGTCCTGGAGATCGGCGAGAACTTCTTCGACGGCATCGACGTCGCGATCTTCCTGGCGCCCGGCGAGGTGTCCGAGCGGTGGGCGCCCGTGGCGGTCGCCAAGGGCGCCGTCGTCGTGGACGCGTCTCCGGCGTTCCGGATGGACGCCGAGGTTCCGCTGGTCGTCCCCGAGGTCAATCCCCATGCCGTACGGGTGCGCCCGCGCGGCATCATCGCGAGCCCGCACGACACGACGCTCGCCATGCTCCCGGCCGTCGGCGCGCTGCACGGCGAGTTCGGCCTGCAGGAACTGGTCGTCTCGTCCTACCAGGCCGTGAGCGGCGCGGGCCGTGAGGCCGTGGCCTCGCTGCGGGCGCAGCTCTCGATGGTCGCCGGTACGGATCTGGGCGTGGGGCCCGGTGACGTACGGCGTGCGGTGGGCGACGACCTGGGGCCGTTCCCGGCGCCGCTGGCGCTCAATGTGGTGCCCTGGGCGGGGACGGTCGCCGACGACGGCTGGTCGTCCGAGGAGCTGGGGCTGCGGGCGGAGACCCGCAAGATCCTCGGCCTGCCGTCGCTGAAGGTGACCGCCACCTGTGTGCGGGTGCCCGTGCTGACGACCCACTCGCTGTCGGTGCACGCGCGCTTCGAGAAGGAGATCACCGTCGAGCGGGCCCACGAGGTCCTCGCGACCTCGCCCGGCGTCGTGCTCTACGACAACCCGGATGCGGGCGACTTCCCCACCCCCGCGGACGTGGTGGGGACCGACCCGACCTGGGTGGGGCGCGTACGGCGCTCCCCGGACGACCCCTGCGGTCTCGAGCTGTTCGTCTGCGGCGACAACCTCCGCAAGGGCGCGGCTCTCAACTCCGCCCAGATCGCCGAGTCCGTGGCCGCCGAATACAGGTGAGACCGCCCTCTTCGTGCCGGGTTGTACCCGGGTTGGGCCCGGCCCGTACGGCGACTCGCGGGCGGGTGGCGTCGGGGATGTCAGTGCCGTCTCGTAATCTCGTGGTCCCAGCAGTTAATACGACGTGGTCCGGGCCCCGTTCTTTGTAGGATCTGTGAACGCCCTGCGAGGGAAACGTGGTCTGTGCCGCTTGAGCTGGGGCGTCGGCATGTTCGAGTAGGCGATTCCCCCTTGCTGCAACCGGTAGTTGGGCGGGAGCGTCTTTGCGGGCACCTCGGCACGGTGCCCCAAAAAGTGGGGCATTGGGGAAGAACGGTGCGCATGCGGGTTTTCGGTTCGCCGCCAAAAGCGGGGGCATGCGCGTACAACCCTGGCGGGGGGCGGCGTGTCCAACAGGCGTGGCAGAGGTTCTCGACATCGCAAGGGTGGCCCCGGTACGTGGCGCTTTGGTGCGCCCGCGCCGCAGGCCACGTCCGGCCGGCGGCATGCCGGTGATCGCGCCCGTGCCTGCCTCGCGGACCACGCGCGTGCCGTCCCAGCGGCCGGGTGCTGACGACACCATGGCCACGGGTACCACCGTCGACCTTCTGACCGAGACCTACCGCGCCCACTACCGATCGCTGCTGGGCCTCGCCGCCCTGCTCCTCGACGACACGGCGTCGTGCGAGGACGTGGTCCAGGAGGCGTTCATCCGGGTCCACTCGGCGCGGAGCCGTGTGCGGGACCCGGAGAAGACCCTCGCCTATCTGCGGCAGACCGTGGTCAACCTCTCCCGGTCCGCGCTGCGCAGGCGCATCCTCGGCCTCAAGCTGCTTTCCAAGCCGATGCCGGACATGGCGAGCGCCGAGGAAGGCGCGTACGACCAGCTGGAGCGGGACGCGCTCATCAAGGCGATGAAGGGGCTGCAGCGGCGCCAGCGCGAGGTGCTGGTGCTGCGATACTTCGCCGACATGACGGAAGCTCAGGTGGCCGAGACCCTGGGGGTCTCCCTCGGCTCGGTCAAGGCGTACGGCTCGCGGGGGATCGCGGCGCTCCGTGTCGCCATGGAGGCCACGAAATGAGCGGCCGTGACGACGACTCCGAGCGTTTCGGGCCTCTCGGACCTGGAGAGCCGCGTGGAGTTTTCGGGCTTTTCAAGAAGTACAGGCATGCTGAGCATTACGGGCCGGACGGGCCGTCCGACCACCGGACTGGGAACGACACTGTGAGCAACGGGCCGGCCGACGGGCCGAAGGATCTTCCGGTCAGCGACATCGGAGGGGACGAGGACGCACTGCGGCGCCTGCTGCAGGGTGCCGTCCAGGACATCCAGCCCTCCGCCGACGCACTCGACCATCTGCGCCGGGCGGTTCCGGCGCGGCGGGCCCGCAAGCGGCAGGCCCTGGTCGGCATGGCCGCCGCGGCCCTGCTGATCGGCACCGCCGTCCCCGCCTTCATCCACGTGGCGAACTCGGGAGGCGCCGACAGCGCCAACCCTGTCAACGCCGGACACGACCAGCAGGCGCAGGGCGGCACGGGCAACGACCCGGGCGTCACCGGTGGCGACAACGGCGTCAAGTCGCCCACTCAGGGCGCCGGGGACGCGGTCGTGCCCGGCCGGACGACCGGACCGGAGCTGTCGGCGGAGGTGCCGCCCGGCGGCTCGGACGGCGCGTCCGGCGCGGTGCAGACCCCCGAGACACCGGCCCAGGCCTGCGAGCCCGGGCAACTGGCGGTCTCGACGGAGCTGGCCGCCCCGGACGCCGAGGGCACGGCGTACGGAACCTTCCGCGTCACCAACCTCTCCGACGCCGACTGTTTCGTCGGCAGCTCCACCGTCGGCTTCCAGGCGGTGGGCGGCGCCGACCCGGCCCGGATCGGTGTGGCGCGCCACACCGCGGGTGACGCGGCGAGCGGCCTGCCCGACCCGGCGCCGACGGAGACGGACGTGGCGGTCGCCATGGCGGCCAAGTCGTACGAGGTCAGGTTCGCGTGGGTGCCGTCCGACACCTGCCCGACCGAGGGCACCTCCCCCGCTCCCTCCCCGTCCGGTGGCGACACCTCGGGCGGCACCGGACCCACCGGCGGAGGCGCCGGCGGTACTGCCGGCGGCCAGGACGGCACCGGTACGTCCGAGGGGAACGCCGCGGAGCCCCAGCTACTGGTCGAGGACGGCACGAAGGACGGCAGCGTGACGGTCACGTACTCGGCGCTGAACGGCAAGGTCGCCGGCCAGACGACCGTCGCCGACGCCTGCGCCGGAACGATCTACTACACAGGCGTGCTGGCAGGCCAGTGACGCCGGCCGGGCCGGCCGGGGGCTGATGCCTGATCGTCGCGGGTTCGGGTCGCGAACCCCCGGGCCGACGCGGGGCCGGGTGCGGCGGGGCTGCGCCGGCCGGGCCGGTCTGGTCGGTTCGACGAGGCCGGGTGGGACGAACCGGCCGGGCCTACGCGGGCCCGGTTGCGCCAGGCTGACGCGGCTGCGGGAGACGAAGGAGACGAACCGGCCGGGCCTACGCGCCGCCCGGGGCCCACGTGCCGCCCGGTCGGGTCAGACGGTCTCCGGGTCGAGGCCCAGGGCCTTGTCCCGGGCCGCTTCCGCCTCCCGGCGGGCCAGGCGGAACCACATGAAGAGCACGAAGCCGGCGAAGACGAACCACTCGCCCGTGTAGCCGAGGTTCTGGAACGCCTTCAGGTCCAGGCCGCTGTTCTCCGGGGCCGCCGCCGGCACGGCCGTCAGACCGCCGTCCGCCTTCGACAGCGTGACCCACGCGTCGTACACGTCGTCCGGGACCAGGTTCACCAGCGACGCCGCGCTGATCATGCCCAGCTGCCCGCTCGGCAGACCGCCCGCCGCGTGCACCCCGTCCGTACTCGTGGATTCGGAGGCCTGCAGTGCCCCCGTGACCGTGACCTCGCCGGCCGGGGCGGCCGGCGCCCGGCCGCCCTCGGGCATCCAGCCACGGACCACGGGCAGCACCCGCCCGCTGTCCGTCCGCAGCAGCGTCAGCACGTACGAGCCGCTCCTGCCGTCGAGTTCACGCTGCGGGACCACGAACTGCTCGCCGTACCGGCCGGAGGCCGTCGCCAGCCGGCCGGACGTCTCCTTGTCGACGGGCAGCAGCTCCTCGAGCGGTGCCGCCTTCTGCTGCTTCTCGTCCGGCCGCTGCTCCGCCTCACGGTGGGAGTCGACGCGGTCCTCGAACCTGCCCAGCTGCCACGAGCCCATGAAGATACAGAAGGGGATCGCCAGCAGGACGAAGACGTTGATCCCCCACCAGCGGGGCGTCAGCAGGAATCGGTACACCCCTCCACGGTACGGAACGCGTCAGCGGTTCCGTGTGCCGGGGCTGCGACGGAGGCGACGACCGGGGCGGCGGCCCGGACGGTTCACGGCTCCATCGCGGCTCCCTTCAGATACCGGTCGGCGAAGTCGATCTCGAGGCGCACCTGCTTGATGCGCTCCTCCACCACGAGGGAGCCGTGTCCCGCGTCGTACCGGTACACCTCGTGGACCGCGCCGCGTGCCGCGAGCCTGTCCACGTAGTTGTCGATCTGCCGTATCGGGCAGCGCGGGTCGTTGACGCCGGCCGAGATGTAGACCGGGGCCCGGACCGCGTCGACATACGTCAGGGGCGACGACACCTCGTACCGCTCCGGTACCTCCTCCGGACTGCCGCCGAACAGCGTGCGGTCCAGTGCCTTCAGGTTCTCCATCTCGTCCTCGTACGACGCGACGAAGTCGGCGACCGGCACCGCGGCGAGGCCCACGGCCCAGTCCCGCGGCTGGGTGCCGAGGCCAAGCAGGGTCAGATAGCCGCCCCATGAGCCGCCCGCCAGGACCAGTTTCGCCGGGTCGGCGAGGCCGGAGGAGACTGCCCATGCGCGGACCGCCGCGACGTCCTCCAGTTCGATCAGACCGATCCGGTGCTTCAGCGCGTCCGTCCACTCGCGGCCGTAGCCCGTCGAGCCGCGGTAGTTGACCCGCACGACCGCGTACCCGTGGTCGATCCACGCGGCGGGGCCCGCCGCGAAGGCGTCACTGTCGTGCCAGGCGGGACCGCCGTGGATCTCGAAAACCGTCGGCAGCGGACCGGAGGCGCCCGCGGGCCTCTGGACCAGGGCGTGGATGCGGCCGCCCGGTCCCTCCACCCACACGTCCTCGACCGGCACGGAGGCGGGTGCCTTCAGACCGGGAGGGTCGAGGACCACGCCGCCCCTGGTCGACCGGACCCGCGGCGGCTGCGCCGCGGACGACCACAGATACTCGACGCTGCCGTCCGGGCGGGCCGTCGCGCCGGAGACCGAACCGTCCGGCGTGTCGATCTGCGTCAGCGCACGAGTCGCCAGGTCGTAGCGCCACAGCTCGCCGCGTGCCTCGAAGCCGTGCGCGATCAGCAGCGCGGAGCCGTCCGGATACCACTCGGCGTTCACGTCGCCCGGCAGCTCGACACCGAGGTCGGTCTCCTCGCCCGAGGCGACGTCCCAGATCATCGGCTCCCAGCGGCCGCGCCGCTGATGCCCCACGAGGAGCCGGGTGTCGCCGTCGACCGGGGCGAAACCGAGGACGTCCAGGCCGAGCTCCACCGTGCCGCCTGCCGTGTCGTCCAGCTCGGCCACGGTCGTGCCGTCGAGCCGGGTCACCCGCAGGGAGGAGTGCATGGCGTCCCCGTGCTCCGTGTGCTCGATCGCGAGCAGCGACCCGTCGTGCGAGAGGTCGCCCACCCCGGCCGACTCCCGGTGCCGGTAGATCTCCCGGGGCGCCTGGCCGGTCCGTACGACATGGATCGTCGTGCCGTCCTCGTCGGTGGAGCGGCCGACGACCGCGGTGGTCCCGTCCCTGCTGATGGCGAGACCCGCCGGATACGAGGGCTCCAGGCCGGGGGCGGCGGGCACGTCGTCACCGCCGTGGAACGGCTGGCGCATCCAGACGCCGAACTCGTCGCCGTCGGTGTCGGAGAACCACCAGACGGCCTCGCCGTCAGGGGTGAGTATCCCGTCCGACGTGCCGTTCGGCCGGTCGGTGACCTGGCGCTGGTGGCCCGTCGCCCGGTCCCAGGCGTACAGCTCGTACGTCCCCGTCGCGTTCGACACGAGGAGGGAACGGTCCGGCGCGTCCTCCGCCCAGTCGGGCAGGGAGACGCGCGGCGCCCTGAAGCGCTTCTCCCAGTCGGGCATCTCGGCCATGGTGTGTGCGTCGCTCATGCCCTCAATGAAAGCGGATGGCGCCCACATCCCCCGCAGCCTGTGGACGACTTGTCCACAGGCTGCGGCCCCGGCTCCTGTTCCCGGCCTCGGCCCCCCTTCCCGCCACTGCTGCCGGCCCCCGTTCCCGGCGGTGGATCACACCCCGCGGTCCGCCGCCCCCTCGTCCGCCACCGAGCCGGCCGTCATCGCCCCGTCCCCCGCCCCTTCGCCCGCGAAGTCCGCCGCCGCGAGCGCCGGCGCCGCGTGCCGGCCGGTCGGCCGCGCCATCAGATGGCGGGGGTTGGCCGCCCGCGTGATCGCGGACTCGACCGCCGCCACCCGGTCGGCGAGCAGCCCGAGCGCCGCGACCGCCCGCGTCAGCGGGTCCCCGTCCGAGCCGCCGAGGGCGCGGGCGCGGACGTACCGCGACTTGATCTCCTCCCAGCGGGCCGCCTGCTCCGCCGTCAGCGTGCCGCGCAGCTCGGCCAGCTTGAGCAGGGCCGCCTCCGCGCCGGTCGTCAGCGTCTGGGCCTCGCCGGAGTAGTGGTCCTCGATCACGGACGCCAGCTCGTCGTCGTTCATGACCGGGCTGATCCGCTCCACGATCTTGTTCATGTTGCGGTACGAGCCCTGGAGCCGGAACGGCGGCTCCGAGCGGGTCTCGTCGCTGCTCGCGGCCGAGGCGATGTACGCGGCGTTCACCGCGAGAACCGTGCGCCGGGCGGTCAGCAGATGCCGCAGGACCGCCAGCACCTGCTCCAGCTCCGCCGGCGCGTAGGCGTGCCGCAGCCGGTCGGCCCGCGCGGTCGGGTCGCCGGCGGCGAGCCCGACCAGCAGGTCCAGGTCCGCCCGGTCCCGGCCGGAGAGCGGCGCGAGCAGCGGGTGGGAGGTGAGCGCGTTCTCGACGAAACTCATCGCGAACACGTCGTCCTTGCCGGTCAGCACGTCGCCCAGGTTCCACACGTCGGCACGGTTCGCGAGCATGTCGGGGATGCGGAACCGCTGCCCCGACTCCGTGTACGGGTTGCCCGCCATGCACACCGCGAAGCGCTTGCCCCGCAGGTCGTACGTGCGCGTCCCGCCGCGCCACACGCCCTCCATGCGGCGCTGCGCGTCGCACAGCGAGATGAACTTCTGCAGCAGCTCGGGCGAGGTGTGCTGGATGTCGTCCAGGTACAGCAGGACGTTGCTGCCCGCCTCCAGCGCGAAGTTGATCTTGTCGACCTCCTGCCGGGCAGTCGCGTTCGGCGCCTCCTCCGGGTCGAGCGAGGTCACCGCGTGCCCCATCGCGGGGCCGCTGACCTTGACCAGGAGCAGGCCGAGCCGGTCGGCGACGTACTCCATGAGCGTCGTCTTGCCGTAGCCGGGCGGGGACACCAGCAGGAGCAGGCCGTTGCTGTCGGTGCGGCGGGACTCGCCGACGGTGCCGAGCTGCTTGGCCAGGTTGTCGCCGATGAGCGGCAGGTACACCTCGTCGATGAGCCGGTTGCGGACGAACGCCGGCATCACGCGGGGCCGGTGCTCGTCGAGCCGCAGCCGCTCGCGCTCGGTCGCGGCCAGGGCGGTGCGGCGCTGCTGGTACGACCGGAAGCCGGGGGCCACGTCGTCGCGGAAGCGCCGGGTCCGGGCCAGCAGCTCGTCGATGCGGACGTTCATCGTCCGGCGCTCGACGCGCGGGTGGCTGCCGAGCAGCCCCTCGACCGACTCGCTGAGCGGCGCGGCGCACTCGTACCGTACGAGGTCCGGGCACAGCTCGATCGCCGCGGCCTCCGCCAGGTCCGTGTCGTCCGCGCCGGTCGCCTCGGTGTAGGCGCACAGCCAGTTCTCGACCACCTGCTGCCGGGTCGGCAGGTCGTCGCCGAGCGCGGCCAGGTCGTCCTCGTACACCGAAGTCCCGACCGTACGGCGGAACTTGTCCAGCAGCGTGCGAGCCGAAGCGCCCGTCACAAAGCCCTCGGGGCCGCAGGTCAGCTCCTCGAAGAGGTACTCGGCCGCGAGCGCGTCCCCCAACTCCCGGGCCATCTCCGCCCGGAACGCGTCGATCGCCGGCGCCAGGCCGAACGTCTCGCGCGCACGCGCCAGCGACACCGCACGCCGCGTCCACGCCGTGCGCCGGGCCTCGTCCGTGCCGTGCGCCCAGAACAGCTGGGCCGCGGCCCGCGCCTGCGGCGGGTAGCGCAGCAGCCCGGCCCCCTCGTGCAGCCGCAGCAGCGCGCCGAGGATCAGCGTCGCGTCGTGGTCGTGGACACCCCGCTCGTAGCCCTCGTCGTACGCCGCCTCCGCCGCCCTGCGGACGACGTCGGCGAGATCGGCGCCCGCCAGGGCCTCCGCGCCGTGCTCGTCGAGGAGCCTGGCCGCCAGATGCTCGGCGCGGTACACCGACGCGTTCTCCGACGGGAGCGACTGCTCCCAGTACGGCCGGGTGTCCGTGAAGCCGGGCGCCGTCGCGTCGGTGACCGGGGAGCGGTAGTCCGTGCCGGTCAGCGCGAACGCGAGCCCGTCGCCCTGCGGCACCAGCGTCAGCTCGAACGGCTGGCTGTTCACCGCGAACCGGTGCCGGCCGAACCGGATCGACGAACCGCCGTCCGCGTACAGGTCGGTCCGGTCGCGCAGCGCCCGTGCCGCCTCCTGGCGAGCCGCCTTCAGCCGGCCCTCCAGCTCCTCCGCCCTGACCTCGTCGCCCAGTTCACGCAGCTCGTCGGCGGTGCGGCGGACCTTGGCGACCATCGGGTCGGAGGCGAAGTAGGTGTTGATCTCGCCCGTGTCGGCCAGCGTGGAGACCCGCCGGGAGACCGTCTCCAGCACGCGCACGGCCGACCCCGCCAGCCGCTCGGCGCGCCGGGCGCGGGCGTCCTGGAGGGTCTGGCGGCGGGACGCGAACGCGTCGTACACCTCGGTGCGCTTCGCGCCCAGCTCGGCGAGGAACTCGTCCGACTCGGCGAACCGGGACTCCAGGTTCTCCAGCCGCAGCAGCAGCGCCGCGAGCTGCTCGTCGCACGCCTTCGGGTCCGAGGCGGCGGCGAGCGCACCCGTCACGGCCTGCCCGAGCAGGGCCAGCTCCGCGGCGAACTCCGCCTCGCCCTCGTGGGCGAGGAGCTCCCTGCGGCGGGCGTCGAGTGTCGCGCGGGCGCGGTTGACGCCGCCGAGGACCTCGGCGATCCGCTCCAGGATCGAGGTACGGACCACCGCGTCGCCGATGTCGAGCCCGGCGACCACCTCGGTCACCGTGCGCAGCCCTTCCGCCTGCCCGTCGAGCTGCCCGCCCACCGGCGCGGCCTCGGCGACGGTCGCGATCGCGCCGGCCTTCTCCGTCAGCTCCGCGATGTCCGCGTGGTAGTCCGCGAACGCGTCCTCACGCGCCAGGAACGCCACGGCGCGCTGGGCGAAGGAGGCGATGTCGGCGTCGGTGTCCGCGGCGAGGGCGTCGATACGGTCCGTGTCCGCGTACCGGAGCTCCTTGAGGGTGATCAACTCGCCCTGTGCGCGGCGCAGTCCGGTGAGCCCGTCGACCCAGCCGCTCGCGCCCCGCGGCGTCTCGCCGCGCAGCCGGCGCACCTGGGCGGCGATCCGCCCCGCGGTCTCCTCCAGCGCGCGGGCGGCCTGCGCCGTCAGCTCCCGTACGGTCTCGAACTCGCCGATCACCTGCTCCGCGGTCGCCCGCACACCGGCCAGCGGCGTGGCGAGGTCGCCGAACTCGGGGTCGGCCAGCCAGTGGTACGCGTCTGAGGTACGGGTGCAGGACGCGACCAGCGCCTCGTACACACCGGTCGTGGGACCGGACTGAGTCTCGGTGACGGCGCGGGCGAGCGACAGGCAGTCGGAGATGCCGCGCACCAGATCGGCGTTGCCGACGACGGCCAGCGGGCCCTGCCCGGCGGGGCGGGCGGCGGCGTACGTGTCGGACACGAACGGCGACTGCCAGCGCTGCACCGGGTGGACCCTGGCCGGCTCCCCGCCCTCGGCGCGCAGGACCAGCAGCGCGCCGTCCTCGAACACGGCGTAACCCTGGCAGTTCAAGGGGGTGGCGACCGTCTTGCGGATCACGTTGTACGGCAGCAGGAGGCTGCGGCCCTCCGCGCGCGCGTGGAAGGCGAACATCACGTCCTCGCCGTTCGGCGACCGTACGGTCCGCTCGTACTCCAGCGAACCGAGCAGCCCGGCGTCGACGTCGAAGGTGCGGGCGGTCCCCGTCGCGGCGAGGTAGTAGCCGCCGGGGAAGACGATGCCCTGGTCCTCCGGCAGCAGGCGGCAGGCCTGGCCGATGCCGTCGAGCCGTACGACCGTCTCGGTGACCGTGTTGTGGACCAGGTACCGGTACGCCTCCTCCTTGTACGGGCGGATGCGCAGCAGGACCAGCGGTCCGACGCGGGCGTGTTCGATCTCGGCGTCCGCCAGCGACTGGAGCGGCTCGTCGACCGGCTCCGAGTGGATCCCCTCGCCGGTCTCCGTGTCGTTCTCGGTCTTCACCGTCAGTGCGCCGCCGACGGTCGCGACGAACACCTCGCCGCCGACGGACACATGCGGATGCCGGCCGAGGACGTGGTCGTCGCGGGTCGAGGGCGTCCACTCGAACTCGTGCGACGCGGGGAAGACATGGTCGCGCTCGCCCCGCGCGTCCAGGAACTCGGGGCTCCCGTCGGGCGTCACCGCCCAGCGCAGCACCCGGATGTCGGTGGGCTTGTCACCGGTGCGGAAGACGGCCAGCAGCCGGCCGCCCGTGCGGCGGAGCTGGAGCAGACGGGCGCCCTGGTAGTAGCGGTACAGAGCCTCGAACTCCCGCAGGAACGCCGGGTCGTCGAGGAGGCCGGGCACCGCGTCGTCGGGAAGCCGGTTCAGGTCGCGGTCGTGCAGGGCCAGGACGTCGCCGACCGAGGTTTGCGGACGGACCCCGACGACGACGTTGTAGCCGAAAAGCAGGCTGTCGCCGACGGCGACGACGTCGCGCGGCACGCTGTTGTTCTCGGTGCGCAGGTGCTCCGTGCCGGCGAGCCGCAGCTCCGTCGAGCCGAAGGTGGCGACGCGGCGGGTGTTGAGGTCGTCGGCACGCCGGGCGAGCTCGGCCGCCTGGGCGGCGAGGCGGTCGCGCAGCACCTCGTACGTACCGGCGTCCATCGTGCCGGAACCCGCTTCGGCTTCGGCGGCCTTGGCTCCCGTGGTCCCGGCTCCCGCGGGGCGGGCGTCCGCCGGCTTCGGGCCCGTGGCCCCGGGGGCGGTCTCCCCGAGGGCCGGGCCGTCGTTGACGGGCACGGCGGTGGTGGGCGTCGTCATGTGCGTGCTCGCTTCCTGCGATGAAGTTCGTACCCGGGGCGGGACCGGCGCTGCTGACCCCCGTCCGGCAGCACCGGTCCCGCCCCGGAGATTCAGGCGGCCGGCTGGGCCGAGCCGTTGAGCGAGGCCGCCGGGGCGGCGCCGCCCTGCGCTGCCGGGGCCGCGAGCGATCCGACCGGGGTGTCCGCGAGGCCCAGCCGGTCGGCGGCGTCGAGCAGCTGCTGCAGCTGCCCGCTCTGCGCGCCGCCGATCCCGGACTTCATCAGCCGCATGAGCAGCGCCGACACCGTCAGGTTCTGCACGTCACCGGTCGACACCGAGCCGAGGACCGACGTGAGGTCGTCCGTGAAGCTCGACGTGCCGTTCAGCCACGGCCCGGCCAGCGTCTGCGCGGTCTGCGAGTGCTCCATGAAGGAGTCCACGCTCTTGCCGAGCGAGATCGACGACATGAGCCGGTCGAAGAACACGGACTCCCCGCCGACGATGCTGATGTCGGCGCTCTCCAGACCCGCGGCGAGCACCGTGGCCTGCGCCTCCGCCACCTGGCGCTGGACGTCGATCCCCGCCAGCCGGATGTCCTTCTCCGCCTCCAGGCGCAGCCGGTACTCCTCGTGCCCGCGCGACGCCTCGTCCAGTGCCGCCATCGCCGCGGCCTTCTCGGTCAGACCCTCGGCCTCGGCCTTCAGCTTGTCGCCGATCGCCGCCGCGTCCGCCGCGCCCTTGGCCCGTACGCCCTCGGCCTCCGCGAGCAGGCGTGCCTGCGTCGCCCCGGCCTCGGCACGGCCGGCCTTCTCGATCGCGTCGGCCTCCTTCTCGCGCACCTGGACCGCCGCGAGTCCCGCCGCGGCCGCCTCGGCCTGGATGCCCTCGGCGAGCCGCAGCTTGGCACGGGCGTCGAGGTCCGCGGACTTCACCCGGGCCTCCGCGAGCGTGACCTCCTCGGCCGCGCGGTGCACGGCGGCCTGCTCGGCCGCCTCCGCCGCCTTGATGTCCTTGACCAGCCGCTCCTGGGCCTCGGCCTCGGCCGCGATGACGATCGCCTGGCGCTCGCGCTCCGCTTCCTCCACCGCGCGCAGCCGCTTGATCGACTCCTCCTGCTCGGCGACCGTACGGTCCACGGCGACCCGCTCGCGCACGACCTCCGCGATGTCCCGCTTCTCGGCCTCGACCTCCTTGTCGGCGGCGATCCGGGTCAGCGCGGTCTCCCGCTCGCGGGCGATGACCTCGAGCATCCGGTCCTTCTCGATGCGCTCGCTCTCGATCGCGATCACGCGCTCGCGGTTCTTCTCCGCGACGGCCACCTCGCGCGCCTGGTTCTCGCGCTGGACGCCGAGCTGCTCCTCGGTCCGCAGGAAGGCGCTCTGCGCCCGCAGCCGCTCCTCCTCCATCACCCGGGCGGTCTCCGCCTCCTCACGGGCCCGCACGGTGTCGATCTCGCGGCGCTGCTTGATCTCGGCGTCGGCCTGCCGGCGCTCCAGCTCGAGGATGGCCTCGCGGGCGTCGACGTTCTGCCGGGTGATCTCCTTCTCCTCGGTGCGCTGGAACTCGTTGGTGCGCACATGCTCGACGGACGTCATCTCGGTGATCTTCCGGATGCCCTGTGCGTCGAGGACGTTGGACGGGTCGAGCTGGGAGAGCGGCGTCTGCTCCAGGTAGTCGATCGCCGCGTCCTCGAGGCTGTAGCCGTTGAGGTCGGTGCCGATGAGCTGGATGATCCGGTCCCGCAGCTCGTTGCGCTTGGTGTAGAGGTCGGTGAAGTCCATCTGCTTGCCGACCGTCTTGAGCGCCTCGGAGAACTTGGCGTTGAACAGGTCCTGCAGCGTCTCCTTGTCGCTGGCCCGGGCGGTGCCGATGGCCTGGGCGACCTTGATGACGTCCTCGGCGGTCTTGTTGACGCGGACGAAGAACGAGATCCGGATGTCGGCGCGGATGTTGTCGCGGCAGATCAGACCGTCGCGGCCGGTCCGCGTGATGTCGATGGTCTTCACCGAGATGTCCATGGTCTCGGCCTTGTGCAGGACGGGCAGCACGACCTGACCGGTGAAGGTGACGTCGACCTTCCGCATCTTGGAGACGATCAGGGCCTTGCCCTGCTCGACCTTGCGGAACAGCCTCGTGACGATCAGCAACAGACCTACGGCGATGAGCAGTACGGCGGCGATGAGCACGCCGATGCCCGCGGTGATGGCATCCATGAGGAATCCCTCGGGGTGAGAGGTGAAGAACGAGCGGCGAGAAGGGCTGCCGGTGCAGGCTGCCGGGTGGGGCTTTTGGTACGGGTGTCTGTGTGGGGTGTCCGTGTGCGGTGCTTGTGCGGTGGTTGTACGGGGTGTCGCTACGGCGTGTCGGCGAGCGCGCTCGGGCGGCGCGGCTCAGCCGGCGGGGGCTTGACGAGTTCTGACGGGCTGTGGGTCGGGCGGGCTCCGACGGGTTCGGTTGACCGGGCCGGGCGTCCTCGGGCGGGGTTCAGGCCGCGTTCGAGGAGTCGGCTCCGGGCAGTTCGCCGATCGCGGTGAACGGCGCGACCCAGAAGAACTCACCGTCTTCGTCGTACTGGTAGAGCAGCCCCGTGGACCCGGCGGCGAGAGGACCCTCGCCCTTGGCGTCCAGCTGTCTGACCTGTACGACGGCGGTGGAGCCGTCCCTGGCCCTGACCTCCGCCTGGCCGAAGCCCGCGTCCACCCGTCCCGTACGGACGGTGCACGTCATGCCGACGAAGTCCTGCCGGGACGGCACCCGTTCCTCGGGGAAGAGTTTCGCCACGGTGCGGACCAGCCGCCGGGTGACCACCCAGGCGACGAGTACGGCAGCGGCGAGGACCGTACAGGCGAGCGCGGCGTACGGGATGCCGGCCAGGTTCGAACGGTGGAGCAGCACCGAGCCGGTGAGGCTCGTGAACCATCCGATCGCGATCAGCAGCGACGCGGCGACGGCGACCGGCACTCCGCCGAGTCCCGAAGCACCGATGCCGGCCGGCTCGACGTCGCCGTCGAACGAGTCGTGGTCGGCGGCACCGAGCAGCACCAGGACCCAGAAGACGACCACCACGGTGAGAGCGGCGCTGAACAGGATGGTGGGAAAGGCGAAGGCGGTCGACAGGAACTCGTTCACCGTTTTCGACCCCCGTCTCCCACTACCGAACCATGACCGGCCCATTGCCGAGCCGCAGCATCCGGCTGTGCCGGGCTGCCGACTGGTCCCATCCTGGCAGCGGGGACGGCTCAAGCGCATTGCCGGGTTCCGGCAATCTTTACGGAGCGGGGATGCCGGATCGGGGGCCGCGTGACGCAGCCGGGCGCCGATTGGTTCCGGGGACCGCAGGGGGAAATGCGAGGCGCGGCGGGAGAGGTGCGGGCCGCGTGTCTGGTGGGACGCGGGAGGCCGTGCGCAGGTTGCTCGCGGGGCTGCGGGGGCGGGCCGGGGCGCGTTTGGTGGGGCCGGGTCGGGGCGCGGCTGCCGGGTCGGCCGCGGGCCCGTTCAAGGCGGCCCTGGCGTGGCCGAGACAGGCTTACCGAGGCAGCTGGTGCCCGGCCCGTGGCACGGGCCGGGCACCATGAGCCGGCACTTGTCAGACGCTGACGCCTCGCATGCAGACGCCCGACGTGCAGACGTCTCAGAGGTCGATGCTCAGGTATTGACGCTCAGAGGTCGATGCTCAGGTATTGACGCTCAGATGTTGACGCCGAAGTCCTGCGCGATGCCGCGCAGACCGGAGGCGTAACCCTGGCCGACGGCGCGGAACTTCCACTCCGCGCCGTTGCGGTACAGCTCGCCGAAGACCATGGCGGTCTCCGTCGAGGCGTCCTCGCTCAGGTCGTAACGCGCGAGCTCGTTGTTGTCGGCCTGGTTGACGACGCGGATGAACGCGTTGCGCACCTGGCCGAACGACTGGCCGCGGCTCTCGCCCTCGTGGATCGACACCGGGAAGACGATCTTGTCGACCTCGGCGGCCACACCGGCCAGGTTGACCTTGATCTGCTCGTCGTCGCCCTCGCCCTCACCGGTGAGGTTGTCACCGGTGTGCTCGACGGAGCCGTCGGGGCTCTTGAGGTTGTTGAAGAACACGAAGTGCGAGTCGGTCAGGACCTTCCCGTTCGCGTCCACCAGCAGCGCGCTGGCGTCCAGGTCGAAGTCGGTCCCGGTGGTGCTGCGGACGTCCCAGCCGAGGCCCACGACGACCGCGGTCAGGCCCGGGGCCTCCTTGCTGAGCGAGACGTTGCCGCCCTTGGAAAGGCTGACACCCATGGAAATCCCCTGCGCAATCCGGCGCGGGCCGCGCCACTTGACGATTCCTTTGCCCAACCGGTCAACGACGGACCCCCCGCTTCGGTTCCCGACCCGTCGGATCGCCTGTCAGGCCTCCGCTCAAGACTGCCACCTCACCCGGGCCGCCGGCCCGACGACGCGCTACGAACGGGCCGGACCGTCGTCCTCGTCGACGAAGAAGCTGTCGTGTTCGACCAGGAACCGGGCGAACTCCTCGCCGCCCTTCGCCGCCATCTCCGCGACCTTCTCGAAGTACTCCTCCCGCGGTGCGCCGGGGGAGAAGAGCATCAGCATGGAGGCGGGACCGTCGGACTCGTTCCGGAAGGCGTGCAGCCCGCCGACCGGCACATAGAGGAAGTCGCCCTGCCTCCCCGTGATCCACCGGTCCCCGTCGTAGAGGCGGACCTCCCCGGAGAGGATGAAGAACGACTCGGAGATCGACCGGTGGAAATGGGTGCTCGGACCAGGGGACTTCGGCCCCATGTCGACCCGGTAGAGCCCGAATTCGCCACCGGTGGAGGCGTGCGTCGCCAGATAGTGGGTGCGGTTCCCGGAGGGCGAGCTCAGCTCCGGCTCGGTGTCGGCCGGCCTGAACGCCGCGCTGATCCGGCCGTTCTCCCCGAGGTAGCGGGGTTCGGGATAGGACATCGGTTGCTCCCTTCGCTGCGAACACCCAGTCTGGTCGCCCGCCCCGTCACAGACATCGCACCTTGGACCGAGAACCCCCCACGCCGGGGACGAGACCGCTCCTGACCCGCAGGCCTAGGACCTGGGACCGGCGGGTCGTGTCCCGAGCCCGGTCCGGGCCCTTGGGATCGGCTGAGGGGCGGCGCGTCCCCGGGGTCGTCAGACCCTGTCGAGCGGCCGATGCGGCTCCTCGGGCAGGCGCACCGCGATCGTGTCGCCGGGCGCCACCGCACCGCCCGTGACGACGACGCTCATGATGCCCGCCTTCCGTACGACGTTCCCGGCCTCGTCGCGGCCGACGACCTGCTTCAGCAGCCCGGCCCGGAAGTCCTCGATCTGCAGGCACGGGTTGCGCAGTCCGGTGACCTCCACGACCGCCTCGTCGCCGATGTGCAGCCGTGTCCCGACCGGCAGGCCGAGCAGGTCGATGCCGCGCGTCGTGATGTTCTCCCCGAGGTCCCCGGGCTTCACGTCGAACCCTTCCCGGGCGACCTCCGCGAAGAGCTCCTCATGTATGAGGTGCACTTGGCGCAGATTCGGCTGGGTCGGGTCCTGGGCGACCCGCGAACGGTGCTTGACCGTGACGCCCGCGTGCACGTCCCCCTCCACGCCGAGCCCCGCGAGCAATGTGATGCGGTCGCGGTTTCCCTTGGTGAACGAGTACTCCCCGTTGCTGCTGACCGCCGTCACTGTCCCGCTCATGGCGGAACCCCCCTTCTTCGTCGGCAGAGATCCATGGCGAGCCTAGTCCGTCGCAGGGCTCGGCGCGCTAACATACGTGCATGCATGTACGTAACGAGTCGAGCCCGGACGGTCCGCCAGGTCGCTCCCGCTCCAGCCCCCGTGCCAGTCAGGCCGACCGCAGAGCGCAGTCCCGCAGCGCGCTGCTGGAGTCCGCCGCCCGGGGCCTGTCCCGGTACGGCTACGGCAACCTGAAACTGGAGCAGGTGGCCGGCGAGGCCGGATACACCCGCGGCGCCCTGTACCACCAGTTCAAGGACAAGCAGGAACTGACCCTGGCCGCCCTCGAGTGGGTCCTCGACACCTGGCAGCAGGAGGTCGGGCGCCTCGTGGAACAGGAGCCGGAGCCTGTCGCGGCGTTGCGGGCCATGGCGCGTGGACACGCAGTCTTCTGCCGGCGCGACGTCGCCCGTATGGCGATCGCCCTGCGGCTGGAGTTCACGGGCCAGGACCATCCCGTCGGACGGGCGGTGGAAAGCAGTTACGAGGAACTCGTCACGCTCTGCGGCGGCCTCATCGACGCGGGCCGCGCGATCGGAACGATCCCGCCCGGCCCGCCGACCCGCACGCTGGCGTCGGCCTTCGTCGGCGCCCTCGAAGGAACCGTCGTCGCCCTGGTCGGCCAGGCCCCGCACGACGAGGACCTCGCCGAACGCGCCGCCACCGGCGTGCTGGGCCTCGCCCCCGTCGCGCCCGACCGGTCGGAGGGCCACCGGTAGGAGCCCGAAACCAGCCGTCCGCAGTCCTGTTGGCACGTCCTCGAACCTGACCACCGAGAGGTACCACCATGAACGACCGCGTCCTGACCGCCCGTCAACGGCACGACATACCGGAGGCGATCCGCTCCCTCAGCACCTTCGACGACCCCGACTACGCCGACCTCTTCACCCTCACCACGCACGACGCCGCACACACGTCACCCGAGCAGTGGGCTCGCGCCGCCTTCGAAGATGTCGCGGGCTTCCAGGGCCAGGTGATCTGGAGGATCATGCTCGGCCTGCGCCTGAAGTGGCGCTCCTCACCGGACCACGTGGCCGGCTGGCGGATCGCCGACCGCACCGACCGATGGATCCGGCTCGAGGCCCGATCCTGGATGCTGACCGGCCACCTCGTCATGAACGTCGCCGACGAGCAGGTGTCGCTGGCCACCTTCATCCGCTACGACCGCCCGGCAGCCGCATGGGTCTGGTCACGCTTCTCCGCCATCCACCGCAAAGTGGCCCCCGACCTCCTCCGCGACGCCCACAGGTCCCAACACCCCACACACCGCTGACGCCCCGACCGAAAGCGCAGGAACCTGTCGGGTGGCGGGATTTGAACCCACGACCTCTTCGTCCCGAGTGAGGTTCGGTTGCCGTTCTTGCCAGCGAGGATCGTATTTGCACTGGTCAGAGGCATGGTTCCGGTTGGTCTCGGGTGGTGTGGAAGGGGCTTTGGGAGCAGGTCGGCTCCCAAGCGGCTCCCAAAGCACTTTGGTGGGGGAGCGCCGTCACACATCAGCTGCTGAACGCCCCTCGGTGCGGGCCCGCATGGGCGTCCTCCGCCTTGGCGACACAGGGCAGGAAGGCGCCGAAGGTCTGTCATGCCCCAGCGATCTCCACGCCGGGGCATGACACACATCACGACGTGGCTAGAAAATGCCCCTGTAGCTCTGCCAGCCGGTGGCGATCTTCACGCGCGCGGCGAAGGACCCGTTGCCGTAACCGGCCTGCCGGAAGAGATTCCCGGCGGTGTCCCGCGCGATCAGGTCGGCTTTACCGTCGCCGGTGATGTCCCCGACCCCAACGACCCCGTTGTACGAGGAGCCCCAGCCGGCGGCGATCTTCACGCGCGGGGTGAAGGTGCCGTTGCCCTTCCCGAAGTACCGGTACAGGTTGTTCGACTTGTCTTGCGCGACGAGATCGCCGATCCCGTCACCGTTCAGATCCCCGGCCCCGACGACCTTCTTGTACGTCTTCCAGTTGTCGTACAACTTCACGCGCGCGGCGAGCTTGCCGCCGCTCGCGCCCTTGTACAGGTACACCGCGCCGGTGGAAGCATTGCGGGCGATCACGTCGGGGCGGCCGTCCTTGGTGATGTCACCGGGGGAGGTGAGGACGTCGTACTGGTTCCAGCCGGTGCCCAGCGTTGTGTACGACGTCGTCGGCTTCAGCGCCGCCCCGCAGGCCGGCTTGTACAGCCGCAGAGTGCCGCTGCTCAGTCGGACCAGGACGTCGTTGCAACGATCCCCGCTCAGGTCCCCGACGGGCACCGGACGGATGCTGGTCGCCCAGCCACTGCCGCTGACCCTCCCGGAGAACGTTCCCTTGCCCGTGCCTTGCTGGAACGTCAGCGTGCCGGAGGAGTTGAGAGTGAGCAGGTCGCCGATGCCGTCCCGCCCCGCGTGGTCCCGCAGGACCGGCGCTGCGAGGGAACCGGCGGTGAGGATATGGATGCGCTCGTCGGCGTCCACGAACGCCACCCGGTTCCCGTACGGGTCGAGGGTCCAGCGGATCCGGCGGTCCGAGGTCGTGCCCTCCGGCCAGAGGTTGGACGGGGCGGGCAGATCGGCCACGTCGCCGGTGACCGCCTGCCCGGAGCGGACGTCGGTGCGCACCAGCTTGCCGCGGGTGTTGTCGTGGCGGACCAGGAACCCGTTGGCCAGCAGAGCGTCACCCGTCGGCACGGCCATCGATCGACCTCGGGAGCGGTCGAACACTCCGGCCTTCCTCTGCGCGGCGCAAGCCCAGTACACAAAGCGGCCGTTGACCTGCAACTCGCTGGGTACGCACGCCGAGCCGACGTTGACATCGACCGCCGGAACGGTCGATCCGAGGCGGCTCATCGACAGGTGCCCCGCGGTGGACGTCGTGGTCCACAGCTGCCCGTCCCACAGGGCGGCGGCGTTCGCCGTGCGCGTCGACACGACCTTGGACTGCGTCCAGTCGACGACGAACTGCTTCCTGTTCGCGCCGCCGGACAGAAGCGCGTACCGTCCCTCCGCGGCCTCGACCTCGCCGAAGAAGCCGGGCACCGTCAGCGTCTGGACCTCGCCCGTGGGCGTACGGCGGTGGACCCACTGGGTGGAGTCCAGGTCGTTGTAGACGACGGACCCGTCACCGGCCCCGACCAGCCGGACGCAGCCGTAGTGAACCTGACACGGCTTCACCCATCCGCCCGCCTGCCGAACCGGTCCCACCTGGGGGACCGCGTCGGCGGACACCGTGCGCGTGTTGAACATGACGTCGTAGGCCGGGGACGAGGTCTGGTCGGTCCAGGCCAGGGTGCCGCCTGCCAGCGACAGCCCGTCGACGGGCGCGGGCACCGGCGGCAGGTCCATCAGTTCTTGGGCGGCGACTTGTCCGTCCGGCGCCTCGGAGAGCCGGTGCACGCCCCAGTCCGCCTTGTCAGGACCGCCCGCCACGATGGCCGACCCGTCCGCCGAAGGCCAGATCCAGCCGTCCATCTGCGGGAGCAGCGTGCGCCACTCGCCGGCGTCGGTCAGGGGTCTGGTGAGCACGGCACGGGTTTCGTCGCCGTACGTGGCCACCACGACGTTGTCACCGATGACCGTGAACTCGGTCTTCCCTCCGGTGCCCTGGCCCGGAACCGCGGTCACCGGTCCGTGGAGCGCGTCGCGGCGCAGCAACCGCGCGCCGCTCCCCGGATACCACCAGCCGACGTAGTCCTCGCTCAGGAAGGGCGACCGAGCCGAGCCCGCCTTGTAAGGGCTGAATACCTTCGCCCAGGATCCGTCGCGGACGTCGACGAGGACGAGTTGGTCGAGGAAGACCGCGGGGTCCTCCGTGGGCACGCGGTAGCGCATGAGCAGCGAGCGGTCGTCTCGCTCGCTCACCGGGAGGAGCTTCGCGTCGGCGGGCCAGCCGGTCAGTATCGTGTCGCTGGTACCGCCATCGGCCGCCGCCTTCAGCAGGTGTACTTCGCGCACGTTGGCGGAGCTCCCCAGGGCGACGACGACGCCCTCGCCCGCGGTACCGGCGTATGTCAGGCCGGTCGGGACAATCACCGTACCCTTGTCCGCGCCGGAGCCGATCGCACGGAACTGGACGACGCGTCGCCCCTCGGCGTCGGTCGACAGGGTGTACGTGGTGTCCGACTGGGCGAGCCCGTTGGGTCGCTGCGTGCCGGCGAACTCGGTCACTTCCCTGGTCTGGCCCGTCGCGTAGTCGGTCCAGCGCAAGCCGACAGTGCCTTCCGGGCTCGACAGCACACCGGTGTCGCCGAAGCCCCCGAACGCAGGGTTGCGCGTGGCGGTCCGGTCCGCGGCGGGCAGGATGATCCCGTCCTCGCCGACGGTCGGCGCCGCCCCCGCAGGCACGGCAGCCAGGGCACCTGCGGCCAGGGCAACGGCCGCGACCATGGCCGTGCCTCCTCGGTCGAACAGACGACGGCGTACGATCTTGTAGCCCTGCACGGAACCCCCCGGTCCCTCGACCCCGATAGCTGTGACCCCAACAGCCCCAAATGACCTGTGCATGTCTTGTGCGCTGGGAGCGTATCAGCGTGCGGTGGTCCGAAAGCGCGTGCCGAGGGGCCATCCAGTACAGACGACGACGTCGCCCGGCATCAAGCAGCTGCGACAGACGATCATGTCCTGGTCTCGGGGACGACTTGTGGGGGTCTGGTTCAAGTTTCGAGAGCTGGCTGCGTGTTGTAGTTGCTGATCTCGCGTAGTTCTCTACTCACCCGGACGCCTGACAGGCAACTGACCGAGGAAGCCGGTTTCGTGATGGTCAGGCCGCGTCCCTCGGTCCATTCCACCAGATCCAGCGCGGCACGCTGTCGTGCGGTCCCGGGGCCCGCAGACCGCACACCTCGTGCAGTTCGGCTCCCTGTTTCGAGCTCCGCTCCAGGAGCGCGGTCAACTCCTGCGGGATCATTTCGGGATCGGTGAGGCTCAGTACCCGGTTCAATTGAATGGCCTTGGCGGGCAATCTCATATTGGTGAATGGGCCCTTCGGTTTCTGTACTGAGTGGCCTCCAGGAGAATGGGGTACGTTCAGGCCGGTATCGATGGGGGCGGAAGGAGGCACACGGTGTCGTACGAACCCAAACTCGCCGCGGCCCTTTCCGGCGCCACGCTGCGCCAGCTGTCCCACTGACGCCGAGCCTCCGGGCCCAAGGGCGCCGTGCTTGTGCCCGAGATCTCCAGCGAGAGACCGATCCTCTACTCGTTCCGCGACGTTGTCGCACTCCGCATCTGTGTGCAGCTGCGCGAAGAGGCTTCGTTGCAGAAGATCCGCCGTGCGTTGAACACGCTCCGGGAAGACCTCGGCGAGGAATTGTCAAGACTTGTGGATGAGGAGTGGTTGCCTGCTGGCAGGCGAAGGGACTTGAGTCTCCAGTAGGGGGAGACGCAAAGGTGGGGGCATGGACGGTGACACGCTCTACTCGATCGGCGAACTCGCTCGACGGACCGGTCTCACGGTCAAGACCATTCGGTTCTACTCCGATCGCGGAATCGTGGCGCCGACGGACCGCAGCCCGGCCGGCTACCGCCTCTACGGCATCGACGCCGTCGCACGCCTGGACCTCGTGCGGACCCTGCGCGAGCTGGGACTCGACCTTCCCACGATCCGCAAGGTCGTGGACCGCGAGCTCTCACTTCCCGAGGTCGCCGCGGCGCACGCCGAAGCACTGGCAGTGCAGATCCGCGTCCTGCGCCTGCGGCGCGCGGTGCTGACGGCGGTGGCCGAGCGCGGGTCCACACCTGAGGAGACGGAACTCATGCACCGGCTGGCCCAGCTCTCTGAGGACGAACGCAGATGTCTGATCGGAGATTTCCTCGACGCCGTATTGAGCCTTTTCAGCGTTGCCTCTCCAGGGTGAGGACCGCGGCGGCGATGTCCGTCATGCGGTTCGGGCTGCAGCGGCTCCGGCGGAAGATCCG
>NZ_JBSFUW010000017.1:0-148931 GCF_053591995.1 Streptomyces sp. NPDC002835 | reverse complement strand
GGCCGGCTGACCCCCATCGAATTCGAGACCCTCATGACCACACCGGCCCTCCAGGCCGCGTGACCGAACCTGTCACCCGAACCTGCATCAGACCCAACCGATTCCCGCATCGGGAAAGACCAAGCACGTGGGAAGCGACCTCGGTCGCGCGTGAAGAGGTCCTTGAGCGGCTGGCTCGCCCACCGCTACGAGCTGTGGAAACCAGCGCCCAGGCGAATCGGATGTTCGGGGCACGTCTCCTGCTCGACTGGCTGATGACCTACCCGGGAGAAACCTGGCAACAGCGCTGGCAGAAGAGCCCTGCCCACGGCCAGCACATTGCGTCGCAGGGGTGGAGGGATGCCTTCGCAACCTGGGCCCGCTCGGAAGGGCGAGTATCTCGCCGTGAAACGCTCCTCGTCGGGGTGCTGGCGCTGCTCTGCGCGGATGCTGTCAGACCCGACCCGGAGTTCCTCATCGGGTCAAGATCGCGGCATCTTCGGCCGGCTCTGGAGACCACACGCGACCCCGAGGGGTTCGCCCGCTTGAGGGCTTCACTGCCGACCAACCTCTCGGCTGCGAATATCTCGTCCGGGCTGAAGACCATTGCGGAGATCATGGCTTGCCAGGGCGGCAGTGTCGAGGACATCGTCGTCGGCGACCTGCTGCTCTGGCAAAACAAGAATCCGAGCAACAGCAATGGACGGATCCAGCTCGCCTACACCTGGCTACGCGACTTGGGTCTCTTTCCAACAGACGCACCGCACACACTGTTCCGGATCTCGCGCCGTACCGGGCCACTCACCCCAGCGGACCTTGTCGACCGCTACGAACTGCAGTGCCGTCCAATCCGCGACCTCTTGGTCGCCTACCTCTCCCATCGGTCCGTAGGGCTTGACTTCACGACACTGCAGGCGCTCACGATCTCGCTGGCACTTCGGTTCTGGGGCGACCTGGAGCGGCATCATCCGGGCATCGACTCTCTTCGGCTGCCTGCCGAAGTGATCACTGCCTGGAAGGTCCGTCTGGCTACGAAGACCGTCCGCAAGCGTCTGCCCGACGGCTCATTTCGTGAGTTCACAGAGCCACGCCGGGGTGCAATCGGAATCAAAACCCAGGTCAGAGCCTTCTACCTGGACCTGGCGGAGTGGGCAGTGGAAGACCCCGGCCAGTGGGCTGCCTGGGTGGCACCCTGCCCGATCAGCGAAGCCGAGTGCTCGGGAAGAAAGGCTGACAAGCAGCTCAAGGCACGCATGGACCAACGTACTCGCGAGCGCCTGCCGGCGCTGCCCACGCTGGTGAAGACGGCTCACCGCCGTTTGAAGGAGGCCACGATGCGTCTCGATGCACTCAATGCTGCCCCGCTCGGTTCAAATTTCAGCGTGCTTGGTGAGACATTCAGGGTTCCGCGCTTCAGCAAATGCGCTGACGGGCGCCCGATCCATGCCTGGGATGCGAAGGGCACCCGGCGCTCATTCGCTGGTGAGGAGCGCAGCGCATTCTGGGCGTGGGCTGCCATCGAGATCTTGCGGCACACCGGCATCCGCATCGAGGAACTCCTCGAGCTGGGGCATCTCAGCATCGTCAGCTACAAGCTGCCCACCACCGGTCAGACCGTTCCGCTCTTGCAGATCGCCCCGTCGAAGACGGACCAAGAGCGACTTGTCTTGGTCACGCCGGAGCTGGCGGACGTATTGAGTACGGTCGTCTCTCGAGTCCGAGGCTCGGACGGGAGAGTTCCTGTTGTTCGTAGCTATGACCACTATGAACGGGTCTGGAACCCGCCGATGCCTCTCCTGTTCCAAGATCGCTCTAGTGGGTACCTGCGTCCGCTGTCACCAGCGTCGATCCGTCGGGGACTCGACGTCACCCTGTTGGCCTCAGGTCTGACGGACAGCGCGGGTGACCCCCTCATCTTTCAGCCCCACGACTTCCGCCGGATCTTCATCACGGACTCCATCCTCAACGGCCTGCCACCTCACATCGCCCAGGTCATCGCTGGTCACGACCACATCGGAACGACGATGGGATACGCCGCGATCTACCCCACTGATGCCATCGAGGCACATCGAGCGTTCATCGCCCGGCGCCGGGCTCTGCGGCCTGCCGATGAATACCGCACCGTCACTCCTGAGGAATGGGGAGAATTTCTCGGGCACTTTGAGCGCCGCAAGCTCGCCCTGGGCGACTGCGGCCGCGCATACGGAACTGACTGTGCTCACGAACACGCTTGTGTCCGGTGCCCCGTCCTGATCGTCCACGCGACAGAGCGTCCCCGACTTGTCGAAATCCGCGACAACCTCCTCACGCGCATCTTGGAAGCCGAAAGGGAAGGCTGGCTCGGCGAGATCGAGGGGCTGCAGAGCAGCCTGTCCCACGCCGAGGAGAAGCTTGCCCAACTCGACGCCCAGATCTCCCGGAAGCAGGAGTCTGTCGACCTGGGAATTCCTACCTTCCGGGAGATCGTTGCTCGCACCACTGCGGCGGCCACCCCGCCGGGGCCTGCGTGACTGAACGGCTGTCACTCCGGCGTGCTCAGCGGCCACCGCCACAGAACGCGGCGCTTGGACGAGCTTCATCCACGCGGATGATCTACACCACCCCGGCCACGCGCCACGTTCTACGGGCGGCGAGCCAGCAGGTGGGTGTCGAGGAAGCCCCGCTCGGACGCTGGGTCGTGAAGCAACCGAGCCACCGTGACGAGTCCGGCCCCGGCCAGCAACTCGGCAAACTGGTCCGCCGGCCAGCTATAGGCAGGCGCCACCTTGTGGTCGAAGCGGACAGGCTCCGGCCCCTCGGTTCCGAAGAAGGACGCCAGGAGCAGGCCCCCTGGTGCCAGGACACGCACCTGCTCAGCGAGCAGCGCGGGCAATTCTTCAGGTGGGGTATGGATCATCGAGTAGTGGGCCAGCACTCCGCCGAGCGCGCCGTCCTCGACCGGCAGGGCCTCCATTCGCGCTTCGTCGAACCGCAGCGCCGGCTGGGCCCGCCGGGCGTGGGCAACCATAGCCGGAGAGAGGTCGAGCCCGAAGGCGTCCAACCCCAAGTCGTGCAGCATGGCCGTCAAATGGCCAGGTCCGCACCCGACGTCGGCTGCCCGTAGGTTCCCCGTGCCACGCACGAGCTCGGCGAAGGTGCCGATCATGTTCCGCGCGAACGGCTGCGTCTCCAACCGATTAGAGAACATCGACGCATACAGTTCGACGACCCCGTCATAGGCCGCCCTGGTTTCGTCCTGGTGTTTTAACACGGGAAGGAAGCTAACACCCGCGCCGTTCACAGCAGTTCTCCGGGCCCATACCAGCCCCTTCCCCGCAGGACTGATCGTCCTGTCACCTGACCACGGGACGCCCCGGTAGTTCGGAGAAGCGGAAAGAAGTGCAGCCCCACCACGAGGCAGATGCCCGGCGGGATCAGTTCCGCGTGTCCCGTCGCGTTCGCCGTGGCGATCACCGCGAAGACGGCGACGACCTCGAGCCCGTTGACCAGCCCCACCCCGCGGTTCCACTTCTCCGGCAGCCGCACCACCCGCCGGCCCGGCCCGGCCGCCCCGCGGAACGCCAGGGCCACGGCCGTGCCGGTCAGTACGGCCCCGACCGCGCCGACGGCGACGGCCACCGGCATCAGGGCAATCCCTGAACCGGCGGCGAGCGCCGACACCAGGGCGAACCCGGCGAGCACTATCGCCCCACGACGGCGCAGATTCTGTGTGAGCGTCAGGCACTCCGTGTCCGCCGTCATGGCCCGGAGGCTACAGCGATCACTCGACCGCCCGGCGGGGCCAGGGGCGCCGCTGAGCGCGAGCTTCCGGCGCCGGACGCGCCGGTGCATTGGTCTCGTACAGGTTCGTCGTCCATACTGCCCGCCGTGGAGCAGCAGATAGATC
Organism: Streptomyces sp. NPDC002835; assembly: GCF_053591995.1. Lineage (NCBI taxonomy): Bacteria > Bacillati > Actinomycetota > Actinomycetes > Kitasatosporales > Streptomycetaceae > Streptomyces > Streptomyces sp. NPDC002835. The sequence continues at coordinate 145,066 of NZ_JBSFUW010000017.1, read as the reverse complement.
CGAAGCCGAAGATCGACATCGCCGCGGGCACGGACCCGGCGTTCGTGCCGGGCCTCACCGGGCCCCCGCCTGCCGTGAAGGAGGGGAACGAGGAGGCCGCCGAGCCGGAGGGCAAGAAGCCGGAGGGCAAGAAGCCGGAGGCCGAGCCGACGGCAGTCGCCGACGCCGACACAGAGGCGGAAGCAGAGGCAGACACCGACACCGACACCGACCCGCAGGACACCGCGCCGGGAGACGTCCCGGCCGAAGGCCCCGCCTTCGAGGCGAGCGACCGCCGTGGGTCGATCGCCGCCGACCGGTCCGGTGTCCGCTTCACCCTGGACGACCAGGCGGCGGAATTCACGTGGGCCGAGATCGGCGCCGTCGAGGTGAAGCCGGCCCGCTTCGGGCGCCGGTTCACGGTCACCGTCCATGTCGCGGCCAACCGCTGGTTCAACGCCGACGTCGAGGCGCCGGACAGGGGGCGCCTGAAGGAGTGGGCCGAGGAACTGGACGCGGTCCTCGACGCCCACTTCGAAGAGGACTGAATGCCGTTCTGATGGCCGCAGGGCCACGTCTGGGTGGGCGCGACACACGCTCTCCCGGGCGTGGTTTTGTGTCGATTTTGCCGCGAATGCGCATAACTTCGTTTTATGACAAAGCGACAAACGACCCTGCTCGGATGCGCGGCTCTGCTCGTCGTGTCCGGCCTCGGCGCGGCGGCTCCCGCCCGCGCCGCCGTCACCCACCAGGTCCAGCCGGGCGAGTCCGTCCAGGCCGCCGTGGACGCCGCGAAACCCGGCGACACGATCGAGATCGCCGCCGGCACCTACACGGAGAGCGTCCGGATCACCACCTCCGGCCTCACCCTGCGCGGCGCGGGCAGCCGGACGGTGTTCAAGCCGTCGCCGTCCGCCGCCGAGGCCGGCTCCTGCGCGGCCGCAGGCAACGGCATCTGCGTACTCGGCACCGAGAAGCAGCCCGTCGAGGACGTACAGATCCGGTCCCTGGTCCTCAGCGGATTCGACAAGAACGGCATCTGGGCCCAGCGGACCGACCGGCTGACGGTGCACCAGGTCACCGCAGAGAACAACGGCACCTGGGGCATCGCCCAGGAGCGCTCCACCCGGTCGGTCCTGCGGAGCAACGTCGTCCGGGGCAACGGCGACGCCGGCATCTTCGTGGCGAACACCGTCAGCCAGGAGGCCGGGGCCATCGACACCATGGGCACGGTCGTCTCCGGCAACCTCATGGTCGACAACCGCATCGGGACCACGATCCGCCGCGTGCGGAACCTGACGGTCCAGGGCAACGAGATCACCGGGAACTGCGCCGGCGCGTTCCTCGTCGGTGACGAGACCACCCCGCGGGCCGGGGCCCTGACCGTCCGCTTCAACCGCGTGCACGAGAACAACAAACACTGCGACAAGACCGCCAGGCTGCCCGAGATCCAGGGCACCGGCATCGTCCTCACCGGCACCGAGGACACCCTCGTGGAGTGGAACGTGATCCGCGGCAACGTGGGCGCCGCCCCGATGTCCGGCGGGATCGTCCTCTTCAAGTCCATCGTGGGCGCCGCCGGCACCGACAACGTCATCAGGAACAACGTGGTCCTCGGCAACGGGGCCGCCGACCTGGCCAACCGCGACACCTTGGGCACCGGCAACCGCTTCGCCGGGAACATGTGCCAGTCGTCCGAGCCCGCGGGCCTGTGCTGACCGCCCGGACGGAGCCGACCGGCCCCGGCCCCACACGAAAGACCGATGCGGCGATGACCACTGCAAGCCCCACCACCCCGCCCGCCATGCGGCTGAGGGAACTCGTCTTCGGCGCGGCCGGCGCCGCCGCCCTGCGCGCGGCCGCACGGCTCGGCGTCGCGGACGCGCTCGGAGAGGCGCCGGCGACCGCGGACGAGCTCGCGGCGGAGGTGAAGGCGCAGCCCGGGGCCCTGCGGCGACTGCTGCGCGCCCTGAGCTGCTACGGCGTCTTCGAGGAGGACGGCGACGGCAGGTTCGTCCACACCGAGATGTCCCGTCTGCTGCGCGAGGACGACCCGCACAGCCTCCGGTACATCACCCTGTGGTGCACGGAGCCGTGGACCTGGGACGCCTGGCCGCTCCTCGACGAGGCGGTGAGGACCGGCGACAGCGTGTTCGGCGGTCTCTACGGCAAGGAGTTCTTCGACTACCTGCACGCCGACGCCCCGGAGTCGGCCCATGTGTTCAACCGGGCCATGACCACCTCCAGCACGCAGTCGGCCCGGGACGTCGCCGAGGTGCTCGACCTCGGCGGCGCGAAGACGGTCGCCGACATCGGCGGCGGCCAGGGGCACGTACTGGCCGGGCTGCTCGAGAAGTACCCGGACATCCGGGGCACCCTGCTGGATCTGCCCCGGGTCGTCGCCGCCGCCGACCCGCGGCTGCTGGAGGGCGGTTCGCTCGCCGACCGGGCCGACATCGTCCCCGGCGACTGCCGGCAGGCCATGCCGGTGTCCGCCGATCTCTACATCATCAAGAACATCCTGGAGTGGGACGACGAGAGCACCCGCAGGACGCTGCGCAACATTGTGGCGGCGGCCCGCCCGGGCGCCCGGGTGGCCGTCATCGAGAACCTCGTCGACGACACCCCGTCGATGCGGTTCACCACCGCGATGGACCTGATGCTGCTGCTCAACGTGGGCGGCGCCAAGCACACGAAGGACAGCATGATCAGCAGGATGGCGGACGCCGGACTGGCCGTCGGCGACGTCCGTCCCGTCAACGCCTATCTGCATCTCTTCGAGAGCGTGGTCCCCGGCTGAGGCCGCGCGGCAGGCAAGCCGTCGGCCCCGCGGGTTCCCGCGGGGCCGACGGCTGTGCGGCGGACCGGAACCGGTCAGTCGCTCTGCCACGAGTAGAACTGCTGCGCCATGGCGTCCTTCGGACTCCGCCAGGTCTGCGGGTCGTACGGACTGACGAAGGCGGAGAGCCGCTCGCTGATGCCCCGGAACTCCGGGTGCTCCGTCAGCTTGGCGATCGCCGGGCCCGGCGGCCGGTCCGACTCGATCAGGTGCAGATAGACGTCGCCGAACTGGAACAGGCTGCGCCGCTTCACCCCGACGAGGTGCGGCAGTTCACCGCTGTCGGAGGCCGCGAACACATCGGCGATGTCGGGGGCGGAGCCCGGCGCCATCCGGGCGACGATCAGGGCGTGGTGCATGGGGGCGTCCCTTCGGATGCCGTCACAGGACCGGGCGTGTCACACCGCGTTGACGGAAGCGGTGTCGTTCGCCGACCGGCCGAGCCGGGCGCGCTGCTCGATCTTGTTGCGGATGAGGTCCATCTGGATGGGGGAGTTGCGGTTGATGTTGGCCGTCATCCACTCGTCGTCGACCGGCGCGTCGGGCTTCATCGCGAAGTCCTGCGTCCAGCGCATCCGGACGCCGCGCGGCGTCTGCTCGTACTCCCAGCGGATGTTCATGTACTGGAAGGGGCCGGTCTCGACGCGGCGGGCGGTGACCGTCAGGGCCTCGCGGTCGGCGACGCGCTCGGAGACCCAGCTCCACACCCGGCCGTTCTCGTCCGGGTACATGGTCAGCCGGAACTTGGTCCGGTTGCCCTCGCGTTCCAGGACCTCCACCGAGGCGTACTCGCTGAACAGCTGCGGCCAGTGGTCGAGGTCGTTGGTCACGTCCCACACCAGGTCGAGCGGGGCGTCGATGGTCACTTCGTTCTCGGTGTGTCCGGGCATGTCAGGCTCCAGCCATCAGTGAGTTGTTGACGAGGTCCAGGAACTCGCGCGGGGTCTTGCAGCGGTCCGCGTCGGGCGGCAGGGGCCGGGCGTACCGGTTCTCCAGCTCGCCGACGATGCCGAGCAGGCCGAGCGAGTCGAGGCCGTAGACCTCGAAGGGCGTGTCGGGCCGCTGCTCCATCTCGTCGGGGTCGACGGTGATGCCGGCGCCCTTCTTCATCAGGGCGGCCAGTTCAGCGACGTTCAGTCGATCCGGCATGGCGACGTTCTCCTTCTTGCGGGGGCTTGCGAGGTCTTACGAGGGGGTGTCGGCGCCGCGCCTCAGCACGAGCGCCGAGTTCGAACCCATCAGTCCCCGGCTCAGCACCAGGGCCGTGCGCAGCTCGGCGGGCCGGGCGGTCCCGGTCACCAGGGCCAGGTCGTGGCACACGTCGAGGACATGGGGGGTGGGCGGCACCAGGCCGTGTTCCAGGGCCAGTACCGCGGCGGCCGTGTCGAGCACCGGCGCCCCGCAGTAGGCCCGGCCGGTCCCGGTCTTGGGGGCGGTCACCGGCACCCGCGTGCCGTGCGCGCCGAGCGCGTCGGCGATCGCCAGCGCCTCTGCACGGTCGGCGTTCGGCAGGCCCAGCGCGTCCGCGAAGACCACGTCGATCTCCTCGGGCGCGCAGCCCGCGGCGTCCAGGGCTCCGCCGATCGCCCGCGCCAGCCCTTCCCGTGACTCCTCCCAGCGGGAGGCCCCGGTGAACGTGGCGGCATGGCCGGCGAGCGTCGCGCGGATCCTGGCGCCCCGTCCGCGGGCCGCCTCCTCGTCCTCGACGACGAGCATGGCGCCGCCCTCGCCGGGTACGAAGCCGCAGGCCTGCGGGGTGAACGGCCGGTAGGCGCGGGCCGGGTCCTCGCAGGTGCTGAGCTCCCGGTAGCCGAGCTGGCAGACGATCGAGTACGGGGCCAGCGGCGCCTCCGCCGCGCCGACGACGACGACGTCCGTGCCCCGCCGTACGGCGCCCGCGGCGTGCGCGAGGGCGTCGAGACCGCCGGCCTCGTCGCTGGCGACCACACCGCAGGGTCCCTTGAAGCCGCCGCGGATGGAGATCTGACCGGTGCTCGCCGCGTAGAACCAGGCGATGGACTGGTACGGGCCGACATAGCTCGACCCCTGACCCCACAGGCGCTGCAGCTCCCGCTGGCCGAACTCACCGCCGCCGGACCCGGCCGCGGTGACCACGCCGACGGCGAACGGCGTCTCGTCGTACGCCCCGCCGGCGATGCCCGCGTCGGTGAGCGCCAGATCGGCCGCGGCCATCGCGAAGTGGGAGAACCGGTCGGTCTGGACGAGGAAGCGCTGCTCGACCATCGATCCGGGGTCGAAGCCCCGCACCTCGCCGGCGACCCGCAGCGGCAGATGTCCGCAGCCCTCGCGGGTGACGTGGTCGAGGGCGCTGATGCCTTCGACGGTCGACTTCCAGAAGGTCTCCACGCCCACGCCGTTGGGGGCGACGACGCCGATGCCGGTGACGACCGGGGGCCGTCCGCGGCGGTTGCCGTGGCTCATCGTGCACTCCCGCCTGGTCGGGTGAGGACGACCGCGGACTGGAAGCCGCCGAAGCCGCTTCCCACCGACAGCACGCTGCGCAGCCTCAGGGGGCGTGCGGTGCGCGGCACATAGTCCAGGTCGCACTCGGGGTCGGGGGTCTCGTAGTTGGCCGTGGGCGGTACGACCTGCTTGTCCAGGGCCAGCACGCAGGCGACGAGTTCTATCGCCCCGATGGCGCCCAGCGAGTGGCCGACCATGGACTTGATCGAGCTCATCGGCACGTCGTACGCGTGCTCCTTGAGGGACCGCTTGACCGCGGCCGTCTCGTGCCGGTCGTTCTGCTGGGTGCCGGAGCCGTGGGCGTTGACGTAGTCGATGTCCGTCCGGTCGAGCCGGGCGTGGTCCATCGCGTCGTCGATCGCCCGGGCCATCTCCAGCCCTTCACGGGTCAGACCGGTCATGTGGTGGGCGTTGCCGTAGGTGGCGTAGCCGCCCATCTCGCAGTACACACGCGCACCGCGGGCCCGGGCGTGCTCCAGTTCCTCGAGGATCAGCACCGCGCCGCCCTCGCCCATCACGAACCCGTCGCGGTGCGCGTCGAAGGGGCGGGAGGCGTGTGCCGGGTCGTCGTTGTTGGCGGAGGTCGCCTTGATGGCGTCGAAGCAGGCCACGGTGATCGGGGAGATCGGCGAGTCGGACGCGCCCGCTATGCAGATGTCGGCGCGGCCCTCCTCGATGGTGTGGAACGCGTAGCCGATCGCATCGAGACCGGAGGTGCAGCCCGTGGAGACGGTCTGTACGGGCCCCCGCACGCCGATCTGCTCTGCCACCTCGGAGGCGAGGGCGCTGGGCGAGAAGGCGCGGTGCAGATGGGGCGCCGCCTCGCTGTGGTCCACGTCCCAGCGCCGGCCCTCGCTGCTGACCCGCACATAGTCGTGCTCCAGCCGGGTGGTGCCGCCCACGGCGGTGCCCATCGACACGGCGGTCCGCCACGGATCGGGCGTCGCCGTGCCGAGACCGGCGTCGGCCATGGCCTCCCGGGCGGCGACCAGGGCGAACTGCACGTATCGGTCGGCGCGTTGGGCGTCCGCGGCACCGAGACCATGGGCCTGCGGATCGAAGTCGACCTCGGCGGCTATACGTGAGCGGAAGCCGGTCGGATCGAACAGCGTGATCCCGCGGGTCGCTGTCCGCCCGCTCGACAGCAGGTCCCAGAACGCCGGGGCGCCCACACCTCCGGGTGCGACGATGCCGACGCCGGTCACCGCCACACGCCGGGTCATGACACCGACCCCGTTCGCTCCGGCGGTCGCTGCGCACCGGCGTCCTGTGCCGCGGGGGTCTCTTCCGTGTCGACGTGGCCGAGCTCCGGCCGGGGCGCCAGCGGGCCCAGATGGAAGACCATGCGGGCCTGGGTGCTGCCCACGTTGCGGAACCGGTGCCGCACATAAGGGGGAATGAGCAGGCCCTGGTCGGGGCGGATGGCGAAGGGCTCGCCGTCCAGGTCCACTTCGAGCTCACCGGCGACGACGTACACGAACTCCTCCGAGTACGGGTGGTAGTGCTCGCCGATACGGTCGCCGGGCTCGACGAGCGCCAGCCCCATGAAGCCGCTCGTGGCGCCCACCGCGGTGGGGGTGAGCATGGCGCGCAGGTCACCTCCGCGCCTGCGGTTGGGCTGGGTCTCGCTCAGGTCGACGATGCGATGGGTCGTGGTCATGACTGGCTCCTCCACAGGGCCTTGGCCCTCTCTCTCCGGCGCGCGGGCTCCGGGGTCCCGCACGGCCGCCGGGCTTCGGGTGTCGCACGGCTGCCGGCGGCCGGTGGCCGGATGCGCGGTTCAGCGGGCACGACGGTCGGTGATCAGACGCATCTGGGCACTCTCGAGCAGTCGGGTGATCGCCTTCTCGTCCGAGAGCGAGTCGTCGGTGCCGAGCGCTTCGGTGTCCAGCAGCCGAGCCAGGACACCGGCCTTGCGCAGGCCGCGCGTACCCATGGCGGCCGCCGGGTCGGCGTCGAGGGGCCCGCGTACGTCGACGAGGCGTACGACGATGTCGTCGCGCTGGAAGACGGTGCTGCTCTCGACGTGGCACCCGGGGCTCTCCGCGGCCGCCTCGTCCTGGCTGGCCAGCAGCTTGGCGAGCGCCATGCCGCAGCCCGGCTTGGCCGGGTAGAGGAGCGCGTGCCGTTCCCGCCGCCCCTGCTCCTCGCCGGGCGGAGCCAGGTGGTGCACCGCGGGCAGGGCGGCGCGGGTGAAGAACAGCCGTGCCGACTGCGGGTCGTCCAGGTTCCGGTCCTGCTCCAGATACGGGTTGATGGCCTCCTCGACTGCCCTGACCTCGGGCTGCCGGGCCACGTGCCGCAGCGCCGCGAGCAGGTCGCCCTCCACCTCCACGGTCCGCACGACGCGGTTGCCGTGCATGAACAGCGTGGTGCGGCGCAGCCGGGTGGTGTCGTCCACCTGCGCCTGGGGCGAGGTGTAGCCGGCGAGGATCTTGGCCACGGTCTCCTCGCTGCCGGGCTTGACGGTGAAGGTGAGGGCGTGGCGGACCACACCGTCACCCACCCGGGGCGAGGGCTGCAGGCCGCCGGGCTTCCGCGCGGGGGACTGCGGCGCGTTCACACCCGCGGTCTCGCGCAGGACGCTGAAGCGCAGCGAGCGTGTGTCGCGCACGCAGTCGTGCAGCGGCCGCACGGTCTCGACGTGCTCCTCGCTGTTCACCCACGCCAGGAAGGGCGGAGCGCTCTCCCATTCGCTGGTGATCAGCCACTGCGAGGGGTTCTCGATCGACTGGCACAGTTGGTCGCTGAGGTGTCCCGGAACCGCGGCCACCTGGTTGCGCATGTGCTCGTACGCCGTGAGGAAGCGCTGCTGGGCGCCCTCCTGGAGATCAAGCAGCAGTACGACCCGGAGCCGGGAGCCGTCGAATGCGGACTGAGACACACGTTCGGACAGCATTGTCATGTTCCACGCATCTCCTTGTCAGTGAGGCCGCCTGCGGCACGAGCGCCGGCCCTCGGGGGATCCGAGCGGGAAGATCCGGCGTATGCGGACGGCAATCCACCTTTGACGCGATGTGGTGGTCCCGCTCCGATCCTGTGTCGGTAACACGGGTGGCGCGAGATCTGTGCACCACACGAGTGAAGGAGCGAGCCGAAGCCGCCGTGCGCGGGCAGGAAACGCGGGAAAGGACAAGGCCAATTTCCCACCGGCGGCTGGAGCTGGAGCACTCATGGAAGACAACGCCGAACAACATCGTGTACCGGTCCTGATCGTGGGCGGCTCCCTGGTGGGGCTGTCCGCGTCCCTGTTCCTGGGCCGCCTCGGCGTCCGGCACACACTGGTCGAGAAGCACGCGGGCACCTCGGTCCACCCGCGCGGCCGCGGCAACAACCTGCGCACCATGGAGGTGTTCCGCTCGGCCGGGGCGGAGGAACGCATCCGCGCGGCGGCATCCTTGCTGGCCGGCAACCACGGCATCCTGCAGACGCCGGAACTCGCCGCGCCAGACGCAGGCGAGTGGCTGGTCAGGCAGATCGACGAGAAGGGCCCGCCGGGCCACCGCCTCAGCCCCTCCGCGTGGTGCGTGTGCAGTCAGAACGACCTCGAGCCCGTCCTCCTCGAAGCCGCCGTCGAACAGGGCGGCGATCTGCGCTTCGGCACCGAACTGCTCTCCTTCGAGCAGGACGACGACGGCGTCACCGCCGTCGTCCGCGACCGCGCGAGCGGCCGGGACAGCACCGTCCGCGCCGACTACCTGATCGCCGCGGACGGGCCCCGCAGCCCCGTGCGCGAACAGCTCGGCATCGGGCAGACCGGCCCCGGCGACCTGTTCCACAACGTGAGCATCACCTTCCGCTCCCGGGGCCTCGCCGGCATCGTCGGCGACCGCCGCTTCGTGGTCTGCTACCTGACCGGACCCGACGCGGAGGGCGCGCTGCTCCCCGTCGACAACGCGGAGGTCTGGGTCTTCCACGCGCCCTGGAAGTACGACCGCGGAGAGACGCTCGAGGACTTCACCGACGAGCGCTGCGCCGACACCATCCGCGCGGCCGTCCGTGCCCCCGGCCTGGACGTCACGATCACCGGCAAGGCGCCGTGGCACGCGGCCGAACGCGTCGCCGAACGATACGCGCAGGGCCGGGTCTTCCTGGCGGGCGACTCCGCGCACGAGATGTCGCCGACCGGCGCCTTCGGCTCCAACACCGGTATCCAGGACGCACACAACCTCGCCTGGAAACTCGCCGCCGTGCTCGACGGCACGGCCGGGCCGGGCCTGCTCGACACGTACGAGGCCGAGCGCCTGCCGGTGGCCCGTGCCACCAGCGCCCGCGCCTCCGCCCGGTCGGTGGAGCACAGCCACCCCGGCTACGAGCCCGCCCCCGGCGCGGCCGCCGGGCTCGGCGGGCCGCGGGGCGGGCTGCTGCCCGTCGTGCTGGGCTACCGCTACCCGCGCGGCGCGGTCCTCGGCACGGACCCCGAACTGCCGGTGGTACCCGACAAGTTGGACCTCTCGGGCGCACCCGGCACCAGGGCCCCGCACATGTGGCTGCACCGGCCGGGCGGAGGAGGCCGACTGTCCACGCTGGACCTCTACGAGCGGTCCTTCGTCCTGCTGACCGGCGCCGGTGCCGGCGGCAAGGACTGGTACGCGGCGGCGGAACTCGTCGCCGGAAGGCTGGCCATGGGCCTCGGCGTCTACCGGATCGGGGAGGGCCCCGAGGCCGACCTGACCCCGGAGGCGGGCGCCGACTGGGCCGGTGTCCACGGCACGACCCCCGACGGCGCGGTGCTCGTCCGCCCCGACGGCTTCGTCGCCTGGCGGGCGAAGGGCCCGGACACGGACCTGGACCCGGACTCGGACCGCGAGGCGGCGCTGTTCGCGGCGCTGACGTCGCTGCTGCGGAGGGAATGACCGGGTGGTGGACCGAGCCCCGGCCCCCGCACCGTGTGAAGCGCGGTGCAGGGGGCGGGGCCTGACCGGGCCGGCCGGGGCGTACGACACACTGAGGGCCGAACGGTTCGACAGCGTCGTCGAACCGGACCGTCGAGCAGATCCGGGGCGAAGTGAACGGCGGACGGGTGTCTGGCCGTACTCGTCGCAGCAGCGGCACCCGGAACGTCGTCGCCGCTGAACCGGCCGCATCCCGCGTCAGGGCAGGAAGGGACACGCTTGTGACACTGTCATCCCCGAAGGACCGACTCGCTTCGCTCCGCGCCGAGATCGAGCAGCGCAATCCGGCGCAGCCCGAGTTCCACCAGGCGGCACGGGAGGTGCTCGACACCCTCGCGCCCGTGTTCGCCGCGCGCCCGGAGTACGAGCGGGCGGGAATCGTCGAGCGGCTCTGCGAGCCGGAGCGGCAGATCATCTTCCGGGTGCCCTGGCAGGACGACCGCGGCGCGGTCCACGTCAACCGCGGATTCCGCGTCGAGTTCAACAGCGCGCTCGGCCCCTACAAGGGCGGGCTGCGCTTCCACCCGTCGGTGAACCTCGGTGTCGTGAAGTTCCTCGGCTTCGAGCAGGTCTTCAAGAACGCCCTGACCGGTCTCGGCGTCGGCGGCGGCAAGGGCGGCAGCGACTTCGACCCGCGCGGCCGGTCCGACGACGAGGTCATGCGGTTCTGCCAGTCGTTCATGACGGAACTGCACCGGCACATCGGGGAGTACACCGACGTGCCCGCGGGCGACATCGGCGTCGGCGGGCGCGAGATCGGCTACCTCTTCGGCCAGTACCGCCGGATCACCAACCGCTGGGAGGCGGGCGTCCTCACCGGCAAGGGGCAGAACTGGGGCGGGTCCGCTATCCGCACCCAGGCCACCGGCTACGGCAGCGTGCTGTTCGCGGCCGAGATGCTGAAGACGCGCGGCGAGGACCTCGAAGGACAGGCCGCCGTCGTGTCCGGCTCCGGCAACGTCGCGCTCTACACGATCGAGAAGCTGCTGCGCAGCGGCGCCCACCCGCTCACCTGTTCCGACTCCGCCGGGTACGTCGTCGACGAGAAGGGCATCGACCTCGAACTGCTCCAGCAGATCAAGGAGGTCGAGCGGGCCCGCGTCAGCGAGTACGCGGCGCGCCGCGGCGCCTCCGCGCGCTACGTCCCCGGCGGCCGGGTCTGGGACGTGCCCGCCGACCTCGCCTTCCCGTCCGCCACACAGAACGAGCTCGGCGAGCAGGACGCGGTCACCCTCGTACGCAACGGGATCAAGGCCGTCGCCGAGGGCGCGAACATGCCCACCACCCCGGAAGCGGTCCGCGTGCTCCAGGAGGCCGGTGCCGCCTTCGGGCCCGGCAAGGCCGCCAACGCGGGCGGGGTCGCCGTGAGCGCCCTGGAGATGCGGCAGAACGCGGCCCGCGACAGCTGGCCCGCGGACCGCGTCGAGGCCGAACTCGCCACGATCATGCGGGACATCCACCGGGTGTGCCACGAGACCGCCGACCGCTACGGCGCTCCCGGCGACCTGGTGACGGGCGCCAACATCGCCGGGTTCGAGCGGGTCGCCGACGCGATGCTCGCCCAGGGGCTCGTCTGACGGCGGGGAGGGCGGCGGGTGTTCGGGGCGGTCGGGGTGTGCGGCGTGCTCAGGGGGTGAAGAGCACCTTGACCGCTCCGTCCCGCTTCTTCTGGAACATCTCGTAGGCCTGCGGCGCCTCGGCCAGCGGCACCCGGTGGGTGGCGAACCCCTCGACGCCCAGCGGATCGCCGTCCGTGACGAGCGGCAGCAGGTCGTCCACCCACCGCCACACGTTGGCCTGCCCCATCCGCAGCTGCACCTGCTTGTCGAACATGGTCAGCAGCGGCATCGGGTCGGCCATCCCGCCGTAGACCCCGGAGAGCGAGACCGTGCCGCCCCGGCGCACGAGCTCGATCGCCAGATGGAGCGCGGACAGGCAGTCGATACCGACGCGCTCCATCATCCGGGCGGCCAGCGTGCCCGGCAGCAGGGTCGTCATCTGCTGCGCGCCCTTGGCGACGGGCGCGCCGTGGGCCTCCATGCCGACGGCGTCGATGACGGCGTCCGGGCCGCGGCCGTCGGTCAGGTCGCGGACCGCGTCGACGATCTTGTCGCCGTACTCCTCCATGTCCAGGGCGTGCACGCCGTGTTCCCTGGCCCGCGCGAGGCGCTCCGGCACCAGGTCGATGCCGATGACCAGGTCCGCGCCGCGGTGGGTGGCGACCCGGGTGCACATGTCGCCGATCGGGCCGAGGCCCAGCACCGCCACGGAGCCCCCGGGCGGCACGGCGGCGTACTCGACCGCCTGCCAGGAGGTGGGCAGTACGTCGGACAGATAGACGAACCTGTCGTCCGGCGGGCCGTGGGGGACGCTGATGGGCAGCGTGTTGCCGAAGGGGACGCGGAGGTACTCGGCCTGGCCGCCGGGCACCTGCCCGTACAGCTTGGTGTAGCCGAACAGCGACGCGCCCTTGCCGTGGTCGTGCACCTGGGTGGTCTCGCACTGCGAGTGCAGTCCCTGGCCGCACATGAAGCAGGTGCCGCACGAGACGTTGAAGGGGACGACGACGCGGTCGCCCGCGGTGACGCGGGTGACCTCGGAGCCGACCTCCTCCACGACGCCCATCGGTTCGTGCCCGAGGATGTCGCCCTGCTCGAGGAACGGCCCGAAGAGTTCGTACAGATGCAGGTCGGAACCGCAGAGTCCGCTCGTCGTCACCCTGACGATCACGTCCGTGGAATCGCGGATCTGCGGATCGGGGACGGAGTCCACGCGCACATCGCGCTTTCCGTGCCAGGTCAGTGCTTTCATCATGCCTCCTCGTCCGCGTCCCGCCGGCGCTCTCCGGAGCCGGGTTCGGCCATGGAGCGGTGGGCGGCGGCCTTGAGCCGGTCCGGGACCACCTTGCTCACGAGCCCCGTGGCCCTGGTCCTCGCCGAGCCCGCGACGATCTTGTCGGCGCCGGCCATCAGCGCGTCGAGCCCCTGCTTCGCCACCTGCGCCGGATCGTCCTTCTCCTGCCGGCCGACCTTGGTGTCGCCCATGCCGGCACGGCGGAAGAAGTCCGTCTCCGTGGGGCCCGGCATCAGCGCGGTGACGGTGACGCCGGTGTCCCTGAGCTCGTCCCGCAGTGCCTGGGCGAACGACTGGAGGAAGGACTTCGAGGCGTTGTAGACGGCCTGGAAGGAGCCCGGCGCGGTCGAGGCGATCGACGACGTGATCAGGATCCGGCCCTCGTCCATGGCGGTCATGTCCGGCAGCAGCCGCTTGGCCAGCTGCACGGTCGAGCGGACGTTGAGGTCCACGACCGAGAGCTCGTCGGCGAGCTCGTTCGTGACGAACGGGCCGCCCTTGCCGATGCCCGCGTTCAGCGCGGCGACCGCGACCGGCCGGCCCGTCGCCGTGACCGCCGCGTACAGCCGCTCGGTCTCGTCGTAGTCACGCAGGTCCACCCGGACCGCCTGAACCGCCGCGCCGGCGGCGCGGATCCGTTCCGCCGCCTGCTGGAGCCGGGCGTCGTCCTCCGCGGCCACGATCAGGTCGAAGCCGCGCTCGGCGAGCTGTTTCGCCAGTTCGAGGCCGATGCCGCTGGAGGCCCCGGTGACGACGGCCAAAGGTCTGGTGCCGGTCATGCCACGCCGGGTACCCATGCTCCGTCCTTTCACCGGACGCGATGCGGGCCGGAGCCGCCTTCACGCTCTGTCACTCACTCGAATGCAGTACGTGAACGCGGTGCTGCGGCCGGGTCCGGCCGACGCTTGCCGAGGGCCGGTGATTCGGCCGAGGGGGGCGGCAGGCCGGTGGGCCGCCGCCTCCGCCCGGTGGAGCGAACCGCCCGCCCGCACGGCACCGACCGGAGGGACACGAATGAACGCCGCCTTCTCACGCAGCTGGAAGCACGCCGTCGTCACCGGCGGCGCCGGTTTCGTCGGCTCGCACCTGTGCACGGCGCTGCTGGACTCCGGCACCGCGGTCACCTGCGTCGACGACTTCAGCACCGGCCGGCCGGAGAACATATCCGGGCTGCGTGACCGCCCCGGCTTCAAACTGGTGACGGCCAGCGTCAGCGAACCGTTCACCGTCGACCGGCCCCCGGACCTGGTGCTGCACTTCGCGTCCCCGGCGTCGCCCGCCGACTATCTGCGGCTGCCGCTGCACACGATGGAGGCCGGCAGCCTCGGCACCCGCAACGCCCTGGCCCTCGCCCACGAGTCCGGCGCCCGGTTCCTGCTCGCCTCCACCTCCGAGGTCTACGGCGACCCGCAGCAGCACCCGCAGAACGAGCGGTACTGGGGCAACGTCAATCCCGTCGGCCCGCGCAGCGTGTACGACGAGGCGAAGCGCTTCGGTGAGGCGCTGACCACCGCGCAGGCCGACGCCCACGGCACCGACACCGGCATCGTGCGCCTGTTCAACACCTACGGCCCCCGGATGCGCGGCTACGACGGCCGCGCGGTGCCCACGTTCATCCGCCAGGCGCTGGCGGGCGAGCCGCTGACCGTCACCGGCGACGGCCACCAGACCCGGTCGCTGTGCTACGTGGACGACACCGTGCGCGGCATTCTGGCCGCCGCCGCCCACGGCCTGCGCGGCCCGGTGAACATCGGCAACCCGGCCGAGATCACCATGCTCGACCTGGCCCGGCTCGTCGTCGAACTCACCGGCTCCACCTCCGAGATCCGCTTCATCGAGCGACCGACGGACGACCCGGCCGTGCGCTGCCCCGACATCACGCTCGCCCGCGACAAGCTCGAGTGGGAGCCGGCCGTCAGCGCCGAGGAAGGTCTGCTGCGCACCATCGACTGGTTCCGCGCCCACCCGGACTGACGGTCCGCGGCGAGCGCCCGGACAGCGAACACCGGACACCCACTCCCTGTGCCGCCGGCCCTGACGCGACCCGTCGAAAGGTCTGTGACTGACATGCGCATTCTCGGAATCAACGCCCTCTTCCACGACCCCGCCGCCGCCCTCGTCATCGACGGCACGACCGTCGCCGCGGCGGAGGAGGAACGCTTCTCCCGGCGCAAGCACGGCAAGCGCCCGGTGCCCTTCGCCGCCTGGGAGCTGCCGGAGCAGGCCGCCGCCTGGTGTCTGAAGCGGGCCGGACTGCGGCCCCAGGACCTGGACGCCGTGGCCTACTCCTTCGACCCGTCGCTCGCGAGGCCGACCGACGTCATGGGCCTCGACGACCCCTGGGACCATCTGCGGCTGGCGTACGCGCGGGAGGCGCCCGGCTTTCTGCAGACCGCGCTGCCCGGACTCGACGCCGACCTCGTCCGCTTCGTGCCGCACCACATGGCGCACGCCGCGTCCGCCGCGTTCGCCGCGACCGACGCAGGCACCTCCTCCGTCCTCGTCCTCGACGGCCGCGGCGAGCGTGCCTCACACCTCGCCGCCCGCCGTGTCCACGGACGGCTGGAGGCCCTGCACGCACAGGATCTGCCGCACTCGCTCGGGCTCGTCTACGAGGAGCTGACCGAGCACCTCGGATTCCTGCGCTCGTCCGACGAGTTCAAGGTGATGGCCCTCGCCTCCCACGGCGGGCCCCGGATGCTGGCCGAACTGCGCAAGTACGTCCACCCCACCGGCGACGGCGGCTTCCGCGCCACCGGCGTGCCCTGGCACCAGTTCTGCGCGCCGCGCGGCCCCGACGAGGCGTGGACGCAGGAACACGCCGACGTGGCCGCCGGCGCCCAGGCCGTGCTCGAGGAGACCATGCTCGACCTGGTCCGGTGGCTGCACGGACAGACCCACGACAGCCTGCTGACCCTGGCCGGCGGTGTCGCCCTCAACTGCGTGGCCAACTCCCGGATCGCCCGCGAGGGCCCCTTCTCCCGGGTGTGGGTGCAGCCCGCCGCCGGCGACGCGGGGACCGCCCTGGGCGGCGCCCTGCTGCTGGCGGCCGGCGAGGGCGACGACCCGGAACCGATGACCGGCGCCGACCTCGGCCGCGACTGGTCCGACGCGGAGCTGGGCGCCTGGCTGAAGACCGCCGCCGTCCCGTTCGACCGGCCGGCCGACATCGCCGCGACGGTGGCCGAGGCGCTCGCCGACAACGCCGTCGTCGCCTGGTTCCAGGGGCGTTCGGAGTACGGGCCGCGGGCGCTCGGCCACCGGTCGCTGCTGGCCCACCCCGGCCACGCGGGCAACCTCGAACGCCTCAACGACGTGAAGGGCCGCGAACAGTTCCGCCCGGTCGCCCCGATGGTGCTCGCCGAACGGGCTCCCGAGATCTTCGACGGCCCCATGCCCAGCCCGTACATGCTCTTCGTCCACGACGTGGCCCCCGTCTGGCGGGAGCGGATCCCGGCGGTCGTGCACGTCGACGGCACCGCCCGTATCCAGACCGTCGACCCGGACCGCGAGCCGCTGGTGGCCCGGATGCTGCGCGAGTTCGAGCAGCGCACCGGGCTGCCGGTCGTCGTCAACACCAGCCTCAACACGGCCGGCCGGCCCATGGTCGACGACCCGCGCGACGCCCTCGAATGCTTCGGCTCCTCGCCCGTCGACCTGCTGGCCATCGGCCCGTACGCCATCCGGCGCGGCGACTTCTTCCGCCACTGCGACGACGCGGACGACGCGGGGACGGGGGCGGCGCGGTGAACCGGAACGGCACGGAGAACGCCGGCGGGGCGGTGAACGGGAGCGGGCACCGGCCCCCGCGCTACACGGTGGTGATCCCGACGATCGGCCGGCCCTGCCTCAACGACTGCCTGCGGGCGCTGGCCGCCGCCGGCGGCCCCGGACCCGTCCGGGTGGTCGTGGTCGACGACCGCCGCGGCGCCCCGCGCGCCCCGCTCCCGGTCGAGATCCCGGCGCCCCTGCGGCCCGTCACCTCGGTCGTGCCGGGCCGCGCCCGGGGACCGGCCGCGGCCCGCAACACCGGACTGCGGGTCGCCGGGCCCGTGCCCTGGGTCGTCTTCCTCGACGACGACGTGGTGCCCGGACCCACCTGGTGCGACGACCTGGCCCGCGACCTCGCCGCCGCCGGGCGCCGCACCGGCGGGGTCACCGCCCGTATCGACGTGCCGCTGCCCGCCGACCGCGCCCCCACCGACTGGGAGCGCAACACGGCAGGGCTGGCCACCGCCCGCTGGATCACGGCCGACATGGCCTACCGGCGGGAGGCGCTGGACGCCGTCGGCGGCTTCGACGAGCGCTTCCCCCGCGCCTTCCGCGAGGACGCCGACCTCGCGCTGCGCGTCCAGGCCGCCGGGTGGTCGCTGGCCGCCGGCACCCGTACGACCACCCATCCGGTGCGCCCGGCGGGCCGCTGGGTCTCCGTACGCGTCCAGGCGGGCAACGCCGACGACGTCCTCATGAACCGGCTGCACGGCCGCGACTGGTGGCGGCGCGCGGACGCGCCACGGGGGCGCCTGCCCCGCCACCTCGCGGTGACCGCCGCCGGCGCGGCCGCGGTCGCCTGCGCCGTGACGGCCAGGCCGGCCGCCGCCGCGGCCTGCGCCGCGCTGTGGCTGGCCGGGACCGCCGAGTTCGCCTGGGCCCGGATCGCGCCCGGACCGAGGACCCGCGACGAGATCGTCTCGATGGCGCTGACCAGCGTGGCCATCCCGCCGGTGGCGGCCTGGCACTGGCTGGGGGCGCAACTGCGGCACCGCGCCGCGCCGCCGCTCCGGCCGCCGCTGACGGCCGCCGCCCACGTCGCCGACCGGCCGGCCAGGGAGGCGGTGCTGCCATGAGCGGCCCCTTCGCGGCCGGGGCCGAGCAGGAGGGCCCCTGGCTGTTCCACGGTCCGGCCGCCACGCGCGCCGCGGCACTGCCGCCCGACGCCGTCGGCCTGCCGGACGCGGTCCTCTTCGACCGCGACGGCACCCTCGTGGTCGACGTGCCCTACAACGGCGACCCGGCGCGGGTGGTGCCGATGCCGTCCGCCGTGGAGGCGCTCGCCGCCGTGCGGGCGCTGGGGATACCGGTGGGCGTCGTCAGCAACCAGTCCGGCGTCGCCCGCGGGATACTGACGTACCGTCAAGTCGCGGCCGTGCAGCGCCGCGTCGACGCGTTCCTCGGACCGATCGACGTCTGGGCGGTCTGCCCCCACGGACCGGACGACGGCTGCCGCTGCCGCAAGCCCGCGCCCGGCCTGGTGCTCGCCGCCTGCGAACGGCTCGGCGTGTGCCCCGCGCGCACCGCCGTCATCGGCGACATCGGCTCCGACGTGGCCGCCGCGCTGGCCGCCGGCGCGCGCGGCGTCCTGGTGCCCACCCCGGCGACCCGTCCCGAGGAGATCGCCGCGGCCCCCGACACCGCCCCGGACCTGCTCCGGGCGGTCCGCCTCGTACTGGACCCCACCGCCCGCTGCCACCGCACGGCGGCCCCGCCGCTGCACCGTAGCGCCCCCGTACGGGGCGGCACCGCGTCCGAGCGGCCTCCGTCCGGGCACGCGGTCACCGTCCTCACCGCCGGGGCCGGTGCGCCGGGCGGCGGTACGTCCGTGACGGCGGCGGCCGACCCGGTGCGGTCCGGCGACGGCGTCGTGGTGGAGGAGGGGCGATGAGCAGGCGGCCCAGGACCCTGGTGGTACGGCTCGACAGCGCCGGTGACGTGCTCCTCGCCGGCCCCGCCGTGCGGGCCGTCGCCGCCGGCTCCTCGCACACGGCCCTGCTCTGCGGCCCGCACGGCGTGCACGCCGCCCAACTGCTGCCCGGCGTGGACGAGGTGCTGGTCCACGACGCGCCCTGGGTCGGCCTCGAGCCCGCGCCGGTGTCGTACGAGCAGACGGAGCGGCTGCTCGAGACGCTGCGGGCCGGACGGTACGACCGGGCCCTGGTCCTGGTGTCGTACCACCAGAGCCCGCTGCCGATCGCGCTGCTGCTCAAGCTCGCCGGCGTGGGCTGGACCGCCGCCGACAGCGAGGACTACCCGGGCGCGCTGCTCGACCTCAGGCACCGCAGGCAGCCGCACCGCCACGAGGCGCTGGCCGCTCTCGACCTCGCCCTGGACTCCGGCTTCGCCCTGCCGCCCGGCGACGACGGCTCGCTGCGGATCTCGTCGCCGCCCGGGACCGGGCACCTGACCGGACCCGAGCCGTACATCGTGCTGCACCCGGGCGCCGCCGTCCCCGCCCGCGCCTGGAGCGCCGACCGGGCCGCGCGCGCCGCGGCCGCCCTGTCGGCGGCCGGGCACCGGGTCGTGGTGACCGGCGGCCGGGCGGAGAAGGACCTGACCGCGGCGGTCGCGGCCGACCACGCGCTCGACCTCGGCGGCGCGACGGACCTCCACCAGCTCGCCGGTGTCCTCGCCGGGGCGCGGGTCGCCGTGGTCGGCAACACCGGCCCCGGCCACCTGGCCGCCGCCGTCGGCACGCCGGTCGTCTGCCTTTTTGCGCCCGTGGTGCCGGCCGAGCGCTGGCGCCCCTACAACGTGCCGCACGTGCTGCTGGGCGACCAGCACGCACAGTGCGCCGGCAGCAGGGCCCGCAGCTGTCCCGTCCCGGGGCACCCCTGCCTCGACGGCATCGGCAACGCCGAGGTGCTCGCCGCCGTGGCGGCCCTCGGCTCTGCCGCGGCCGAGACGAAGGAGCGAGGAGCGTGACGATGAACATCCTGCTGTGGCATGTGCACGGCTCCTGGACGACGGCGTTCGTGCAGGGCCCGCACACGTATCTCGTCCCGGTCACCCCCGACCGCGGCCCCGACGGGCTCGGCCGGGCCCGCACGTTCTCCTGGCCCGACTCGGTGCGCGAGGTGACGCCGGAGCAGCTGCGCGACGCCGCCGTCGACCTGGTCGTCCTGCAGCGGCCGCACGAGGCGGAACTCGCCGAGCGCTGGCTCGGCGGCCGGCGCCCAGGCCGCGACGTGCCCGCGGTCTACCTGGAGCACAACGCGCCGGACGGCGACGTGCCCGGCACCCGGCACCCCTGCGCGGACCGCGACGACCTCACCCTGGTCCACGTCACACACTTCAACCGGCTGTTCTGGGACAACGGGTCCACCCGCACGGAGGTCGTCGAGCACGGCATCGTCGACCCCGGCCACCTCTACAGTGGCCGGCTCGACCGCGCGGCGGTCGTCGTCAACGAGCCCGTCCGGCGCGGCCGTTACACCGGGACCGATCTGCTGCCCGCACTGGCGCAGGCCGTCCCGCTGGACGTCTTCGGCATGGGCACCGAAGGGCTCGCCGGACACCTCGGTCTGCCGGAGGACCGCTGCCGCACCGCCGATCTGCCCCAGCAGCAGCTGCACGGCGCCATGGCAGAGCGCCGGCTCTATCTGCACCCGGTCCGCTGGACCTCCCTGGGCCTGTCGCTGCTGGAGGCCATGCACCTGGGCATGCCGGTCGTCGCCCTCGCCACCACGGAGGCCGTCGAGGCGGTCCCCGAGGGCACCGGAACCCTGTCGACCCGCCCCGAGGTCCTCGCCGCCGCCGCCCGCCGGTATCTCCACGAACCGGAGGCCGCGGCGGAGGACGGCGCCCGGGCCCGCCAGGCGGCGCTGCGGCGCTACGGACTCAAACGCTTCCTCGACGACTGGGAGCGCCTGATGACGGAGGTGTGCACATGACCGAGCGCGACCTCATCGGCACGGAAGCGCTGTCCATCGCGCTCGTGTCCGAGCACGCGAGCCCGCTCGCCGCACTCGGCGGGGCGGACGCGGGCGGCCAGAACGTCCATGTCGCGCGCCTGGCGGGCGCACTCGCCGACCGCGGCCACCGGGTCACCGTCTACACGCGGCGCGACGCGCGGGACCTGCCCGACCTGGTGCCGCTGAGGCCGGGTGTCGACGTCCGCCATGTGCCCGCCGGACCGCCGGAGGCGATCCCGAAGGACGAGCTGCTGCCCCACATGCTCGGCTTCGGCCGCCATCTGGCGCGCGAGTGGCAGACCGTCCCGCCCGACGTGGTGCACTCCCACTTCTGGATGTCAGGTCTCGCCTCGCTGCACGCCGTACGGGAGTCAAGGCTGCCCCTGGTGCACACGTATCACGCGCTCGGGACGGTGAAGCGCCGTCACCAGCGGCACGCGGACACCAGCCCGCCGGCCCGGATCGCCTGCGAGAAGGAGGTCGGCGTCGGCTGCGACCGGATCATCGCCACCTGCCGCGACGAGGTCAGGGAGCTCGCCGCCATGGGCCTCTCCGCGGAACGGGTGGACGTCGTGCCGTGCGGCGTGGACACCGACGCGTTCACCCCGCGCGGGCCGGCCGCCGAGCGCGGCGCGTACCGTCACCGGCTGATCCAGGTCGGCCGGATCGTCCCGCGCAAGGGGGCGGCCGTCTCCGTCACCGCGCTGACCCGGCTGCCCGGCGTCGAACTCCTCGTGGTCGGCGGCCCGCCGGCCGGGCGGCTCGACGACGACCCGGAAGTGCGCCGGCTGCGCGACCTCGCGCACGGCCTCGGCGTCGCCGACCGGGTCCGCTTCACCGGAGCCGTCGCCGGCGAGGACGTCGCACCGCTGCTGCGCAGCGCCGACGTGGTGCTCTGCCCCGGCGACTACGAGCCGTTCGGGATCGTCCCGCTGGAGGCCATGGCGTGCGGCAGGCCCGTCGTCGCCACCGCCGTCGGCGGCCAGCTCGACACCGTCGCGGACCCCGCCACCGGGCGGCTCGTGCCGCCCCGCGACCCGGACGCGCTCGCCCGGGCCGTGGCCGACCTGCTCGCCGACCCGGCGGCTCGGGAGGCGTGCGGCGAGGCGGGACGGCGACGGGTGCTCGGCACGTACGGCTGGACGAAGGTCGCGGCCGCCACCGAGGCCGTGTACTTCGGCGTGCTCGCCGCCAGGCCCGCCCTGCAGCGGGCCCCCGGAGGGGCGTGGGCGACCGGCGTGATGTGACCGCCGGCAGGACCGCCGACGCCAACGAGACCGCGCAGCACCTACGTTCGAAGGAGGTGCGGGAACGGCCCCCGTCCCCCGGGACGCACGGCACGCCCCGACCAGCATGAACGAAGCACTTGCAAGCGAGGCCGCGCACCGGCACTGCCAGTCGCTCCAGGACGCCCTCGGCCGGTTCCGCCGGCAGAACCTGGGACAGCTCACCGCATGGGGCGGCCACCTCGCCGCGGTCCTCCCCGTCGGCGGGCGGCTGCTGGCCGCGGGCAACGGTGGCAGCGCGGCCCAGGCACAGCACCTGACCGCGGAACTCGTCGGCCGCTACCGGGACGAACGGCCCGCCCACTCGGCCGTCGCCCTGCACGCGGAGACGTCCAGCCTGACCGCCATCGGCAACGACTACGGCTTCGACCAGGTCTTCGCCCGGCAGGTCGAGGCGCACGGCCGCCCCGGCGACGTCCTCGTGCTGCTGTCCACGTCCGGCGGCAGCGCCAACCTCGTCAACGCGGCCAGGACGGGACGGGCGGCGGGACTGCAGGTGTGGGCGATGACCGGACCCGGCCCCAACCCGCTGGCGGAGGCCGCCGACGAGACGCTGTGCGTCGACGCGGACTCCACCGCCACGGTGCAGGAGGCGCACCTCGTCGCCGTCCATCTGCTCTGCGAGGTCTTCGACCTGGCGACCGCCGTACCCGCCGCACCCCCGGCGGCCGTACGGCGGGCCCCGGGAGCGGCCGCGACGCAGGCCGCCGTCGCCCGCCGGAGGCTGTCATGAGTGCCCGGGGAGGGCGGCGGACGCGGGGACCGCTGGTCGTCGTCGGGGACGTCCTGCTCGACGAGGACATCGAGGGCGTCGCCGACCGGCTCGCCCCGGACGCCCCCGCGCCGGTCGTGGACGTACGCAGCCAGCTGCGCCATCCCGGCGGCGCCGGACTCGCCGCCGCGCTGGCCGCCCGGTCGGGCCGTGAGGTGGTCCTCGTCACCGCGCTCGGCGACGACGCGGCGAGTGAGGCCGTACGGCGTGCGCTGCTCGGCCGGGTCCGGCTGGTGGAGGTGCCGCTGAACGGCACGCTGCCGGTCAAGACCCGGGTCATGGCGGGCGGTCGCCCGCTCGTGCGGATCGACCGCGGCGGCGGCACGCCCGGTGAGCCGGGCGACGCGGTGCGCGACGCGCTGGCCGGGGCGCACACCGTCCTCGTCGCCGACTACGGCCGCCACACGGTCAGCGCCGTACGGGAGCACCTGGCGCCCGCCGCCCGCCGGGTGCCGCTGGTGTGGGACCCGCACCCCAGGGGCGACACGCCCGTGCCCGGGGCCCGGATCGTCACCCCCAACGCGGCGGAGGTCTCTGCCCTGACCGCGGAACCGGCGTCCGGGACGGGCCGGTCGCTGCGGGACTTCGCCGAGCACGGCCGGGAACTCGCGGAACGCTGGCAGGCGGCGGCCGTCGCCGTCACCCTCGGCGACCGCGGCGTGCTGCTGACCCGGCCGGGCGACGGGACGCCGATGCTGGTCCCCGCCCCGTACCGGGCCGACGGCGACACCTGCGGCGCCGGCGACTGCTTCGCGGCGGCGACGGCCACCGAACTGGCCGACGGCGCCCTGCCGGAGGAGGCGGTGCAGCGGGCCGTCGCCCGTGCGGCGGCCTTCGTGGCGGCCGGCGGCGCGGGCAATCCGGGACTGTGGCGCACGGCGGGCCCGACCCACCCGGTGCGGGCCGTCGAGAACGACCCGTTCGAGCTGGCGGAACGCGTCCGGGCGCGGGGCGGCACGGTGGTCGCCACCGGCGGCTGCTTCGACCTGCTGCACGCCGGTCACGTCGGGCTGCTGGAGAGCGCCAGGCGCATCGGCGACTGCCTGATCGTGTGCGTCAACTCCGACGAGTCGATCGCCCGCCGCAAAGGTCCCGGCCGCCCGCTCACCCCGCTGCACGACCGGACCCGGGTGCTCGCGGGCCTGGGCAGTGTCGACGCAGTCGCCGTCTTCGAGGAGGACACCCCCGTCGCGCTGCTGAACCGGCTGCGGCCCGACGTGTGGGTGAAGGGTGGCGACTACGCCGTGGAGGAGCTTCCGGAGGCCGATGTCGTGCGCGCGTGGGGCGGACAGGCCGTCGTGCTGCCGTACCTCGACGGCCGCTCGACCACCCTGCTGGCCCGCCGCGCGGCCCAGGCGCAGGCCCAGGCCGCCGCCGCCCGGACCGCGTCCCCCTGACCCCCTGCCCACCGCCCCGCCGACCCCGCTGGAAGGAGACCGGGATGACCACGAGCGCGGAGCATCCGAGCGGCACCGAGCGGCCGCGGATCCTGGTGCTGCGGGCCCTGGGGCTCGGGGACCTGCTGAGCGCGGTCCCCGCGCTCCGCGCCCTGCGGCGCGGGCTCCCCGGACACGAGATCGTGCTGGCCGCGCCCGGGCGGCTCGCGACGGCCGCCGCGGCGACCGGACTGGTCGACCGGCTGCTGCCGGCCGCCGCCCCCGGCCGGGCCGTGCCCGCCGCGCTCGCCTGGACGGGCCCCGCGCCCGACCTCGCCGTCGATCTGCACGGCAGCGGCCCCGAGAGCCGCCGGCCGCTCGCCCGGCTCTGCCCCCGACGCCTGTACGCGTACGCGCAGCCGGACGGACCCGAGTGGCGGGACGACGAGCACGAACGGGAGCGCTGGTGCCGGCTGCTCGACCGGTACGGCCTGCCCGCCGACCCCGCCGACCTGCTCGTCCCCGCACCGGACACGCCCTCGCCCGCGCCCGGGGCCGTCGTCCTGCATCCGGGCGCGGACGCCGCGGCCCGCCGCTGGCCCGCCGAGCGGTTCGCGGCCGTGGCGCGTGCGCTGAGCCGCGCCGGGCACCGGGTCGTCGTGACGGCCGGGGCCGCGGAGGGCCGGCTCGCGGCAGAGGTGGCCGGACCGGCGGGGCTCCCACCGGACGCGGTCATCGGCGGGACGGGCGGCGACGTGCCGTTCGACGTGCTGACGGCCCTGGTCGCCCGGGCCCGCTGCGTGGTGGCGGGGGACACCGGCCTCGCCCACCTCGCGACCGCCCTCGGCACTCCGTCCGTCACCCTGTTCGGGCCCGTGGCGCCCCGTCTGTGGGGGCCGCCGCCCCGGCCGTACCACCGGGTGCTGTGGCACCCCGACCCCGACGACGCCCCCCGCCCCGGGGACGCCCACGGCGACCGTCCCGACGAGCGGCTGCTGCGCATCACCTCCGAGGAGGTGCTCGACGCGGTACGCGCGCTGCCCCCGTACCCGGGCGGGTACGGGGCCAGCGCGCGTACGGCTCAGGCCGCGGTCTCCAGTGCCGGCTGACCGGCCAGTGCGGGCTTCGCGGCCGGCACGGTCACCGGCTTCGTCGTACGGCGCTCGCGCAGTACGTATCCGGCCCCGATCGCGCCCGCGACCAGCAGGCCGCCGGTGACCAGGGCGCCGCGCGCACCGGCCAGCTCCATCAGCAGGCCCAGCGCCGGCGGCCCGGCGAGGCTCCACACCGTCCTGATGCTGCCCCAGACGCCCAGGACGCGTCCCCTCATGTGCGGAGGCGGATCGGTCTGGAGCACGGTCGTCCCCGCGGTGTCGGACACCGACTCCACGAGAGCCATCGGCAGCACCACGACCAGCAGCACCGCGAGGGACGGCGACAGGCCCGCGACGATCTGCAGCACACCGCCGGCTGCCGCTAGCAGGCCCACGAGCCGCACCGACGGCCTGCGCAGCCGGGCCCCGAACACCGCGCCGATGATGCCGCCGACGGCGAGCACGGTCGAGACGGTGCCGAACGCCCCCGCGCCGCCCGCGAGCGGTCCGACGACGAGCACGGCGAGGGTGAGCTGGTAGTTGCGTCCGAAGACGGCGCTGAGCCCGGTGATCCCGGCCAGCGCGACCAGCCGCGGCCGGCGCGCGAAGTACCGCAGGCCCTCCCGCATGCTCATGTCGTTCTCATCGGCCGTTTCGGCCGGCTTCCGTGCCTCGGCCTTCGAGGAGCGGGCGCGGACCGCCCGGGCCACCGGGCGCAGGAACGGAATGACGGCGGTGACGAAGAGGAACGAGACGCCGTTGGCCGCGTAGGCGGCGGCCGTGCCGAAGAAGCCGACGGTCACACCGGCGAGCGCCGCACCCGCCAGCCGGCCCGCGTTGTGCACCAGCGAACCCACCCCGATCGCGGAGGGCACGTCCTCCGTACGGACCAGGTCGTTGCCGAGCAGCGCACAGGCCGGGCCGTCGACGGTGGCGATGACGCCCGTCACAGCGGCCAGCGCCATCAGGACGCCCAGGTTCAGCTGGTCCATCGCCACCAGGAACGCCGTCAGGAACGCGACGGCACCGAGCAGCGCCTGGCTCACCGAGGCGGTCAGCTTGCGGGGCCAGCGGTCGACGGCGGCACCGCCCACCAGGCTCATCAGCAGGCCAGGCGCCGCCTGCACCGACATCGACAGTCCGGTCGCGGCGGCCGACCCGGTGATCTGCAGCACCAGCAGGTTCTGCACGGTGAGCTGCATCCAAGTACCGGCGTTGGAAACGAAGTTCGCGACGGACCACCAGCGCATGCTCGGGTACTTGAAGCAGCGCCAGGGGGAGTTGTCGCCCAGCAGGCGACGTGCGAGGCGGCCGGACGGGGCGGCCGCGGGGGCAGCGGAAGAGGAAGCAGGCACAGTGAGATCACTCGGGTGAGGAGCCCCCGGGGGACCCATGTGGCGGAACGCGGTGGAAGCTTGTGACGCCGGCTGCACTGCACGGCCGCTCCACCTCAATGGCGCTGACCATCGTGGCAGACGGCTCGGGACAAGTACTTCCACCCGTGCGTGCCCAGGACCCCGCCGGGCACCCGAACCCTTGTGCCGACTGGGATCGCGTACTTCTGGTGGGCTTGCTCACAGGCCCCCGGCCCGCCGGACGGCCCCCGTCCCAAGTGCCGTCCCCAGTTGCGCGCGTCACAGTGAGAAAGCACGAAGGCACCGAAGGGAAGGCAGACCATTGAACGGCGGAGTGCAGGTGGACCTCGACGGCAGGCAGGCCCTGGTGACCGGCGGCGCGCGTGGGCTCGGAGCCTCCATCACCCGCAGACTCGCGGGCGCCGGCGCGTCCGTACTCGTCGCGGACGTACGCCGCAACCTGGCGGAGGAGCTGTGCGAGCAGGTCGCGGCGGACGGGGGCAAGGCGGACTTCGTGCTGATGGACGTGCGGGACGCCGACGCGGTCGCCGACGTCTTCCGGGAGCTCGAGGAGGACGGCGGTCACATCGACATCCTGGTCAACAACGCGGCCGTCGACGTCTCCAAGCCGATCGAGCACCTGACGGCCGCGGAGGTGACCCGGGTGATCACCACCAACCTGCTCGGGCCGATGTTCCTCTGCCTGGAGACCTACCGCCGGATGGTCGCCCGTGGCGGCGGTCACATCGTCAACATCCTCTCCACCGCCGCGAACCGCACCTGGACCGAGGCGGGGCCCTACGCCGCCGGAAAGTCCGGGCTGCGCGCCTTCACCCACACGCTCTTCCAGGAGGCGCAGCGCGACTGCCCGGGGATCGGCGTCACCGGCGTCATCGCGGGCGGCATGGCCACCCCCTTCATCCTCGAACGCTTCCCGGACGCCGACCTCGGCATGCTGCAGAGCCCGGACATCGTGGCCGACACGGTCCTCTACGCCCTGTCCGTCCCGGACACCAGCGCGGTCTCCGAGCTGGTCGTCGTGCCCAGGAAGGAACCCTCATGGCCGTGACCCCCGACACCCTCGCGCCCACCCGCGTCGCCGTCGTCACCGGCTCCGACTCCGGCATCGGACGCGCCACGGCCGTCCGGCTCGCCGAAGCCGGCATGGACATCGGGATCACCTTCCACACGGACCGGGAGGGCGCCGAGGCCACGGCGGAGGAGGTACGCGCCCACGGGCGGCGCGCGGCCGTCGCCCACATGGACCTCACCGTCCTCCCGGACGCCGCGGACGTGATCGACGAGCTCGCCGGCGAGCTGGGCCGGCTCGACGTGCTCGTCAACAACGCGGGTACCGGCACCGCCACCCCGTTCCTCGATCTGGACCTCGGCACGGTCCGCCAGGTCGTCGACGTGGATCTCGTCGGCCCGTTCCTGTGCGGCCAGCGGGCGGCCCGCCGGATGATCGGCCAGGGCGGCGGAGGCCGGATCGTCAACGTCACCTCGGTCCACGAGCACCAGCCCCGGGTCGGCGCCGCGCCCTACTGCGCGGCCAAGGGCGGTCTCGGACTGCTCACCCAGGTGATGGCGCTCGAACTCGCCGAACACGGCATCACCGTCAACTCCGTCGCACCGGGCGAGATCGCGACGCCCATGACCGGCCAGGAGGACGAGGACCCCAGGGCGGCCGAGCGCCCCGGCATCCCGATACGCCGTCCCGGTGACGCGCGGGAGGTCGCCGCCGTGATCGCCTTCCTCGCCGGTTCGGACGCCGGCTACGTCACGGGGGCGTCGTGGTCCATCGACGGCGGGATGCTGCGCATGGGGCCCATGGCGGGCTCCCACCTCCAGGACGACTCCTGGCGCCGGCCCTGAGTCTTCCGGCCGGGCCGTGTTCCACGACGCCCTGTGAGGACCGCCCCCGCCCCCTCGTGCGGGGGCGGCCTCGTCAGGGGGTCTCGCGGCCGTCAGTCGGGGAGCGCGTTGGCCAGGGCCACGCCGCCGTACCAGAGGGCGCTGCGCTTGGGTGTGCGCCGCTGGGACTCGAAGTCCACGCGGACGACGCCGAAGCGCATCCCGTAGCCCTCGGCCCACTCGAAGTTGTCGAGCAGCGACCAGAGGAAGTAGCCCCGGACGTCGGCGCCCTCCTCGATGGCCCGGTGCACGGCGCGCAGATGGCCCTCGATGTACGCGGTGCGGTCCGCGTCCTCGATGCGGCCGTCGGCCTCGACGGTGTCGTCGAAGGCGGCGCCGTTCTCGGTGATGTACATCTTCAGCCCCGGGTGGTCCCGGTGGATACGCACGAGCTGGCGGCGCAGGCCGTCCTCGTCGATCTCCCAGCCGATGCCGGTCCTCGGCAGCCCGCGGTCGATGAAGCGCACGTCCTCCGCGCCCGGCCACGGGGAGGGCCCGTCCGGGGCGCCGCCTCCGGCGACCCGGTAGGAGGTGTAGTAGTTGACGCCGAGGAAGTCGACCGGCGCGCCGATGATCTTCTCGTCGGCGGTCTCGATGTGCCCGGTGCCGCACACCCGCTCGAAGTGCTCCCGCACATCCGCCGGATAGGAGCCCTCGACCACCGGGTCCAGGAAGAGGCGGTTCTGCAGCAGGTCGATCCGGTGGGCCGCGTCGAGGTCCGCGGTGCTCTCGGAGTCGGCGTCCACCGGGTAGAAGTTGAGCGTGATGCCCACCTCCGCGTCCGGCGCCGCCGCCGCGCGGATCGCGGGGACCGCGAGGCCGTGGCCGAGCAGCAGGTGGTGGGCGGCGCGCAGCGAACCGGCCGGGTCGACGGCACCGGGGGCGTGGATGCCGTTGCCGTATCCGAGGAAGGCCGCGCACCACGGCTCGTTGAGGGTGCCCCAGAGCTTCACCCGGTCGCCGAGCGACTCGCTCACCAGTTGCGCGTACTCGGCGAAGCGGAAGGCGGTGTCCCGGGTACGCCAGCCGCCTTCGTCCTCCAGCGCCTGGGGGAGGTCCCAGTGGTAGAGCGTGAGCGCGGGCTGGATGCCTTTCTCCAGCAGAGAGTCGACGAGCCTGCTGTAGAAGTCGAGGCCGCGCTGGTCGGCCGGGCCGCGGCCGTCCGGCTGGATGCGCGGCCAGGCGACGGAGAAGCGGTAACCGCCGACGCCGAGATCGGACATCAGGGCGACGTCCTGCTTGTACCGGTCGTAGTGGTCGGCGGCCACATCGCCGTTGTGGCCGTTCGCCACCTTGCCTGGAGTGTGCGAGAACGTGTCCCAGATCGACACTCCACGGCCGTCCCGGCCCGCCGCGCCCTCGATCTGGTACGCCGAGGTCGCCACTCCCCACAGGAATCCCGGTGGGAAGGACGCTGCGGCCTGCGGGCGCGCGAGCGCTGCGGGAACCGGATCGTTCTCTGCGGTCATCGTCATCCTCTGATCGGTCGATCGCCGGCGGCGGGCCGAGGGCCCGCGGCGGCCGGGCACGAACTTGGCGGGGCTGCTGAAAGCGCTCCCGCTCCGACGACCGGCAGCTCTGCGGCGGGGCAGGCGGAAGACCAGAGCTGCGTCAGCCGGAATGGGAGCGCTCCCATGAGATTCGGGCAGCCGGCGCGGGTTGTCAAGGGCCCGAGGTCCTGTCGCGGTCATTGACACGGGCCGTGCGAACCGCTTCATTGGTCCGCGGTGCCGCACCAGTGGTGCTCGACCCGCCATGCCCGTCGGGGCGCGGCGGGAACGAGTTGCGACCGGGGCGCGCCGCCCATGTGGGAGCGCTCCCGCATCCGGGTCCGCCGATCGTCCTGACCCGGTCGGTGGCCTCCTTGGCTGGGAGCGCTCCCGTTCGCAGCCCCGTCAGCCCCGTCCGCTCCGCACCGTCCCACCGTTCGGCGGTCACGGGCTCGCCGCACTACGGCCAGGTCGGGCAGTTCGACTGGGCCGAGGTCGCCACCGCGGGCACGCTCTCGCTGCTGACCGTCGCGGCCGACCTGCCCGCCGCCGACACCGCCAGGATGCGCGGCAACCTGACGGCGTTCGCGGACGCGGCCGTCACCACTTTGAACGGCGAGGGCTACCCCGCCCTCATCCCCGGCTCCAGGCAGTACCCGTGGGGCTCCAACTCGTACATCGTCAACCGGATGCTGCTCCTCGGCACCGCCCACGACCTGACCGACGACGTCCGCTATCTGAAGGCCATGCACCGCGGCATGGACTATCTGATGGGCGCCAACACCATGCGGCTGTCCTACGTGACCGGCTACGGCGAGTACGCGGAGACCGACCTGCACGACCGGCTCGCCTGGGGCGCGTACCCCGCCACCCCGTACCCGCGGGGCTGGCTGTCCGGCGGGCCCAACAACGAGAACATCAACGACCCGGCCACGCCCACCGGCCGGCCCGCCGCGAAGTCCTACGCGGGCCCCGGCACCGCGCCGGACGCCTGGGGCTCCAAGGAGAACACCATCAACTGGAACGCGCCGCTCGTGTGGACGGCGACGTATCTGGACCGCACCACGGACCGGCTGACGGCCGGTGAACCGGAGCCCGGCGCCTCCCTGTTGTCCCAGGGCAGGCCCGTGTCGGCGTCCTCGTCGGAGAACGGCGGGCTCACCCCGCAGCACGCCGTCGACGGCCGTGACGACACCCGCTGGAGCAGCGCCTTCCAGGACGACCAGTGGATCACCGTCGACCTGGGGACTTCCCGTTCCGTCTCCCGCGTGGTGCTCAAGTGGGAGGCGGCGTACGCGAGGTCGTTCCGGGTCCAGATCTCCGACGACCCGGACTTCCGCACCTCGACCGACCTGTACGCCACCTCCGCCGGCACGGGCGGCACCCAGTCGATCGACGTCTCTGGCCAGGGGCGCTACGTCCGCCTGCACGGCCGGACCCGCGCCACTCCGTACGGCATCTCGCTCTACGAGTTCCAGGTCTACGGGCGCTGACGGCCCGCCCGGCCCAGGGCCGCCGCCGCACCGTGCGGCGGCGGCCCTGCTGCGGAAGGGGTCAGCAGACGCGGATGCCGTCGGCCTTGTCGTTGTCGGAGCTGCCGACGTAGGAGTCGCGCGACGGGGCGGTGGAGGACCAGATCTGGGACCAGGAGCTGCCGGTCCAGTTGTAGACCCTGGTCACGGTTCCGCTGGTCTGGTTGTTGTGCCAGGAGGACGCCTTGTCGTTGAAGCCCCAGGTGGAGAGGTTGTTGAAGGCACAGTCCTGCCAGGTCAGCCGGCGGCCCTCGTAGCTCGCGTGCTCGTAGAGGCAGGTCCAGGTGTAGCTGCAGTTCGCCGTGCCGAGCGTCGTGACGGGCTCGCCGACGGCGCGGGCCTTCTTCTCGCCCGGGAGCGGGAACGTCATGATCGTCTTGCCGTCGCGCCAGGCGACCTGGTTGACGCCGATCTGCTCGCCGCCCGGGGTGATCTCCAGCTGCTCGTCGATCTGCTTCTGCAGACCGGCGACCTCGCTCGTGCTGAGGCCGGCTCGCTCCGCCTGGGCCGCGATCGTGCTGTCGAGCGTGGTCGCGGCAGAGGTCGTGCCGGTCACTCCGAGGACGGTCAGGGCGCCCGCGAAAAGAGTGGCCGCCAGCTTTGTTCTCGTATGCACAGGAATCGTGTCCCTTCCGGTGGTAGGACTTCGTGGAGGATGGTGAACGCACGTCATCGCCCCCGGCATTGCCGGTCGTACGCCCTCTTGCTCCGGGCCGGGTGATGACACGGACCACGCTGCCCGCCGGCGCCGGTGGGCGACAGCTCTCCCGAATTGCCGCAATCCCCAGCGCCGCAGCGTTCCTTGTGCTACGGCGACAGCCGTCACCGCGGCTCGGCGCGCCGCCTCGGAATCCCGGCGGGCCTCTGGGCACCCTGCGAAGGACAGCAGGCACCGCATCGGGGGACAACGTGCTTCGCATCCACTTCACCGGAGAAGACCTCGGCAGGGTCCGGCTCGCCCAGCAGCCGGACGCCATGTGGGAGACGGTGCTGAGTCTGCACCAACTGGTCGGCCCGGGGCCCTTCTTCGCCCCGTGGTGCCGTCGAACCCGCGCGGTGCTGGCCGCCGCCGGCTCGGGCCACGAGGTCAGGATGCTCACCGCGCTGGCCCCGCGCACCTCGTACTTCCCGGACTTCCTCACCCCCGCCGACGGCGCCGGCTGCGAACCCGTGCTGAACGCGGGCCTCGACAGGATGCTCTCCACCGGCAGGGGCCGGCTGCGCGCCGACATCACCCGCCTCGCCGCGGGCCGCTCCCGCCCTTCCGCGTGGCTCGACGACATCGCCTCCGGCCGCGCCCCGGCCCTGCGCCGGCTCGGCGCCATGCTGCACCGCTACCACCGTGTCGCGGTGGCTCCGCACGCCGACGCGTCGGCACGGTGCGTCCACCGTGACCGGCGGCGCCGGGTGCGTGACGTGCTGGAGCACGGCAGTGAGGGCCTGCTGGCCGGCCTCGGCCCCACGTCCCGCTGGCGCCCGCCCGTCCTCGAGGTCGACTACCCCGTGGAGCAGCAACTCCACCTGGAGGGACGGGGTCTGACGGTCATTCCCAGCTTCTTCTGCCACGACCACCCCATCACGCTCGCTCTTCCCGAGCTGCCGCCGGTGCTGGTCTACCCGGTGGCCCGGCAGCCGCTGTGGATACCGGAGCCGGCCGGAGAGACGCCCGGCGCGTCGGCCCTCGGCGAGTTACTCGGCGGCACCCGTGCCGCCGTCCTCCACTGTCTCGCCAGCAGCCACAGCACCACCACGCTCGCGGAGCGCCTGCGTATCTCCACCACGGCGGCCAGCCGCCACGCCGCCGCCCTGCGTGCGGCAGGTCTCGTCGCCACGGAGCGGCGGGGGGTCTCGGTACGGCACAGCCGCACACCCCTGGGAAACACCCTGGTGCACGAGGGCTGTTGACGCGGGGCGTACGGGCGTGGGGCGCGCGGTCAGGCCGTGGCGCGGCGTACCAACTCCGTGCGGAGCACCACGTTCCGCCAGGCGGCGCCCGGGGAGGCCATCTGGTCGAGGAGGACGTCGGCCATGGTGCGGCCCATCTCCTCCACCGGCTGGCGGACCGTCGTCAGCTGCGGGTCGGTGTGCTGCGCGAGCGGCGAGTCGTCGAAGCCGATGACGGCCACGTCGCCGGGCACCGCGCGGCCCGCGGCGCGCAGGGTGTGCAGCGCGCCGGCGGCCATCACGTCGGACGCGGCGAACACCGCGTCGAGGTCCGGGTGGCGGCGCAGCAGCTCCGTCATGGCGTGGCGGCCGCTCTCCTCGGTGAAGTCGCCGTCGGCGACCCAGGTGGGGTCGAACTCCCCGTACGCGCCGCGGACGGCCTCCTCGTAGCCGCGCAGCCGGCACTGGGCGACGTACATGTCCGCGCGGCCGGTGATGGTGACGATCTTGCGGCGGCCGGTCTTGGCGAGATGGCGCACGGCCAGCCGGGCCCCTCCGGCGTTGTCGCAGTCGACGTAGGAGACCGTCTCGTCGCCGGTGCGGCGGCCGCCCAGCACGGTGGGCATGTCCATGTCCGAGAGCTGGTCGGGGAGCGGGTCGTCGCGGTGGAGGGAGACCAGTAGGACGCCGTCGATCCGGCGGGCCTTGGCGTACTGGAGGAACCGGTCGCGTTCACGCTCCGTGCGCACCAGGGTCAGCAGCAGCTGGAGCTCCGTGTCGGCCAGGCCGATGCCGACGCCGTGGATGATCTCGGAGAAGTAGGGCTCGGTGAAGAACCGCTTCTCGGTCTCGGGGACGACCAGCGCCACCGCGTCCGTGCGGCTGCCCGCGAGGGCGCGGGCGGCGTGGTTGGGGATGTACCCGAGCTCCGCGATGGCCTGTTCGACGGCGTGCCGGGTGGAGTCGCGCACCCCCGGGGATTTGTTGATCACCCGTGACACGGTGCCCCGCCCGACACCGGCCAGGGCGGCCACCTGCTCGAGTGTGGGCTGGCCGTAGCGGCCCCGTGCTGCCATGCGTGCCTCCGGTGAGGGTGTTGCCGTGTGCGTCGATTCTCCCTGGTGACCTCGGTGACGGAGAGTTCGGGAGCGCTCCCAATATTGATCGATCAGCTCCGGC
Organism: Streptomyces sp. NPDC002835; assembly: GCF_053591995.1. NCBI lineage: Bacteria > Bacillati > Actinomycetota > Actinomycetes > Kitasatosporales > Streptomycetaceae > Streptomyces > Streptomyces sp. NPDC002835. Next base: position 110,446 of record NZ_JBSFUW010000017.1, on the reverse strand, counting down.
TTGTCGAGGATCATCCCGGGGCGCCGGCGCCGCTGGGGCGCGGGCGCGGCCAACTGGGCCTTATGTGGCGGCTCGCGGGTTTTGCCTGCGCTGAAAGCGGGAGATTCTCACGCCGGTGACATCTCGGAGCAATAAAGCTCTGTTGTTCGACCTTGACAGAGGGTGTCGCCGCCGGGAAGCTTTCGAACCAAGCAGTAGTGGGAGCGCTCCCACTCACCCGTACGGGATTGCTGTGCACCGCTTCCTCACTTCCCCTCCGTGACCGGTCCTGCTCGCCGTCAGCCCCACTCTGTCGCTCTGGGCCCGCCACCAGCCGAAACAGTCGTAGGAGCCTCGAATGCGCATATCTTTTGGTGACGTCCCGCGCAGACGCCGCGCGGTCACCCTCACCACCGCGAGTCTGCTGTCCCTCGGTCTTCTCGTGACCGGCTGCGGCGGCTCGGGGGACGAGGAGGGCAGCGACAGCTCGGGCGGAGAGATCACCCTCCGCGTCGGCACCTTCGGATCGTTCGGGTTCGACGACAAGACCGGCGCCAAGCTCTACGCCGAGTACGAGAAGCTGAACCCCGGCATCAAGATCGAAGAGACCAACGTCGCCGACGGCCAGAAGTACTGGGACGCGCTGAAGCTGAGGCTCTCGCAGGGCAGCGGCCTCGCCGACATCCAGGCCATCGAGGTCGGCTACATCGCGGAGGCCACCGGCGAGGCGATGTCGAAGAAGTTCGTCGACCTGGGCAAGACCGAGGGCGTCGACACCTCGGCGTTCCTCGACTGGAAGGTCAAGCAGGCCACCGCCCAGAACGGCGAGGTCGTCGCGCTGGGCACGGACATCGGCCCGATGGGCATCTGCTATCGCAAGGACCTGTTCCAGAAGGCCGGCCTGCCGACCGACCGCGAGGAGGTCGGCAAGCTGTGGGCCGGTGACTGGGCCAAGTTCCTGGCAGCGGGCGAGAAGTACAAGGCCGGCGCGCCGGACGGGGCGGCGTTCCACGACTCGGCGAGCGGTCTGTTCAACGCGGTCGTCTCCAGCCAGCCCGAGCAGTACTCGGGCGAGGACGGCCAGCTGCGCTGGGACAGCAGCCTCGGCGTGATGAAGGCGTGGGACACCGCCGTCAAGGCCGCCGAGGGCGGACTGACCGCCAAGCTGCGGCAGTTCGACGAGAAGGGCAGCTGGAACGCGGCGTTCAAGAACTCGAAGTTCGCCACCGTCGCCTGCCCGTCGTGGATGACCGGCATCATCAAGGACCAGGCCGGACCGTCCAACAAGGGCAAGTGGGACATCGCCCAGGCGCCGGTCCCGGCGAACTGGGGCGGCTCGTTCCTCGCCGTGCCCAAGGCGGGCAAGCACACCGCCGAGGCCGCCAAGCTCGCCGCCTGGCTGACCGCGCCCGAGCAGCAGGCCAAGGTGTTCGCCGTCAACGGCAACATCCCCTCGACCACCGAGGGCCTGAAGTCCGAGACCGTCCAGAACGCCCAGCCCGAGTACTTCCCCGGCGTCCCGGTCGGCAAGATCTACTCCGAGGCCGCGCAGCAGATCAAGCCGGCCCCGATCGGCCGCTGGGACGGTCAGGTGAAGACCTTCCTGACGGACAACGGGATCCTCGACATCGAGACCCGCGGCACCTCGCCGGAGAAGGCCTGGAACAACGTGCGCAAGCTGGTCGAGGACAAGATCGACCAGTAGCCGACGCCCTTCCGCCGGCTGTCCCCGCGGCAGCCGGCGGCTCCTTCGCGGGCGCCGCGCGGGCGCCCGCCGTTCTCCCGTCACCACTCACCAGGGAAAGGGTCGCCTGATGGCCACCTCCCTCCGGCCCGACCAGGGCGCCGACGTGATCGCCGGCCCCTCGGGCCCACCGAAGGGCCCGCGGCACCGGGACCCGTCCGGCTGGCGCAGCCGCCTCTACCGCCTCGACCTCAAGGCGACCCCGTACGCCTATGTGGCGCCGTTCTTCCTCGTCTTCGCCGCCTTCGGTCTCTTTCCGCTGCTGTACACCGGCTGGCTGTCGCTGCAGAAGGTCGAGCTCGGCGGCGCGGCCGAGTGGCGGGGCCTGGAGAACTACACCAGGCTCTGGGACAGCGACTTCTTCTGGAACGCCCTGGCGAACACCTTCACCATCGGCGTCATCTCCACCGTGCCGCAGCTGCTGATGGCGCTCGGACTGGCCCATCTGCTCAACTACCGCATCCGCGGCCGCGGTTTCTACCGGGTCGCCATCCTCGCCCCGTACGCGACGTCCATCGCCGCGGCCGCGCTGGTCTTCGCCCAGCTGTTCAACACCGACTACGGGCTGATCAACCAGCTGCTCGGCTACGTCGGCATCGACGCGGTCAACTGGGAGACCGAGAAGTGGCCCGCCCAGATCGCCATCTCCACGATCATCACGTGGCGGTGGACCGGCTACAACGCGCTGATCTACCTGGCCGCGATGCAGGCGGTGCCGAACGACCTCTACGAGGCGGCGGCCCTCGACGGGGCGTCCCGCTTCCGGCAGTTCATCAGCATCACCATCCCGTCGATCAAGCCGACGATCCTGTTCACCATCGTCGTCTCCACCATCGGCGCCACCCAGCTCTTCGGTGAACCGCTGATCTTCGGCGGCAGCCTGGGCATCGGCGGCGGCAGCGGCAACCAGTACCAGACGCTGAGCCTGCTGATGTACGAGAAGGGCTGGGTCACCGGTGCGCTCGGCCAGGCCTCCGCGATCGCCTGGGTGATGCTGCTCCTGCTGCTGGCCATCGGCCTCGTACAGCGCCTGCTCAGCCGGTCGAGCGCGCAGAAGAAGAACGGAGCGGCACGCTCATGAGTCATGTGCTGGACAAGACCGCGGCGCCCGCGCCCGCCGGACCGGCGAAGTCGCGCCGGCGGCGACTGGGGCAGAAGGCCGGACGGCAGCACCACGGCGGTCCGCTCACCTACGCGCTGCTGGTGTTCGCCGCCGTGGTCTCGCTCTTCCCGCTGTACTGGAACCTGGTCGCGGCCTCCCACTCCGGTGAACGCGTCGTCCAGGCCCCGAGCCCGCTGCTGCCGGGCAGCCGGCTGTTCGAGAACCTCTCCATCGCCTGGAACCAGGTGGACATGGGGGAGGCCCTGATCAACACGACGATCGTCGCGGGCGCGGTCGCGACCAGCACCGTGCTGTTCGCGACGCTCGCCGGGTTCGCCTTCGCCAAGCTGCGGTTCAAGGGGCGCAATGTGCTCCTGGCGGTCGTGGTGGCGACGATGACGGTGCCGCCGCAGCTCAGCGTCATCCCGCTCTACCAGCTGATCACCGAGCTCGGCTGGGTCAACCAGCTCCAGTCGGTGATCCTGCCGAGCCTGGTCGCCGCCTTCGGCGTGTTCTTCATGCGGCAGTACCTGCTGGAGGCGCTGCCGGTCGAGCTCATCGAGGCGGCCCGGATGGACGGCGCCCACAGCCTGCGCATCATCTGGCACGTGGTCTTCCCCATCGCCCGGCCGGCGATGGCCGTCCTCGGGATGCTGATCTTCGTCCAGTCGTGGAACGACTTCTTCTGGCCGTTCATCGCGCTCACCCCGGACGGCTCGCCCACCCTTCAGGTGGCACTCGCCGGTCTGGGGTCGGGGAACCACACCGTGAACCACGCGATCGTGCTGACCGGCGCGTTCATCGCGACCGTCCCGCTGCTCCTGGTCTTCGCCCTGCTCGGCAAGCACATCGTCGGGGGCATCACCTCGGGCGCGGTCAAGAGCTGAAACGCAGGGGAGCCGGGGCTCGCAAGGCGCGTGGGGCGCCCTGCGGGCCCCGGCGCAGTCACGCGTCGCAGGCCGCCCGCGCGCAGGCGGCGCGCAGTTCCGGCAGGCCGATGAACTCGGTGTGGGTGCCGGCCGCCCCGCAGACGAAGGCGCCCGCCACGGAGCCGGCGAGCACGCACTCCTCCATCTCCCGGCCCTCGAACAGCGAGTGCAGGAACGCGGTGACGAACGCGTCCCCAGCGCCGTTGGTGTCGACCACGGGGCGCTCGGGCCGTACGGCGGGGAAGTGCCGCGCCTTCTCGTCGCCGCGGACCAGCAGGTGGCAGCCCGCGGCGCCGGCCGTCGCCACGACGAACCGTGCCCGCCCCTCGGCGAGGATGCCGTGCATGACCTCCTCGAACCGGTCGCCGAGGGCCGCGGCGCTCAGGAAGACGTAGTCGGACGCGAGGGCGTAGTGCCGGTGGTGCGGGTTGCGGCCGTCCCAGTCGTGGAGATCGGTGGAGCTGGTGACGCCGAGCCGGTGGACGTCCTCGTACATGTCGCGGTTGTGGCCGACGATCGAGAGGTGGACGTGCCGGGCGCGCTCCAGGAACGGCAGATAGAAGGGGCGCGGCAGTCGCAGGTCCGCCGGGTGACGGCCGTCGTAGAAGGAGAAGCGGCGGCCCGCCGGGTCGACCAGATTGATGCCGCGCGGTGTGCCGTGCGGGGAGTGCACATGGCTGAAGTCGAGGCCCCGCTCCTCGTACGCGGCGAGCACCGTGCGGCCCTGGACGTCGTCGCCGAGGAAGTCGATGAACTTGGTGGCGAGACCCAGCGCGTGCCAGCCCAGCGCCACCCCGTTGCCGGTGTGCCCCACGTAGTCGCGCACCGGGGGCACGAACAGCGAGTCGCCGGGCGGTACTTCCAGCGCGTCGACGCGGACGATGGTGTCCACGCCGGTGCCGCCGACGACCAGTACGTCGTACTCCTGCTCGCTCACCTACGGCCTCAATCCCGGGCCGCGGCCCGCTTCGTGGCGGACGCGGTCGAGCCCCGCACCACCAGCTCCGGCATGAACACGAACTCGCTGTGCGGGGCGGGCGTGCCCTCTATCTCCTCCAGCAGCGCGCGCACCGACGCCTGCCCCATCGCCTGGACGGGCTGGCGGATCGTGGTCAGCGGCGGATCGGTGAACGCTATGAGCGGGGAGTCGTCGAAGCCGACCACCGAGATGTCCCGGGGGACGTGGAGCCGCTGCTGCCGCGCCGCGCGGATGGCACCGAGGGCCATCATGTCGCTGGCGCAGGCGATCGCGGTGCACCCCTTGGCGATCAGTGCGGCTGCCGCCGCCTGGCCGCCCTCCAGGGTGTAGAGGGAGTGCTGTATCAGCTCCTGCGACTCGTCGGGGGACAGCCCGAGCCGTTCCTCCATGGCCGCCTGGAAGCCCTCGATCTTGCGCAGCACCGGCACGAACCGCCGGGGGCCGAGCGCGAGGCCGATCCGGGTGTGGCCGAGCGAGGCGAGGTGGGTCACCGCCAGGTGCATCGCGGCCCGGTCGTCGGGGGAGACGAAGGGGGCCTGGACCTTCGGCGAGAAGCCGTTGACCAGGACGTACGGCACGCCCTTGGCGCGCAGCCGGTCGTAGCGCTCCATGTCGGCGGTGGTGTCCGCGTGGAGTCCGGAGACGAAGATGATCCCGGAGACGCCGCGGTCCACCAGCATCTCGGTGAGTTCGTCCTCCGTGGACCCGCCGGGGGTCTGGGTGGCGAGCACCGGGGTGTAGCCCTGCCGCGTCAGCGCCTGGCCGATGACCTGGGCGAGGGCGGGGAAGATCGGGTTGTCCAGCTCGGGGGTTATCAGTCCCACGAGGCCGGCGCTGCGCTGCCGCAGCCGGACCGGCCGTTCGTAGCCGAGCACGTCGAGTGCGGCGAGGACGGATTCGCGGGTGGCCGCGGCCACGCCGGGCTTGCCGTTGAGCACGCGGCTGACTGTGGCTTCACTGACCCCCGCCTGGGCTGCGATGTCGGCGAGCCGCGCGGTCATGGGAGTGGACTGTACCGGGCGCGCGTCGGATTGCCCACCAGGGGTGGGAATCGGCAGGTTCATTGCGTCATGTCGCCGCCGGTGCTCCCGTACGACCCCCGGTATGACCCCCGGACGACCTCCGTACGGCCGCCGCGGGGCATGAAGCGCGTCGCATCCCTGCAAAGCCTTGCGGAGCGCTTGCGAAGGCGTCCGTCGGCGGCGCACCCTGGGCACGGTCCGGTCCTGGAGGGGTGTCAAGCGATCCTTCGGCAACTCTCAGGACACGCGGATGTAACGATCACCTGTCCTTGCAGAAATTTGCCGCAAGGTCTTTCCGATGGTTTTCAGCCCTGTTACGTTCCTGGCAACCCGGCACCGCGAGGGAGCGGACGGCGGGAGGCAGGTCTTCGCCTCCGCCCTTCCGGGATCAGTTGAAGGAGTTCACATGCGGCGTGGCATAGCGGCCATCGCTCTGGTCTCGGCACTGGCCGTGTCGGCGACGGCGTGCGGTGGGAACGACAGCGGCGATACCGGCAACAAGAGCTCTGGTGAGCTCAGTGGCACGGTCACCTGGTGGGACACCTCCACGGTCGGCAGTGAGGACAAGGTCTTCAAGAAGCTCGCCGAGGACTTCACCAAGCTGCACCCGAAGGTCACCGTCAAGTACGTCAACGTGCCGTTCGGTGAGGCGCAGAACAAGTTCAAGAACGCGGCGCAGTCCGGCTCCGGCGCCCCCGACGTCATCCGCTCCGAGGTCGCCTGGACTCCGGAGTTCGCCGACCTCGGCTACCTCGCGCCGCTCGACGGCACCGCGGCGCTGAAGGGCGAGGACGACTTCCTCAAGCAGGCCGCTGCCTCCACCGAGTACAACGGCAAGACCTACGCCGTTCCGCAGGTCATCGACTCCATGGGCATCTTCTACAACAAGAAGATCTTCAAGGAGGCCGGCGTCGAGGTCCCCAAGACCATCGACGAGCTGAAGACCGTCTCGGCCACCATCAAGGACAAGACCGGCAAGACCGGCCTCTATCTCCGTGGTGACGACGCCTACTGGTTCCTCTCCTTCCTCTACGGCGAGGGCGGTGACCTGGTCGACGCGAAGAACAAGAAGATCACCGTCGACGACGCGGCCGGCGTCAGGGCCATGAAGACCGTCAAGGACCTGGTCGACTCCAAGGCCGCGATCACCGACGCGACCAACGGCTGGGACAACATGCAGGCCGCCTTCAAGGACGGCAAGGTCGCCATGATCATCAACGGCCCGTGGGCCGTCTCCGACACCTACACGGGCAAGGAGTTCGCCGACAAGGCGAACCTGGGCATCGCGCCGGTCCCGGCGGGCTCGGCCGGTCAGGGCGCCCCGCAGGGCGGCCACAACCTCGCCGTCTACGCGGGCTCCAAGAACCTGGACGCCTCGTACGCCTTCACCGAGTACATGACCTCCGCCGAGAGCCAGGCCAAGGTCGCCAAGGAGCTCAGCCTGCTCCCGACCCGCAACTCGGTCTACTCGCAGCCGGGTGTCGGGAGCAACGAGATCGTCAACTTCTTCCGCCCGGTCGTCGACAAGGCCGTCGAGCGCCCGTGGATCCCGGAGACCGGCAGCCTCTTCGCGCCGCTGGTGACCGAGTACACCAAGGTCCTCACCGGCCAGACCACCCCGGAAAAGGGAGCGAAGGCCACGGCCGACGAGTACCGCAAGCTCCTCAAGGACTGGAAGTAACAGGAAGGTTGGCCGGCTGATGGCTGTGGACACCAGCAGCCAGTCGGTGGCGAAGGCCGCGGGCGATGTCGCCCGCGGCCCGAGCCGCGGTACTGGCAAGCGCGAGGGCAGGCTCCGGCGCTCCCTCTCCACGCACTGGTACGCGTGGGCGATGGTCGCTCCGGTGACGGTCGTGATCTCAGTGATCATCGGATATCCGCTCGTCCGCGGTATCTACCTGTCCCTGACGGATGCCACGGAGCGCAATGTCGCGCGGACCATCGGCGTCAACGAGATCCCCGCGACCTATGAGTTCGTGGGCCTGGACAACTACAAGGAGGCGTTGTCCGGCGGGCAGTTCTTCGACACCCTGGGCTGGACGCTGGTGTGGACGGTGGCCTGCGTCTCGATCACGTTCGGCCTCGGCATGGCGCTGGCCAACATCCTCAACCGCAGGATCGCCGGCCGGTCCTTCTACCGGATGCTGCTGATCCTGCCGTGGGCGGTGCCGGGCTTCGTGTCCGTCTTCGCCTGGCGCTTCCTCTACGACGAGCGCCGCGGACTGCTCAACAGCATCCTCGCGGGCGGCGGCATCGACGCGGTGCCGTGGCTCAACGACCCCGGCATGGCCAAGGTCGCGGTGATCGCCGTGAACGTGTGGCTCGGTGTGCCGTTCATGATGGTCGCCCTGCTCGGCGGGTTGCAGTCGATCCCCGGCGAGCTCTACGAGGCCGCCGAGATGGACGGCGCCGGCCCCTGGCAGCGGTTCCGCAACATCACGCTCCCCGGCCTGCGTTCGGTCAGCACCACCGTGGTCCTGCTGAGCACGATCTGGACCTTCAACATGTTCCCGGTGATCTTCCTGCTCACCCGGGGCGGACCGGGCGAGGCGACCCAGATCCTGGTGACGCAGGCGTACAAGTTCTCCTTCGAGATCAGCCCGCGCGACTTCGCTCAGTCGTCCACCTGGGGCGTACTGATCCTGGTCATCCTGATGGTCTTCGCCGCGGTCTACCGGCGAGTCCTCCGCAAGCAGGGAGAAGTCTGGTGACCACCGCCGTGACCCCCACGTCCAGCAGCCGGACCAAGGTCCGCCCCCGTGGCGCGCGTTCGCCGCTCGCCTCCGCCGGGCTGCACGCCACCCTGATCGTCGCCTCCGTGATCGCCGTCTTCCCGGTGCTGTGGGTGTTCCTGACCTCACTCAAGCCCGCGAAGTACGCCAACACGACCGACTTCGTGAAGGAGACGACGCTCGCGAACTACCGGGGCCTGCTGGAGAACACCGAGTTCCTCACCTGGTTCGGCAACTCGCTGCTGATCGCCGGCCTCACCACCCTGCTCGGCGTCTTCGTCGCCGCCACCACGGGCTACGCGGTCAGCCGTTTCCGCTTTCCCGGCAAGCGCGGCCTGATGTGGACGCTGCTGATCACCCAGATGTTCCCGGTCGCCGTCCTCATCGTGCCGATCTACAACATCATGTCCGCCATCGGGCTGCTGAACAACGCGTTCGGCCTGGTCATCACCTATCTGACCATCGCCGTCCCGTTCTGCGCGTGGATGATGAAGGGCTTCTTCGACACCATCCCGATGGAGATCGACGAGTCGGGGCAGGTGGACGGACTCACCCCGTTCGGCACCTTCTGGCGGCTGATTCTGCCGCTGGCCAAGCCCGGCATCGCGGTCACCGCGTTCTACTCGTTCATCACCGCCTGGGGCGAGGTCGCCTACGCGTCCGCCTTCATGATCGGCGACGAGAACCTGACCCTCGCCGGCGGACTGCAGAAGTTCGTCAACCAGTACGGCGCCCAGTGGGGCCCGATGACCGCGGCCTCCGTGCTCATCGCCATCCCCGCGGGGCTCGTCTTCCTCTTCGCCCAGCGGCATCTGGTGACCGGCATGTCCGCCGGCGCCGTCAAGGGCTGAGAAGCCGTATGAAGCGGCGGCGCCGGTCCGTGCCCGACTCCCGGCCCGGCGCCGCACCCCACCCCATCACCTCCAGGGATGACATGACCCAGCACCTCGCTGCCCCCGCCGCCCCCACCACCGGCACGCACACGGGCTGGTGGCGTGACGCGGTGATCTACCAGGTGTACCCGCGCAGCTTCGCCGACGGCAACGGCGACGGCATGGGGGATCTGGAAGGCATCCGCGGCCGGCTGCCGTATCTGCGGGACCTCGGCGTCGACGCCGTCTGGCTGAGCCCGTTCTACGCGTCCCCGCAGGCCGACGCCGGCTACGACGTGGCCGACTACCGCGCCATCGACCCCATGTTCGGCTCGCTGCTCGACGCCGACGCGCTGATCCGCGACGCCCACGAACTCGGCCTGCGCATCATCGTGGACCTCGTGCCCAACCACTCCTCCGACCGGCACGAGTGGTTCCAGCGCGCCCTGCGCGAGGGCCCCGGCTCGCCGCTGAGGGAGCGCTACCACTTCCGCCCCGGCAAGGGTGCAAGCGGCGAACTGCCCCCCAACGACTGGGAGTCCATCTTCGGCGGGCCCGCCTGGACGCGTGCCGCCGACGGCGAGTGGTACCTCCACCTGTTCGCGCCCGAGCAGCCCGACTTCAACTGGGAGCACCCCGCCGTCCGGGACGAGTTCCGCTCGATCCTGCGGTTCTGGCTCGACATGGGCGTCGACGGCTTCCGCGTCGACGTCGCCCACGGCCTCATCAAGGCCCCGGGCCTGCCCGACCTCGGCGAGCACGACCAGCTGAAGCTGCTCGGGAACGACGTCATGCCGTTCTTCGACCAGGACGGCGTCCACGACGTCTACCGCTCCTGGCGCAAGGTCCTCGAGGAGTACGGCGACGACCGCGTCCTCGTCGCGGAGGCCTGGACGCCCACCGTCGAGCGCACCGCCAACTACGTCCGTCCCGACGAGATGCACCAGGCCTTCAACTTCCAGTACCTCGGCACCCACTGGGACGCCGAGGAGCTGCGCAAGGTCATCGACGACTCGCTCGCCGCCATGCGCCCCGTGGGCGCGCCCACCACCTGGGTGCTCTCCAACCACGACGTCACCCGGCACGCCACCCGCTTCGCCAACCCGGCGGGCCTCGGCACCCAGCTCCGCGAGGCCGGCGACCGCGAGCTCGGCCTGCGCCGCGCCCGCGCCGCCACCCTGCTGATGCTGGCGCTGCCCGGCTCCGCGTACGTCTACCAGGGCGAGGAGCTCGGCCTGCCCGACGTCACGGACCTGCCCGACGAGGTCCGCCAGGACCCGTCGTTCTGGCGGGCCAGCGGCCAGGACGGCTTCCGCGACGGCTGCCGGGTGCCGATCCCGTGGACCGTCGAGGGCTCCTCGTACGGCTTCGGCGACGGCGGCAGCTGGCTGCCGCAGCCCGGCAACTGGGGCCCGCTGAGCGTCGAGGCGCAGACCGGCGACCCGGGTTCCACGCTCGAGCTGTACCGCACCGCGCTCGCCGTCCGCCGCGAACACGCCGGGCTCGGCGCCGGTGACGCGGTCGAGTGGGTGGACGCCCCCGAGGGCGTGCTCGCCTTCCGCCGCGACGGTTTCCTGTGCACCGCCAACACCACCGGCGCCACGGTCCGTATCCCGGTGCCCGGCCGGACCCTGCTCGCCAACGACACGGTGATGGTCGTGGACGACATGGCAGAGGTGCCCGCCGACACCACCGTCTGGTGGGCGGTGTGACCGTACCCCTGCCTCGGGGCGGCGACGGTTCCGCCGCCCCGAGGCTCGCCGACCTGGCCCTCCAGGCCAAGGTCAGCGAAGCCACGGTCAGCCGGGTGCTCAACGGCAAGGCCGGCGTCGCGGCCGGCACCCGGCACAAGGTGCTGGCCGCCCTCGACGTGCTCGGCTACGAGCGGCCGATGCGGCTGAGGCAGCGCAGCGCCGGGCTCGTCGGCCTGATCATCCCCGAGCTGACGAACCCGATCTTCCCGGCGTTCGCTCAGGTCATCGAGCAGGTGCTGGCGGGGCACGGCTACACGCCCGTGCTGTGCACCCAGATGCCGGGCGGTTCCACGGAGGACGAGCTCGTCGAGCAGCTCGAGGAGCGCGGTGTCACGGGCATGGTGTTCCTCTCCGGGCTGCACGCCGATACGACGGCCGACCCGTCCCGCTATCTCAAACTGGCGGGGCGGGGCGTGCCGTTCGTCCTCATCAACGGCTACAACGAGGCCGTCCAGGCGCCGTTCGTCTCGCCCGACGACCGGTCCGCGGCGCGCATGGCCGTACGGCACCTCGTCGACCTCGGCCACAAGCGCATCGGTCTGGCCATCGGGCCGACCCGCTACGTGCCCTCGCTGCGCAAGGCGGAGGGTTTCACCGAGGCGCTCGAATCGATGCTGGGTCTGTCGGCGGACGACGCCGGGAGCTTCATCCAGCGCACCCTCTTCTCCGTCGAGGGCGGCCAGGCCGCGGCCGGCCTGCTGCTCGACCAGGGGTGCACCGGGATCGTCTGCGGCAGCGACCTGATGGCGCTCGGCGCGATCAGGGCGGTGCGGGCACGCGGACTCGAGGTGCCCGGGGACGTGTCGGTGGTCGGCTTCGACGACTCGCCGCTCATCGCGTTCACCGACCCGCCGCTGACGACGGTGCGTCAGCCGGTGCAGGCGATGGCGACGGCGGCGGTGGACGCGCTGGTCGAGGAGATCGACGGAAACCCGGTGCAGAGGACGGAGTTCGTCTTCCAGCCGGAGCTCGTGGTGCGCGGCTCGACGGGTGCGCCGCGGCGCTGAGGTCCGGTTTGCGGCGATGCCCCGGGCCGCGCGGTTGTCGGGAAGCCCGGGGCCGGCCCCGGGTCGGGGCGCGGCGGGGTCCTTCGGCGGCCCCGGGCCTCCTGCTCTTGGGCCTCGGCCGGTGAGCCGGGCCGGCGATGCCGACGCCGTTGACCCGGCGGCCTGTTGAGGCACTCCGGCGCTTCGGCGGTTTCCGGCCGGTGCGGTGACGGCCTGCCCCGGCCGGGCGCGTGGGGCCCGGCACTGACCGGGACCCCCGGCCGGGGCAGACCCCGTGGCAGCCGCCCGCTCGGGGCGACGGCCAACGGCCCCTGCCGGACCGGCCGCTGCGGGTGAGGGCCGGGCCGGAGTCGTGGTTGAACGTAACACCGCTGCAATGACTTGCGAAAGAGTTTGCGGTCACGAAACGGCCAGTTTTCAAGCACATTGCGGGAGTGTGCCCGGAGGGTTGACCACCGGCCGGGCTGGGCTTACGGTCTCGTCCGCAACGAGTTTCAGACTTCTTGCAGCAAGAAATCCCCAAGGCCTTGCGGGCACGGCGCGTTGCCGCACGAGGCTGACCCCTCGCATCCGCGCCTTCCTGTGAGCCCAGGAGGAATCATGGCCAGCAGAACCGTGGCCGCGGCCCTTGCCGTTGTGGCAGGAGCCGCCGCCGTCGTCACGGCCCCCACCCCCGTCCAGGCCGCGCCACCCGGCGGCAAGGACGTCACCGCCGTGATGTTCGAGTGGAAGTTCGACTCGATCGCCAAGGCGTGCACCGACAGCCTCGGCCCCGCCGGATACGGCTTCGTCCAGGTCTCCCCACCCCAGGAGCACATCCGGGGCAGCCAGTGGTGGACCTCCTACCAGCCCGTCAGCTACCGGATCGCCGGACGCCTCGGCGACCGCGCCGCGTTCGCGAACATGGTGGACACCTGCCACGCGGCCGGCGTCAAGGTCGTCGCGGACTCCGTCATCAACCACATGTCGGCCGGGTCGGGCACCGGCACCGGCGGGTCCTCGTACACCAAGTACGACTACCCCGGCGTGTACTCCGCGCCCGACATGGACAACTGCACCGCGGAGGTCAACAACTACCAGGACCGCGGGAACGTGCAGAACTGCGAACTCGTCGGGCTCGCGGACCTGGACACCGGCGAGGAGTACGTCCGGGGCAGGATCGCCGGATACCTCAACGACCTGCTGTCGCTCGGCGTCGACGGCTTCCGCATCGACGCCTCCAAGCACATGCCGGCCGACGACCTGACCGCCATCAAGTCCAGGCTGAGCAACCCGAACGTCCACTGGAAGCACGAGGCCATCCACGGCGCGGGTGAGGCGGTCTCGCCGAGCGAGTACCTCGGCAGCGGCGACGTCCAGGAATTCCGCTACGGACGCGGCCTCAAGCAGGTGTTCAACCACGAGAACCTCGCCTACCTGAAGAACTTCGGCGAGGGCTGGGGCTTCATGGAGTCCGGGAAGTCCGCCGTCTTCGTCACCAACCACGACACCGAGCGCGTCGGTGACACCCTCACCTACAAGGACGGCGCCGCCCACACCCTGGCGCACGTCTTCATGCTGGCCTGGCCGTACGGCTCGCCCGACGTCCACTCCGGCTACGAGTTCACCGACCACGACGCCGGCCCGCCGAACGGCGGGCAGGTGAACGCCTGCTACAGCGACGGCTGGAAGTGCCAGCACGCCTGGCGCGAGATCTCCTCCATGGTCGCCTTCCGCAACACCACGCGGGGCGCCGGTGTCACCGACTGGTGGGACAACGGCGGCGACGCGATCGCCTTCGGCCGCGGCGACAAGGGTTACGTGGCCATCAACCACGAGGGCTCCACGCTGACCCGCACCTTCCAGACGTCACTGCCGTCCGGCGCCTACTGCGACGTACAGAGCGGCAACGCCGTCACGGTGGACGGCTCCGGCCGGTTCACCGCGACGCTGGGCGCCGGCACCGCCGTCGCGCTGCACGCCGGTGCCCGTGACTGCGGCGGCGGCTCCACCGAGCCCGAACCGGTGAGCACGGGCGCGTCCTTCGCCGTCAACGCCACTACCGTCGTGGGCCAGAACATCTACGTCACCGGCAACCGCGCCGAGCTCGGCAACTGGAGCCCCGGCAGTGCCCTCAAGCTGGACCCGGCGAGCTACCCCGTGTGGAAGCTCGACGTGAACCTGCCCGCCGGCACGTCGTTCGAGTACAAGTACATCCGCAAGGACGGCTCCGGCAACGTCACCTGGGAGAGCGGCGCCAACCGCACCGCCACCGTGCCGTCGTCCGGCAAGGTCACGCTGAACGACACCTGGCGCGACTGACGCCACCCCCCGCGCTGCCCCGCGTCCCTCCCCGGGCGCGGGGCGGCGCACACCATTCACGTATTCGCACACCACGTACATCGCACACCATCCTCATCCAGCCCTCATCCAGGAGAGACCCGCCTTGATACGCCCCCGTATCCCGCTGCGCAGCGCAGTGGCCGCCGCCGTGGCGACGGCGACGGTCGCGGCGCTCGTGTCCGCCCTTCCGGCGGCAGCGGCGCCCAAACCGCCGAAACCGCCGTCGGACAGATCGCTGGCCGCCGAGCCCGCCCGTCACGACCTGACGCGTGAGCAGTTCTACTTCGTCCTGCCCGACCGCTTCGCCAACGGCGACCCGAAGAACGACCGCGGCGGACTGACCGGTTCGCGCCTCGCGACCGGCTACGACCCCACCGACAAGGGCTTCTACCAGGGCGGCGACCTCAAGGGGATCACCGAGAAGCTGGACTACATCAAGGGCCTCGGCACCACCGCCATCTGGATGGCGCCGATCTTCAAGAACCAGCCCGTGCAGGGCGAGGGCAAGGACGCCAGCGCCGGCTACCACGGCTACTGGATCACCGACTTCACCCAGGTCGACCCGCACTTCGGCACCAACGCCGACCTGGAGAAGCTGGTCGACAAGGCCCACGCCAAGGGCATGAAGGTCTTCTTCGACGTCATCACCAACCACACCGCCGACGTCGTGGACTACAAGGAGAAGTCGTACGACTACCTCTCCGAGGGCGCCTTCCCCTATCTGACCAAGGACGGCGAGCCGTTCGACGACACCGACTACGCGGACGGCTCGAAGCGCTTCCCGCGCGTCGGCACGGACTCCTTCCCGCGCACCCCCGTCGTGCCCGAGGACAAGAAGGACCTCAAGGTCCCGTCATGGCTCAACGACCCGACGATGTACCACAACCGCGGTGACTCGACCTTCGCCGGCGAGTCCTCGGAGAACGGCGACTTCGTCGGCCTGGACGACCTGTGGACCGAGCGTCCCGAGGTCGTCGAGGGCATGGCGAAGATCTACCAGCGCTGGGTCCGCGACTTCGGCATCGACGGCTTCCGCATCGACACGGTCAAGCACGTCAACACCGAGTTCTGGACCCAGTGGGCGACCGCGCTCGACGCGTACGCGGCGAAGCGCGGCCGTGACGACTTCTTCATGTTCGGCGAGGTGTACTCGGCCGACCCGGCCATCACCTCGAAGTACGTGACCGAGGGCCGCCTCGACGCCACCCTGGACTTCCCCTTCCAGGACGCCGCCCGCGCCTACGCCTCCCAGGGCGCCTCCGCCGAGAAGCTGGCGAACCTGTTCGCGCAGGACTACCGCTACACCACCGGCCGGGCCAACGCCTACGAGTCGGTGCCCTTCCTCGGCAACCACGACATGGGCCGCTTCGGCACGTTCCTCGCACAGGACAACCCGAATGCCGGCGACGCCGAACTGCTGGCGCGGTACAAGCTGGCCAACGAGCTGATGTTCCTCAGCCGCGGCAACCCCGTCGTCTACTACGGCGACGAGCAGGGCTACACCGGCGCCGGCGGCGACAAGGACGCCCGCCAGACGCTGTTCGCCTCGAAGACCGGGGACTACCTGGACGACGACCAGCTCGGCACCGACCGCACCCACGCGGCCGACGCCTACGACACCTCCCACCCGCTCTACCGCCAGATCGCCGCGCTGGCGAAGCTCACCAGGGCCCACCCGGCGCTGCGCGACGGCATCCAGGAGCAGCGCCACGCCGAGGGCTCGGTGTACGCCTTCTCCCGTACGGACCCGAAGACGCGCACCGAGTACGTCGTGGCCGTGAACAACGCGGCCGGGGCGAAGACGGTCAAGGTCCCCACCGGCTCCGCGGGCATGGACTTCGCGGCGCTCCACGGCGGTGACGCCACCGTCCGCAGCGGCGGTGACAAGAGCATCGAGGTCACCGTCCCTGCGCTGGGCGCCCTGGTGCTGAAGGCGGCCAAGCCGCTCGGCGCGCCCGGCGCGGAGCCCACCCTCACCCTGAAGGCCCCCGAGGCCGGCGCCACCGGCACCGTCGAGATCACGGCCGACACCGACGGCGGGCAGCTGAACCGCGTCGTGTTCGCCGCCCAGACCGGCAACGGCGACTGGCAGGTCCTCGGCTCCGCCGACCACGCCCCCTACAAGGTCACCCAGCGCGTCACCGCCCCGGCCGGAACCGCCCTGCGGTACAAGGCCGTCGTCGTCGACAGCGCGGGCCGCACCGCGAGCGCGACCGCCGCCACCACCAGCGGCGCACCGGCCGTGGAGCAGCCCCCGACCGCCACCCAGCGCGACTACGCGATCGTCCACTACAAGCGCGCGGACGGAGACTACGCCGACTGGGGCCTCTACACGTGGGGCGACATCGCCGAGGGCGAGGGCACCACCTGGCCCGCCGGCAAGCCGTTCAGCGGCCGCGACGCCTACGGCGCCTTCGCCCACGTCAAGCTCAAGCCCGGCGCCTCGTCGGTGGGCTTCATCGCCGTGAACAAGGACGGCGTCAAGGACACCGACGCCGACCGCGCGATCGACCTGTCGAAGACCGGCGAGGTCTGGATCGAGCAGGGCGACCCGGCGGTGCGCAACACGGCGCCCGAGGGCGCGTACCCGCCGCAGGACACCAGCAAGGTGGTAATCCACTACCAGCGCCCCGACGGTGACTACACCGGCTGGGGCCTGCACACCTGGACCGGCGCCGCGAACCCGACCGACTGGTCGAAGCCGCTGGAGCCGGTGCGCACCGACGCGTACGGCGCGGTCTTCGAGGTGCCGCTCGCGGCCGGAGCGACCTCGCTCAGCTACATCGTGCACAAGGGCGACCAGAAGGACCTGCCGTCCGACCGGTCGCTCGACCTCAAGGCGGCCGGCCACGAGGTGTGGCTGCTCGCGGGCCAGGAGAAGCACCTGCTGCCGCAGCCCAAGGGCGGCGGCGCGGCACTCGACCTCGCCAAGGCGGAGGCCGTCTGGATCGACGCGGACACCGTCGCCTGGAAGGGCAGCGACGCCGCCGCCTCCAGCGCCCTGCTGTACGCGCGCGACGGCTCCATCGCCGTCAAGGACGGCGCCCTCACCGGGGAGCGCCGGGTGCTGCGGCTCAACAGGACGGAGTTGACCGACGCGCAGAAGGCCGCGTACCCCCATCTGAAGGCGTACCCGGCCTGGTCCGTCGACCCGCGCGACCGTGACAGGGTGCGTGAGGCGCTGCGCGGGCAGCTCGTGGCCGCGCAGTACGCGGCCAACGGCGCCGCGGTGAGCGCCACCGGAGTGCAGATCGCCGGAGTCCTCGACGACCTGTACGCGGCGAAGGCCACCAGGGCCGACCTCGGCGCCACCTTCGACCGCAAGGGCGTGCCGACGCTGCGGCTGTGGGCGCCGACCGCCCAGCACGTGTCCCTGGAACTCGACGGGAAGCGTGTCGCCATGCGCCGCGACGACGCCAGCGGCGTCTGGTCGGTCAGGGGCAGGAAGAACTGGAAGGGCGACGCGTACCGGTACCACGTGAAGGTCTGGGCGCCCAGCGTCCAGAAGGTCGTCACCAACAAGGTCACCGACCCCTACTCGCTCGCCCTGACCACCGACTCGGAGCGGAGCCTCGTCGCCGACCTGTCCGACAGGTCGCTCATGCCGGCCGGCTGGTCGGCGCTGAAGAAGCCCGCCGCCGTGCCGCTGGGGGACGCCCAGATCCAGGAGCTGCACATCCGCGACTTCTCGATCGCGGACGCCACGGCCGACCACAAGGGCACCTACCTCGCCTTCGCCGACAAGGACAGCAGGGGCTCGCGGCACCTGCGCGAGCTGGCGGCCGCCGGCACCTCGTACGTGCATCTGCTGCCCGCCTTCGACATCGGCACCATCCCGGAGCGGAAGTCGGAGCAGCAGCAGCCGGAGTGCGACCTGAAGATCCTCGCGCCCGACTCGGCCGAGCAGCAGGCGTGCATCGCGAAGGCAGCCGCGAAGGACGCGTTCAACTGGGGCTACGACCCGCTGCACTACACCGTGCCGGAGGGCTCGTACTCCACCGATCCGGACGGCACCCGACGCACCGTCGAGTTCCGGCAGATGGTCAAGTCGCTGAACGAGGACGGACTGCGCACCGTCATGGACGTGGTCTACAACCACACCGTGGCCGCCGGCCAGTCGGACAAGTCCGTGCTCGACAAGGTCGTGCCCGGCTACTACCAGCGGCTGCTGGCCGACGGCAGCGTCGCCACCTCCACCTGCTGCGCCAACACCGCGCCGGAGAACGCGATGATGGGGAAGCTCGTCGTCGACTCGGTCGTGACCTGGGCGCGTGACTACAAGGTCGACGGCTTCCGCTTCGACCTGATGGGCCACCACCCGAAGGAGAACATCCTCGCGGTGCGCGCCGCGCTCGACGAGCTCACGCTCGAGCGGGACGGCGTGGACGGCAAGAAGATCATTCTCTACGGCGAGGGCTGGAACTTCGGTGAGGTCGCCGACGACGCCCGCTTCGTCCAGGCCACCCAGAAGCACATGGCGGGCACCGGCATCGCCACCTTCTCCGACCGGGCGCGTGACGCCGTCCGCGGCGGCGGCCCGTTCGACGAGGACCCGGGCGTGCAGGGCTTCGGCTCCGGCCTGTTCACCGACCCCAACCCCGCGGCCTCCAAGGAGGCCAACGGCACCGAGGCCGAGCAGAAGGCACGGCTGCTGCACTACCAGGACCTGATCAAGGTCGGGCTGTCCGGCAACCTCGCCTCCTACTCCTTCACCGACACGGCCGGCCGGACCGTCAAGGGCTCCGAGGTCGACTACAACGGCGCACCGGCCGGCTACGCCGCCGTACCCGGTGACGCTCTCGCCTACTCGGACGCCCACGACAACGAATCGCTGTACGACGCCCTCGCGTTCAAGCTCCCGGCCGCCACCTCCCCGGCCGACCGGGCAAGGATGCAGGTGCTGTCGATGGCCGTCTCCGCGCTGTCGCAGGGCCCGGCGCTCTCCCAGGCCGGGTCGGACCTGCTGCGCTCCAAGTCCCTGGACCGCAACTCGTACGACAGCGGCGACTGGTTCAACGCGATCCACTGGGACTGCCGCGACGGCAACGGCTTCGGCCGCGGACTGCCGCCGGAGGCCGACAACAAGCCCAAGTGGGGCTTCGCGAAGCCGCTGCTCACCGCGCCCACACTGACCGTGGGCTGCGCGGAGATCAACGGCACGTCCGCCGCCTACCGCGACCTGCTGAGGATCCGCACCGGGGAGCCGGCCTTCGGCCTGTCCACCGCGGAGCAGGTCCAGTCGGCACTGTCCTTCCCGCTGTCGGGCAAGGACGAGACGCCCGGAGTGATCACGATGCGCCTGGACGACCTGGTCGTGGTGTTCAACGCCACGCCGGAGCGGCAGACGCAGCGGATCGAGGCGCTCGCCGGCCAGGGCTACGCCCTCCACCCGGTCCAGCGCGCCGGCGCGGACGAGGTCGTCAAGTCGTCCGAGTACGAGAGGAGTTCGGGCAGCTTCACGGTTCCCGCCCGTACGGTCGCCGTGTTCGAGCGCGGCTGACCGCCGCGTTCGTCACCTGAGGTTCCCCGCCCCCTCACCCGTGTCGCTGTTGGGCCGAACGGGTGAGGGGAGCGAGGATGGACCCATGAGTAGGTACGAGAGGTACGACGTCACCGACGAGCAGTGGGAGGGCCTGGCCCAGGTGGTTCCGCTGCGCGGCCGCAACGAGTGGCCGTCGCGGGTCGACCACGTCACGGTCCCACGGGAGTACGAGGCCGCCGAGCACCGCCGCTTCATCGTCCTGCGGGTACAGGTCTTCGCCGACGCCCGCGAGGTCGCCGAGTACCTCATCGCCGGGATGCCGGTGCTGCTCGACCTCACCGGCGCCGACACCGATGTCGCCAAACGCATCCTGGACTTCAGCAGCGGCGTCGTCTTCGGACTCGGCTGCGGGATGCACCGGGTCGACCGGAACGTCTTCCTGCTGGCGCCGGTCGGCACGGAGGTCGAGGGGATCGCGGCCGCCGCCGTCCCTCATTCGTAGGAAGCTGCCCAAGGCGGAACGGTTCCGCGTGTTCACTGCTGCGTACCGTCCCGCTCATGGACGCGAACACGCTGGTCATGGACCGGGACGCATCGACTTGCAGCGACACTCCGGCCGGGGGCGCAGCAGCGGGGCGGGGGAGCGACGCCCTCGCCGCGGACACATCGCCGGTCCGGGGGAATGACCCCCTGGCCACGGGCACCTCGCCCAGGGGCGGCAGGGACCGGCCCGCCGTCACCGAACTGCGGCTCTCCGCCTTCAGGTCGCACCGCTCCGCCGTCTTCCCGATCGGCCCCATGACCCTGCTCGCCGGAGCGAGCGGCAGCGGCAAGTCGAACGCCCTGCAGGCGTACGAGGCCCTGGCGCTGCTGGGCTCCGGTTGCGATCTGGCCACCGCCTTCCCCCAGCCGCTCGAGTGCGTCCCGGAACGGGCGGTGGCCGACCGGCAGGGGCGGCGCGGCTTCCGGATCGGCTGCACCGTCGACGGGCCGGCCGGCCCCGTGCGCCTCGACGTCGCCGTACAGGCCGAGCCGCGGCTGCGGGTGGTCGGCGAACGGCTCACCTGCGGCGGCCGGACCCTGCTGACCACGGCGCTGCGCGACCCCTCCCGCTCCGTGCTCGAAGCCGCCTGGCACACCGCGGGCTCGGCGATCGTCACCCGCGGCCCGCTGCCCGACGACAGGCTCGGCACGGCGCTGCTGCCGCTGCGCGTCGCGGGCAGCACCGACGCCCAGTTACAGGTGCTCGCCGCGGCGGAACAGGTCGTGGTGGCGCTGCGGTCGGTCTTCGCCTGCGACCCCCGGCCGGAGCGGATGCGGGCGCCCGTGCCCGCCGGGCCGGGTCGGCTGCGCCGCGGCTGCGACAACCTCGCGGAGGTGCTGCACCGCACCCGCAGCGAATGCGCCAGGCGGCACGCCAGGCTCGCCGCGGCAGCCCGGACCGGGTGCGCGGGAGCCGTGGACGACCTGACCGTCGAGGAGTTGGCGAACGGCCGGGTACGCGCCCTGCTCGACCGGGGCGCCGCCGGTGGGGCGACGCCGCTCGGGCGGCTCGGCGAGGGCGAGCTCAGATATCTGGGGCTCGCCCTCGTGCTGCTCACCGGGCCGGGCGTGCTGGCCATGGACCAGGTCGCGGAGGTGCCGGTGGCGTACCAGTCGCTCACGGTGCTCGCCGACGGCTTCGACCGCTGCCTCGATCCGGAGCAGGCCCGCCAACTGGTGGCGCTCGGGGCGGAGATGTGCGCCCGGGGACACATCAGGCTGGTGGGGACGGTCACCGACGCGTCGTGCGCGCGGGGGATCGGCGGCGTGACGGTGGTAGACCTGGTGCCGTGACAAGAGATGACGGGCTGGATGTCGAGGGGTTGCAGCGCCGGCTGGCGTCGTTCGCGGCGGCGCGCGGCTGGGAGCCGTACCACACGCCGAAGAACCTGGCCGTGGCGCTGAGCGTGGAGGCGGCCGAACTGGTGGAGATCTTCCAGTGGTTGACGCCGGAGGAGTCCGCGCGGGTCATGGACGACGACGGGGACGCGCACCGGGTGCGGGACGAGGTCGCGGACGTGCTGGCCTATCTGCTCCAGTTCTGCGAGGTGCTCGGGATCGACCCCCTCCGGGCGCTGTCGGAGAAGATCGACCGGAACGAGATCCGATTCCCCGTGAAGTGAGCGCGTCGAGGCGGGCGTCTGAAGCGAGCGCCCGAAGTGAGAACCGGAGGCCGACGGACGCCTTCCGCGAGGTGCACAACGGCGTTTCGTCACTCTATGGAGTTGCCGAGTTGTCCACAACCGCCTTGCTGTCCACAGATTTCCGAATTCCCCTGGCTTTCTGGCTCAATGAGCTTCACTCTGGGTAATGAACTCAGTAGGAAGAAAGTCGTACGAGCGGGGGCGTGCAGATGGATGCGGAACGACTCGTGAAGGTGTGCCGCCATGCGCTGGCCCAGAGCCGCGCGGTGCCGGAGATCGTCGCGGAGGCCTGGCAGGCCCAGGCGCTGGCGCAGGCGATCGGCGCCCGGCTGGCGATCGTGGGTCCGACGGAGATCAGAGGGGAGGCCGCGGGACTGAGCGAGATCGGGGGCCGCGGATGCGGGGTGCTCGACCACCCCATGGTGCGCAGCGGTGGCGTGCGGGCGGCGCAGTTGTCCCAAGTCGCCGACCCGGAAGCGGCGTTACTGGCTCTGAACGTGCTGCTCGGGGACGTCGGCATCGCGCTGGTGGGGGTCGCCTGCGCCACGGACGACGAGGGTCTGTACTGGCAGTGCATCGAGACGATAGACACGGCCGACGAGTCGAGCGACCGCGTCCGGGGGATGCTGCGCCGGCTCGCGGAGCGCGAGCCGGACCGGCCGCCCGAAACCGTCCACGGCCGCGCGGGACCTTGACGGCTTCGGGCGGCCGGTCCGCGAGTTCCGCTGCGGCAGGCCGACGGCCGACAACCGAAGGCGCAGAATGGAACCGTGGCTCCGCTCCCCTCAAGAGGGGGCTTCCAACCCGAAGGTTGCGGTCCAGCTCGAACCGATCCCTCGCGGGACAAGTGGGAAACTAGCACAGACAAGGGAACCTCCCCGCCGGATGAAGCCGGCGGTCCTCGCGCTAGGAAATTGATGGATCTTCGAATCTTCACCGAGCCCCAGCAAGGGGCGAGCTACGACACCCTGCTGGCCGTCGCCAAGGCCGCCGAGGACCTCGGCTTCGACGCCTTCTTCCGCTCCGACCACTATCTGAGCATGGGGTCCGCCGACGGGCTGCCCGGGCCGACCGACGCCTGGATCACCCTCGCCGGACTGGCGCGTGAGACCAGCCGCATCCGCCTCGGCACGCTGATGACCGCGGGCACCTTCCGGCTGCCGGGCGTGCTGGCCATCCAGGTCGCCCAGGTCGACCAGATGTCGGGCGGCCGCGTCGAACTGGGCCTGGGCGCGGGCTGGTTCGAGGACGAGCACAAGGCCTACGGCATCCCGTTCCCCAAGGAGAAGTTCGCGCGGCTCGAGGAGCAGCTGGCGATCGTCACCGGGCTGTGGGAGACGGAGGTGGGCAAGACCTTCTCCTACGAGGGCACGCACTACCGGCTGACCGACTCGCCCGCCCTGCCGAAGCCCGCCCAGACCAAGGTCCCGGTGCTGATCGGCGGCCACGGCGCGACCCGTACCCCGCGCCTCGCCGCGCAGTACGCGGACGAGTTCAACCTCCCCTTCGCCTCGATCGAGGAAACCGAGCGGCAGTTCGGCCGGGTGCGCGCCGCCGCGGAGAAGGCCGGCCGCGCCCCGGACGACCTGATCTACTCCAACGCGCTGGTCGTGTGCGTGGGCAAGGACGACGCGGAAGTGGCACGCCGCGCCGCCGCGATCGGCCGGGAGGTGGAGGAACTGAAGGCCAACGGCCTGGCGGGCTCGCCCGCCGAGGTCGTCGACAAGATCGGACGCTTCGCGGCGACCGGCGCCTCGCGGGTCTATCTGCAGGTGCTCGACCTCGACGATCTCGACCACCTGGAGCTGATCTCGTCCCAGGTCGGCTCCCAGCTCGGCTGATCCACCGGGAGCCGCCGTGAAACCCGTACGTACGCTGGCCGTCGCCCTCGCCGCCGGGCCCGTCGTCCTCGACGGCGGCCTGTCCAACCAGCTCCAGGCGCAGGGCTGCGACCTGACCGGCAGCCTCTGGTCCGCCCGGCTGCTCGCCGACGAACCGCACCAGATCGCGGCGGCGCACACCGCGTACGTACGGGCGGGGGCGCAGGTGCTCATCACCTCGAGCTACCAGGCCACGTTCGAGGGCTTCGCCCGGCGGGGCCTCGGCCGGGCGGAGACCGCCCGGCTGCTCGGGCGCAGTGTGGACCTCGCCAGGTCGGCGGCTCTGGCGGCCGGCCACGAGGTGTGGGTCGCCGCCTCCGTCGGGCCGTACGGCGCGATGCTCGCGGACGGCAGCGAGTACCGCGGGCGGTACGGGCTCGGGGTGCGGGAGCTGGAGCGCTTCCACCGGCCGCGAATCGAGGCGCTCGCCGCCGCGGGCCCGGACGTGCTCGCGCTGGAGACCGTGCCGGACACCGACGAGGCGGAGGCGCTGCTGCGGGCGGCCGAAGGGTGCGGCGTGCCGGTGTGGCTGTCGTACACCCTCGCCGGCGGCCGGACGCGCGCCGGTCAGGACGCCGCCGCGGCGTTCCGGCTCGCCGCCGGCCGGGACGAGGTGATCGCCGTCGGGGTCAACTGCTGCGATCCCCGGGAGGCCGCCGACGCGGTGGCGCTCGCGTCCCGCGTGACCGGCAAGCCGGCCGTCGTCTACCCCAACAGCGGCGAGCGGTGGGACGCCGCGGCCCGGGCCTGGCGGGGCGGCTCCGCGTACGACCCGGCCCGGGTGCGGGAGTGGCGCGCGGCGGGCGCGCGCCTGGTCGGCGGCTGCTGCCGGGTCGGTCCGCGGGAGATCGGCGAACTCGCCGGGCTGCTGGTGCCGGACGAGGGGCAGGAGGGTGGAACCGGCCTCAGGGCCTGAGGAAAACCCCTGGTCGGCGCGGCCGGGGGAGACGATACTCAAACGCGTGTTCCTGACGATCAGTACCACCGGCACCCCTGAGCGACCCGCGACCGATCTGGGCTTCCTGCTGCACAAGCATCCCGACAGCGCGCAGGCGTTCTCCACCTCGCACGGCACGGCGCACGTCTTCTACCCCGAGGCGTCCGCCGAGCGGTGCACGGCCGCGCTGCTGCTGGAGGTGGATCCGGTGGCGCTGGTGCGGCGCGGCAAGGGCAAGGGCCGCGGCGGCGCCCCCGACTCGGCACTCGCCCAGTACGTCAACGACCGCCCGTACGCGGCGTCGTCCCTGCTGGCCGTGGCGCTGAGCGCGGTGTTCAAGAGCGCGCTGCGCGGCGTGTGCGACGCCCTGCCCGGGCGGGCCGAGGCCCCCCTGCCGCTGCGTGTCGAGGTGCCCGCGCTGCCCGCGCGGGGCGGCCCCGAACTGGTCCACAAACTCTTCGGACCGCTCGGCTGGAGCTCCGTCACCGCCGAACCCGTCCCGCTGGACCCGAAGTTCCCCGAATGGGGCGACTCCCGCTACGTGACGCTGGTGCTCGAAGGCGAGCTGCGGCTGGCCGACGCGCTGCGCCAGCTCTATGTGCTGCTCCCCGTCCTCGACGACGCCAAGCACTACTGGGTCGCACCGGACGAGGTCGACAAACTGCTGCGGGCCGGCGAGGGCTGGCTGGCCGAGCACCCCGAGCAGAAGCTGATCACCAGCCGCTATCTCGCGCGCCGCTGGGGCCTGACCCGCCAGGCCATGGAGCGTCTCGAACTGGTGCGGCTCGCCGAGGCCGACGACCTCCAGGTCGAGGACGTGGACAACGCCGTGGACGAGACCACCGACACCGAGGAACGCCCCGTGCCGCTCGCCGAGCAGCGCAGGGACGCCATCCTGACGGCACTGCGCGACGCGGGCGCGAGCCGGGTGCTCGACCTGGGCTGCGGACAGGGCCAGTTGGTGCAGGCGCTGCTGAAGGACGTCCGGTTCACCGAGATCGTCGGCGTCGACGTGTCCGTACGGGCCCTGACGATCGCCGGCCGGCGCCTGAAGCTGGACCGGCTCGGCGAGCGCCAGGCCGCCCGGGTCAAGCTGATGCAGGGATCGCTCACGTACACCGACAAGCGGCTCACCGGCTACGACGCCGCGGTGCTCAGCGAGGTCGTGGAGCACGTCGACCTGCCCCGGCTGCCGTCCCTGGAGTACGCGGTGTTCGGCGCGGCCAGGCCGCACACGGTGCTCGTGACGACGCCGAACGTCGAGTACAACGTCCGCTGGGAGACGCTGCCCGCGGGCCATGTGCGCCACGGCGACCACCGGTTCGAATGGAGCCGCGAGGAGTTCCGGCAGTGGGCCGAGGGCGTCGCCGGACGCCACGGGTACGCGGTGCGGTTCGTGCCCGTCGGACCCGATGACCCCGAAGTCGGGCCACCCACCCAGATGGCAGTGTTCGAGATGACCTCGAAGGAGGCGAAGGCCACATGACCAGTACCGAAGAAGCCGTGGTCACCACCCCCGGCCGCCGGCTCCCGGTGACCGACCTGTCCCTGGTCGTCCTCGTAGGCGCCACCGGCTCCGGCAAGTCCACCTTCGCGCGCAGGCACTTCCGGCCGACCGAGGTGATCTCCTCCGACTTCTGCCGAGGGCTCGTCGCGGACGACGAGAACGACCAGAGCGCCAGCGGCGACGCCTTCGACGTCCTGCACTACATCGCGGGCAAGCGGCTCGCGGCCGGGCGGCTCACCGTCGTCGACGCCACCAACGTGCAGCCCGAGAGCCGGCGGCAACTGGTGCGCCTCGCCCGGGAGCACGACGTCCTGCCGATCGCGATCGTCCTCGACATGCCCGAGGACGTCTGCGCCGCCCGCAACGCCACCCGCCCCGACCGGGCCGACATGCCAAGCCACGTCATCGGACGCCACCGGCGCGAACTGCGCCGCTCGCTGCGTGGCCTGGAGCGCGAGGGCTTCCGCAAGGTGCACGTCCTGCGCAGCGTCGAGGAGGCCGACCGCGCGGAGATCGTCATCGAGCGCCGCTACAACGACCTGCGCCACCTCACCGGACCGTTCGACATCATCGGCGACATCCACGGCTGCAGCTCCGAGCTCGAAACCCTGCTCGGCAAGCTCGGCTACACGGACGGGGTCCACCCCGAGGGCCGCACCGCCGTCTTCGTCGGCGACCTCGTGGACCGCGGCCCCGACAGCCCCGGCGTGCTGCGGCGCGTGATGGGCATGGTCGCTTCGGGCAGCGCCCTGTGCGTGCCCGGCAACCACGAGAACAAACTCGGACGCTGGCTGGGGGGCCGCAACGTCCAGCACACCCACGGCCTCGCCGAGACCATCGAGCAGCTGGAGAAGGAGGACGCCAAGGACCCCGCCTTCCGCGAGCGGGTAAGGGAGTTCATCGACGGACTCGTCAGCCACTACGTCCTCGACGAGGGAAAGCTGGTCGTCTGCCACGCCGGTCTGCCCGAGAAGTACCACGGCCGCACCTCCGGCCGGGTCCGCTCGCACGCCCTGTACGGGGACACCACCGGTGAGACCGACGAGTTCGGGCTGCCCGTCCGCTACCCGTGGGCGGAGGAATACCGGGGCCGCGCCGCCGTGGTCTACGGCCACACCCCGGTACCCAACACCTCGTGGATCAACAACACGATCTGCCTCGACACCGGCGCCGTCTTCGGCGGGAAGATGACCGCCCTGCGCTGGCCCGAGCGCGAACTGGTCGACGTACCGGCCGAGAAGGTCTGGTACGAACCGGTCAGGCCGCTGCTCACCGAAGCACCGGGCGGACGCGAGGGCCGGCCGCTCGACCTCGCCGACGTACAGGGCCGGCGGGTCGTCGAGACCCGGCACATGGCCCGGGTCGCCGTCCGCGAGGAGAACGCGGCGGCCGCGCTCGAGGTGATGAGCCGGTTCGCCGTCGACCCCCGGCTGCTGACGTACCTGCCGCCGACGATGGCGCCCACCGCCACCTCCCGCGAGGACGGCTATCTGGAGCACCCGGCGGAGGCCTTCGCCCAGTACCGCGCCGACGGCGTCGCCAGGGTCGTGTGCGAGGAGAAGCACATGGGCTCGCGGGCGGTCGCACTGGTCTGCCGCGACGCCGGCGCCGCGCGGGAGCGGTTCGGCGCCGAGGGAGCGACGGGCGCGCTGCACACCCGTACCGGACGGCCCTTCTTCGACGACCCCGCCATCACCGAGGAGATCCTGGACCGTCTGCGCGCGGCCGTCTCCGCCGCCGGCCTGTGGGACGCGCTCGACACGGACTGGCTGCTGCTCGACGCCGAGCTGATGCCCTGGTCCGTCAAGGCGTCCGGGCTGCTGCGTTCGCAGTACGCCGCGGTCGGCGCCGCGTCCGGGGCCGTGCTGCCGAAGGCGGCCGCCGCCCTGGAGGCCGCCGCCGCGCGCGGCGCCGGGGTGGCCGACCTGCTCGACCGGCAGCACGGACGGGCCGCCGACGCGGCCGCGTTCACCGACGCCTACCGGCGCTACTGCTGGACCACCGACGGGCTCGACGGGGTACGGCTCGCGCCGTTCCAGATCCTCGCCGTCCAGGGCCGTTCCCTCGCCGCGGTCCCGCACGACGAACAACTGGCCTGGCTGGACAAGCTGGTGGAGCACGACCCCACCGGCCTGCTCCAGGTCACCAGGCGGCTGGTCGTCGACACGGCCGACGAGGCGTCGGTGCGGGCCGGCACCGACTGGTGGCTGGAGATGACCGGGCGCGGCGGCGAGGGCATGGTGGTCAAGCCGCTGCAGGCACTCGCACGGGACGGGAAGGGCAGGCTCGTGCAGCCCGGCATCAAGGTCCGCGGACGCGAGTACCTGCGCATCATCTACGGCCCCGAGTACACCCGGCCGCAGAACCTGGAACGGCTCCGGAACAGGTTCTTGAACCACAAGCGCTCCCTCGCGCTGCGCGAGTACGCCCTCGGGCTGGAGGCGCTGGACCGGCTGGCCGACGGCGAGCCGCTGTGGCGGGTCCACGAAGCCGTGTTCGCCGTGCTGGCGCTGGAGTCGGAGCCGGTCGACCCCCGGCTCTGACCGCGCCGGACACCGGCCGCGGGGGCGTTGTCAGTGGCTCGTCCTACTCTGTGATCACCCGCTCGTGAAGGGCGGGTGATCAGCACGGAGTTCGGGGGGAAGCATGACCGCCACCGGGGGCTGGACGTCCGTCGGGGAGTACGGACTGACGCTCGACCCGTACGCGGAGCCGAAGCCCGCGCTGCGCGTGCGGGGCGGATCCGGCCGCGAGCTGAAGAAGGTGCCGCCGGCTCTCAAGCGCGACCCGGCGGCCCTGGAGCTGGTGGCCCTCGCGGACTGGATCGGCGACCACGCGGCACAGGCCCGCACCCGCGTCGAGGACTGGATGACCCGGTCCCTCCCGGTCACCGCCGCGTTGATACGGCACGTGTGGCCCGACCCGTACTGGCAGCGCGCCCTGCGGTACGCGGTGGTCGCGCCCTGCGCCGACGGTGAGCCGGACGTGGGCCGGGCGGGGCTGCTCACGGACGTCGCCGCCGGACCGGACGGCGCCCTGGAGCTGACCGGCCCCGGCGGGAGGACCGTACTGAGTGACGCCGTGGTGGCGGTTCCCCACCCCGTACTGCTGGACCCGGCGGGCAGCGGGCGACTGACACGGTGGCGGGACCTGCTCGACGAGTTCGGTGGCGAACAGGGCATCGAACAGCTCGGGCGCGCGGTGTACGTGCGCCCCGGCTCCTCACCCGCCCCGCATCCGCATGTGAGCCATTTCCGGATCAGGGCCTTCGACGGCGCCGCGTACAACTCCGGTTCGCGTTTCGAGCGCGTGGTGTCCCGCTTCGGGGGCCGCGTCAACGGAGAGACCGTCACGTTCACCTTCGAAGAGCGGGGCGGGACCCACCGGTTGCGGGTCGACCTGCGCTACCAGGGCCCGATGGCCCCGGTGGACATCCACGACTGCTGGTGGGACGACGCCAGGGGGCGCACCGGCACCGGAGCCTACGACCCGGTGCCCCGGGTGGTCTGGTCGGAAGGGCTGCGCGCCATGGCCGCCCTCTACGACGAACGGGACACCGAGGGCTGGGGCGCCGACCGCCGGGCCGGACTGCCCGCCGACTCCGGCGCCGTCTACCAGCGTTACCTGGCCGACTGCGCCGAGTACGGCTCTGCCGGCGGCCCGCCCGCGGAGCCGGCAGCGCCCCGCCGGACCACCTCCGACAGCGGACTCCTCGGCGCGGGCGCGGTGTTGGGCGGGATCCCCGCCGGGCCAAACGAAGAGACGCTCACCGCCCTGCGGCTCGACTGGCCGGTGCTCGACGAGGGCCACCACCTGGTGCGGCTCGTACCGGGCCGCGCCGTCGAGGGCGAGGCGGCGGTCGCCCGCGCCCTCGGGCTCCGGCCCGCGACGGCCGGTGCCGTGCCGGTGGGCCGGGTCAGGGTCCGGCCGCTGGACTTCCTGGCACAGGTCAGCCGGGTCCATCCGCAGCACGCGCGGCAGGCCATGGCGCTGCTGGCACCGTTGCGCCGGTGCGCGGAAACGGCCCCTGCCAAGCCGGGCCGCGCCGCGACACAGTTGCAGCAGGCGCTGGCGAAATTGACCGCCACCACACCCGAGCTGCTGCCCTTCGCGCTGTACGAGGGCGCCAAGGTGGTTGCGGGAGCCGGCAGCCCGGCGATGGCGGCGCCCCTCTTCACCGAGGCCCGCCGCCTCGAGGAGTCCCGCCTCGAGGAGTCACAGGGCGGCCGTGTGGACGAGGACGCTCTCGCGGCCACGTTCGCCGAGTTCACCCGGCTCGGTGTGGTGTCGGCGAAGCTGCTGCAGGAGTACCGCCAGGGCCTTGCCGCACGGCTCTCCCCGGCCGAGACCGCCGACCGGTATCTGCGCCTGGTGCTGGTGTGGTGCCGCGCGGGGCGGGAGGCCCCGCGCTCCCTCGCGGGGGACCTGGCCCGGGCCGCCGACGGCGCGGCGCTGCCCGCCGACGAGGACCACACCGAGATCCTGGACGCGCTGCTGCACCGCGGGGGCATGGACAAGGCCCCGCTTGCGGTCTGGCAGTCCTGGGAGCCGGCGCTCGCCGCCCTGACGGCCAGGAGCCCGGCCGCCGCCCGGCGGGCGCTCCGGCTGATGGCCGCACCGCGGGGGACGTCGGCGGCGGCCAAGGCGGCCACCGCCGAGGGCTGGCTGGAGCTCCTGCGACGTACCGGCCTGCTTTCGGCCATCACCGGCGACCCCGCGCACGGCACGCCCGCTTCCTCCTCTTCCTCCTCGGGGCCGGCCGCGCCCGACGAACGGGATGCGCGCCCCGAGCCGGCCGCGCCCCCCGCCCCGGCCTCGCCCGGCGAACTCGCCTCGCCCGCCGAGGTGAAGGCATGGCTCGGCCTCTTCCTGGAGCAGTACCAGGGCATGAAGCAGCCGGTCGCCGGTCTCGACGCGGTCCTCGCGGCCGTGGCCCGCAGACTGCGCGAGGCGGGCGAGGCATGGCAGCCGCCCGGGGGCCTGATGGCCCACGGCCAGGCCGGACCGGCCGTGGATCTCGACCTGCTGGCGCTGATGTCGAGGGCCGGCATCCCCTGGGCGGAGCCGTACGCCCATGGGAGCCTCGACGTGGTGCGATGGCTCGCGGCCAAGGGGCCCGCCGCCGTCGAGGAGATCGCCGCCGATCCGGTGCTGCGGCCTCTCGTCGGCCGGGAACTGGTCGTGCGGGGGCACGGCCGGGAGAAGCATGTGGCCGGTGCGCACCCGCTCACGGTCGCGCCCCGCGGCCTGGCCGCGCTGCGCCGGTCCGGGCCGCTGACGACCGTGGTGGAGGAAGGCACCGAGGAGCTCGGGCAGCGGCTGCATGGGGCCGACGGGACCGGCGGGACCGGCGGATCCGACAGGCTCACGGCGCTGCTCGATCTGCTGGTGCATCTCGAGCCCTTCCACGCCGCAGGGCTGACCGGCCCGTTCGCGGGGCCGGCCAAGGAGGCGGCCGGGGCCGACGCGGCGGCACTGCTCGCCGAGGCGCTCAGCGGCATACTCGGCGGCGCCGGCCGGGACGTCACCGTCCCGGCCGGCCACGCTCGTGAACTCCTCGACGCCGTCGGCCCGGAGGTGCTCGAGGAGTGCCGCGACCGGATCGTCCGGGGCCGGGCCGGACACCACGTCTACACGGCGACCGCCACGTCGCAGGTCCTGGCGGGGCTCGTCGTACGCATGCTGCCGGATCTCCCCGACGACGACGCCGCCGCGGCGCGGCGCGCGTCCACGGCGTTGCAGCAGGCCCTGGTCTGCGAGATACGGCAGGAGGACCTGCGAAAGCACCTCGCCTGACGTGCACCTCCTCGACCCGCACACGTCGCCCGGCGGACCTACGGCCGGACCCCGCCGGACCCCCGGCGGACCGCCGCTGGACCTCGCGTCGGCCCCGGCGCGCACATCGCATGACGGACCCCCGCGCACGAAGTCCGGACGCGATCAGCCGTTCGACGGGTGAGCGGCCTGCGGCACGGCCAGGATGGTGACATGGGATTCCACGTCGACTCCGAGACCGGGCGGCTGCGCCGGGTCATACTGCACCGGCCCGATCTGGAGCTGAAGCGGCTCACTCCGAGCAACAAGGACGCACTGCTCTTCGACGACGTGCTCTGGGTGCGCCGCGCCCGGCAGGAGCACGACGGCTTCGCCGACGTGCTGCGCGACCGGGGGGTGGAGGTGCATCTCTTCGGCGATCTTCTGCGCGAGTCGCTGGAGCTCCCCGAGGCCAGAAAGCTCGTGCTGGACCGGGTCTTCGACGAGAAGGAGTACGGACCGCTCGCCACCGATCATCTGCGGGCCGCGTTCGACGAACTGCCGACCGCCGACCTCGTAGAGGCGCTGGTCGGCGGGATGACCAAGCGGGAGTTCCTCGCCGGTCATTCGGAGCCGACGTCGGTGCGCTTCCATGTGATGGACCTGGACGACTTCCTGCTGCACCCGCTGCCCAACCATCTGTTCACCCGCGACACTTCGGCGTGGATCTACGACGGGGTCTCGATCAACGCGATGCGCTGGCCGGCCCGCCAGCGCGAGACCGTGCACTTCGAGGCCATCTACAAGCACCACCCGCTCTTCGTGGGCCCGGAGGCGGGGCCGTTCCACCACTGGTCCGAGGGTCAGGACGACTACCCCTCCACCATCGAGGGCGGCGATCTGCTGGTGATCGGCAACGGCGCGGTGCTGATCGGGATGAGTGAGCGCACCACGCCGCAGGCCGTGGAGATGCTGGCCCGCGGCCTCTTCGCCGCCGGCTCCGCCCGCACCATCGTGGCCCTCGACATGCCGAAGCGCCGGGCCTTCATGCATCTGGACACCGTCATGACGATGGTCGACGGCGACACCTTCACCCAGTACGCGGGGCTCGGCATGCTCCGCTCGTACACCATCGAGCCTGCCGAGGGAGGGCGCGGGCTCAAGGTCAGCGACCATCCCCCCGAGCGGATGCACGACGCGATCGCCGCCGCGCTGGGCCTGAAGGACATCCGGGTGCTGACGGCCACGCAGGACGTGCACGCGGCGGAACGCGAGCAGTGGGACGACGGCTGCAACGTCCTGTCGGTCGAACCGGGCGTCGTCGTCGCCTACGAACGCAATGTGACGACCAACACCCATCTGCGCAAACAGGGCATCGAGGTGATCGAGATCCCGGGCAGCGAACTGGGCAGAGGCCGGGGCGGTCCCCGCTGTATGAGCTGTCCCGTCGAGAGGGACCCGGTGTAGCCGCGCGGGTCGGCCGTGCGCTCTCGCGGCTGGGCCCACGCGGCCCGGTCGCCCGAGTGCCGTATAGCAATGCATTGGATCGTATAGAGTTCCACTGTCATCGCATCCGCCACGCAGGAGCAGCCATCATGGCGATACATCTCGAAGGCCGCCACTTCCTCAAGGAGCTGGACTTCACCGCCGAGGAGTTCCGCGGCCTGGTCGACCTGGCCGCCGAGCTCAAGGCGGCCAAGCGCGCGGGCGCCGAGGTCCAGCGACTGCGCGGCCGCAACATCGCTCTGATCTTCGAGAAGTCGTCCACCCGCACTCGCTGCTCCTTCGAGGTGGCGGCCGCCGACCAGGGCGCCTCGACCACCTACATCGACCCGTCCGGCTCCCACATCGGCAGCAAGGAGTCCGCCAAGGACACCGCCCGGGTGCTCGGCCGGATCTACGACGCCATCGAGTTCCGCGGTGACGGCCAGGACACCGTCGAGGAGCTGGCGGCGCACGCGGG
Organism: Streptomyces sp. NPDC002835; assembly: GCF_053591995.1. Lineage (NCBI taxonomy): Bacteria > Bacillati > Actinomycetota > Actinomycetes > Kitasatosporales > Streptomycetaceae > Streptomyces > Streptomyces sp. NPDC002835. The sequence continues at coordinate 76,295 of NZ_JBSFUW010000017.1, read as the reverse complement.
TGTGCCGGTCTACAACGGGCTCACCAACCAATGGCACCCCACCCAGATGCTCGCCGACGTGCTCACCGTGACCGAGTACGGCGACAAGCCCCTGGAGGGGACCTCCTTCGCGTACCTCGGCGACGCCCGCTTCAACATGGGCAACTCCTACCTGGTCACCGGCGCGCTGCTCGGCATGGACGTCCGCATCGTCGCGCCCAGGGCGTACTGGCCGGCCGACGGGGTCGTCGCCGAGGCACACCGGCTCGCCGCCGTGAGCGGCGCCCGGATCACGCTTACGGAGGACATCGCCGAGGGCGTGCGGGACGCCGACTTCGTCGCCACCGACGTGTGGGTGTCGATGGGGGAGCCGAAGGAGGTCTGGGACGAGCGCATCAAGGCGCTGGCGCCCTACGCGGTGACCATGGACGTGCTGCGGGCGACCGGGAACGCGGACGTCAGATTCCTGCACTGCCTGCCCGCCTTCCACGACCTGGGCACCACCGTCGCCCGGGAGATCCACGAGCGGCACGGGCTGACGGAGCTGGAGGTCAGCGACGAGGTCTTCGAGTCGGAGCACTCGGTGGTCTTCGACCAGGCCGAGAACCGTATGCACACCATCAAGGCCGTCCTGGTGGCGACGCTCGCCGGTACCGGCCCCGCCGTCGGCCTGTAAGCACCCGGCCCTGCGCCCCGGGGGTGCGCGGGGCCGGGGCTCCCTGCGCACGGGGCCGGGGTCGCCCGCCCGCCCATGCCCGCCCCCCAGGCCGGACCCTGCGTGCCTCGGGGCGCGTCGCACCGCCTGCCCTCGCCCGACCCTGCGTGCCTCGGCGGGTCAGGTCTCGGCCGGGAGGATGAACCACACCGCCTTGCCGCGCTCCGTGGGCCGGTGGCCGCACGCCTCGCTCAGCGCCCGGATCAGCAGCAGCCCGCGGCCGCCCTCCTGCCACGGATCGGGCCGCGGCATGGGCGCGCCCTCCGTCAGCCCTGCGGGCGGCGCCGGGTCCGCGTCGTGCACCTCGACCTGGCAGCCCGAGGGAAGCAGCGCCACCACCAGCTCTATGGGCGAACCCTCCGCCGTGTGCTCCACCGCGTTGGCGACCAGCTCGGCCGTCAGCAGCTCCGCCGTGTCGCAGTCCGCCGGCGCCGGGTGGTCGCCGTCCTCCAGCGCGGCGCGCACCAGAGCGCGCGCCATGGGAACGGCTGCCGTGGTGTGCGGCAGCGCGAAGCGCGACGAGGCGGGACCGGTGGCTGGGCGCAAGGCGGACTCCCCGTTCGGTGGCAGTTCCAGTTCTCAACCCTACGAAGCGCAGGACGCGGAACCAGGGGTGAGAGCCCGCAGGGGCCGGGACCTGTGCCCGAACCGGGACGGGACCTTCGCGGAGTCGGGACAGTCGTATAGCGCAGTCGTGACGGCAGTCACAAACAGGTGATAGCTTCGACGGTAGAGGCAGCAGCAGACCGCCCGCGCCCAAGGAGGCCCCACTCCATGAGCCCCTTCACCGGTTCCGCCCCACGCACCGAGGACTGGCGCCATCTGCGGCTGACGAGGGACGACGGCGTCGCGACCGTCACCCTCGCCCGCCCGGACAAGCTCAACGCGCTGACCTTCGGTGCCTACGCCGACCTGCGCGACCTGCTCGCCGAGCTGTCCAGGGAACGCTCGGTGCGGGCCCTGGTGCTCGCCGGTGAGGGCCGTGGTTTCTGCTCCGGGGGAGACGTCGACGAGATCATCGGCGCGACCCTGTCCATGGACACCGCCCAGCTCCTCGACTTCAACCGGATGACCGGCCAGGTCGTACGGGCGATCCGGGAGTGCCCCTTCCCGGTGATCGCGGCCGTGCACGGTGTCGCCGCGGGCGCCGGCGCGGTCCTGGCGCTGGCGGCCGACTTCCGGATCGCGGACCCCTCTGCGCGCTTCGCCTTCCTGTTCACCAGGGTGGGGCTCTCCGGCGGCGACATGGGCGCGGCCTATCTGCTGCCTCGGGTCGTCGGACTCGGCCATGCCACGCGGCTGCTCATGCTGGGCGACGCGGTCCGCGCGCCGGAGGCGGAGCGGATCGGCCTCATCAGCGAGCTGGCCGACGAAGGGCAGGCGGACGTACGGGCCGTCGAGCTGGCCCGCCGCCTCGCCGACGGCCCGGCGCTCGCCCACGCCCAGACCAAGGCGCTGCTGACGGCCGAGCTCGACATGCCGCTCGCCGCGTCGGTCGAGCTGGACGCGGCGACGCAGGCGCTGCTGATGAACGGCGAGGACTACGCGGAGTTCCATGCGGCCTTCACCGAGAAGCGCGCCCCGAAGTGGCAGGGCCGCTGACATGCCCCCGGCGAATCCGGCAGCCGACCCGGGCGCGGACCCGGCAGCGAACCTGCCGGCCGGACCAACCCCGGCAGCCGACCCGGCACCGAACCTGCCGACCGGACCGCCCCCGACCCCGGCCGCCGAACCGACCCCAGCAGCGCCCCCGACCCCGGCCGCCGAACCGGACCCGTCAGCGCCCCCGCCCCCCGCCGCACCTCCCGCCCGCCCCCTCCGCGTCGCCGTCATCGGCGGCGGCCCCGGCGGGCTGTACGCCGCCGCGCTGCTCAAGCGGCTCGACCCCGCCCGCGAGATCACCGTCTGGGAACGGAACGCCCCCGACGACACCTTCGGCTTCGGCGTCGTCCTCTCCGACGAGACCCTCGGCGGGATCGAACATGCCGACCCCGTCGTGTACCGGGCGCTCCAGGACGAGTTCGTACGCTGGGACGACATCGACATCACCCACCGGGGGCAGACCCTCACCTCCGGCGGACACGGCTTCGCCGCCCTCGGCCGGCGCCGGCTCCTGGAGATCCTCCACGAGCGCTGCGAGTCCCTCGGCGTGCGTCTCCGCTTCCGCACCCCCGCCCCGCCCGCCGCCGACCTGGCCGTCGGCCACGACCTCGTCATCGCAGCGGACGGCGTCCACAGCGCCACCCGCGAGGCACACGCCGACGTCTTCCGGCCCCGCGTCACCACACACCGCTGCCGGTACATCTGGCTCGCCGCCGACTTCGCCTTCGACTCCTTCCGTTTCGAGATCGCCGAGACCGAGCACGGCGTGATGCAGCTCCACGGCTACCCCTTCTCGCCCGACGCCTCCACCGTCATCGTCGAGATGCGCGAGGAGGTCTGGCGCGCCGCCGGGCTCGACGCCTGCGACGAGCAGCAGTCGACCGAGCGCTGCGCCAAGGTCTTCGCCGAGGCCCTCGGTGGCCGCCCCCTGCGGGGCAACTCCTCCGCCTGGACCGTCTTCCGCACCGTCGTCAACGAACGCTGGTCGCACGGCAGTACCGTGCTGCTCGGCGACGCCGCGCACACCGCGCACTTCTCCATCGGCTCCGGCACCAAGCTCGCCGTCGAGGACGCCCTCGCGCTCGCCGCCTGCGTCGAGGAGCAGCCCGATCTGCCCACCGCCCTCGCCGCCTACGAGAGCGAGCGCCGCCCGGTCGTCGAGTCGACGCAGCGCGCGGCCGCCGCCAGCCTGCGCTGGTTCGAGGAGCTCGCCGTCCACACGGACCAGCCGCCCCGCCGGTTCGCCTTCAACCTCCTCACCCGCAGCCGCCGTGTCACCCATGACAACCTGCGGCTGCGCGACCCTGCCTTCACCGACGCCGTCGAGCGGGAGTTCGGCTGCCCGCAGGACACCCCGCCGATGTTCACCCCCTTCCGGCTGCGCGGGCTGACCCTGCGCAACCGCGTCGTCGTCTCACCCATGGACATGTACTCCGCCCACGACGGCATGCCCGGCGACTTCCACCTCGTCCACCTCGGCGCCCGCGCCCTCGGCGGGGCGGGCCTGGTCATGACCGAGATGGTGTGCGTCAGCCCAGAGGGCCGCATCACCCCAGGCTGCACCGGCCTCTACACCCCCGAACAGGCCGCCGCCTGGCGCCGCGTCACCGATTTCGTCCACACGAGCTCGCCCGGCACCGCGATCGGCGTCCAGCTCGGCCACTCCGGACGGAAGGGCTCCACCCGGCTCATGTGGGAAGGCATCGACCAGCCGCTGGACACCGGCAACTGGCCCGTGTCCGCCGCCTCCCCGCTCCCTTACCGCCCAGGCGTCAACCAGGTCCCGCACGCACTCGACCACGCCGGACTCACCGAGATCCGCGGCCAGTTCGCAGCCGCCACCCGGCGAGCCGCCCGCAGCGGCTTCGACCTGCTCGAACTCCACTGCGCCCACGGCTATCTGCTGTCGGGCTTCCTCTCCCCGCTGACCAACCAACGCACCGACGCCTACGGGGGTTCCCTGGAGCGACGGCTCCGCTTCCCGCTCGAGGTCTTCGACGCGATGCGCGCCGTCTGGCCGGACGACAAGCCGATGACCGTCCGTATCTCGGCCACCGACTGGGCCGACGGCGGCACCACCGCCGAGGACGCCGTGGCCGTCGCCCGCGCCTTCGCCACGCACGGCGCCGACGCCATCGACGTCTCCACCGGCCAGGTCGTCGCCGACGAACGCCCCGAGTACGGCCGCTCGTACCAGACGCCGTACGCCGACCGGATCCGCAACGAGGCCCATGTGCCGGTCATCGCGGTCGGCGCGATCTCGTCCTGGGACGACGTCAACTCGATCCTGCTGGCCGGCCGCGCCGACCTCTGCGCCCTGGCCCGCCCCCACCTCTACGACCCCCACTGGACGCTCCACGCGGCGGCCGACCAGGGCTACTCCGGCGACGCCGCGCCCTGGCCCCTTCCGTACCGGGCGGGCAGCCGCAAGCCGCCCACCGGCCGCACCGACGCCCCGAAGCCGAGGCTCACCCTCGACTGAGGCGCTCGTGCCGCCACGGCGACCCACCGCGGCACCGGCGCCGTCACCCCTCACCCGCCGCCGTCACGAACGCCGCCCCCGCGTCCCGCAGCCGGGCGTGCAGCCGTCCGAAGACCTCGGCGGAGCGTCCGCCCGGCCAGCCCTGCGGCAGCAGCTCGCCGGGCAGGCCCGGATCGGCGTACGGCAGGCGCCGCCACGAGTCCAGGGCCGGCAGGTAGTTCCGGTAGGCGTCCTCCGCCGGGGTGTCCTCCCGGGCCTCCCAGGAGCGCAGCACCGGCTCGTGCAGGTCGAGGAACTCCTCGTGCTGTTTGGCGATGGCCGCCAGGTCCCACCAGCGCGAGACCGACTCCGCCGTTGCCGCGAAGCCGAGGTGCTCCCCCCGGAACAGGTCCACGTACGCGTCGAGCTGGAGCCGCCGCAGCGTGTGCCGGGTCTCCTCGCAGAGCCGGGCGGGTGCGATCCACACCCCCGGCGCGGCCGCGCCGAAGCCGAGCCTGACCAGCCGCGAGCGCAGCAGATGACGCTTGTGCCGCTCGGCCTCCGGCACGGAGAAGACGGCGATGACCCAGCCGTCGGAGAGGTCGGCGGACGACGGGGCGTAGATGCGCCGGTCGCCGTCGTCGAGCAGCTGGCGGGCGTCCTCGGACAGGGCGTAGCCGGCCGCGCCGTCGGGCGTGCGCTCCGGCACGAGCAGCCCGCGCCGTTTGAGCCGGGACACGGAGGAGCGGACGGACGGCGCGTCGACGCCGAGGGCGCCCAGCAGCCGGATCAGCTCGGCCACGGCGAGGGGACCCGGCCGTTCGCGTCCGTACGCGCCGTACAGGGTGACGATCAGGGATCTGGGGGTGTGCTGCTCGGCCACGTGATCACTCTAGGGCTCGCAGCCGGAACCGCTGAAGCTTGCCGGTCGGCGTACGCGGCAGGGCGTCCAGGAAGACGATCCGCCGCGGGCATTTGAACGGCGTCAGCCGCTGCTTGACGAAGTCCCGCAGCTCCTCGGCGGCCGCCTCCCCGCCCGCCGCGCCGTCGCGCAGCACCACGTACGCCACCGCGATCTGGCCCCGCAGCGCGTCGGGTCTGCCGACGACCGCGGCCTCGGTCACGTCGGGGTGGTGCAGCAGCGCGTCCTCGACCTCGGGCCCGGCGATGTTGTAACCGGCCGAGATGATCATGTCGTCGGCGCGGGCGACGTAACGGAACCGGCCGTCGGGCTCGCGGACGTAGGTGTCGCCGGTGAGGTTCCAGCCACCCCGCACGTACTGGGTCTGCCGGTCGTCGGCCAGATAGCGGCAGCCCACGGGGCCGCGGACCGCGAGCAGCCCCGGCTCCCCGTCCGGCACCGGCAGCCCCTCGCCGTCCACCACACGCGCCTGCCAGCCGGGGACCGCGACGCCGGTGGTGCCTGGCCGGATCGCCTCGTCCGCCGCGGAGATGAAGATGTGCAGCAGCTCCGTCGCGCCGATGCCGTTGATGATCCGCAGCCCGGTCCGCTCGTGCCACGCCTGCCAGGTCGCGGCGGGCAGGTTCTCACCGGCGGAGACACAGCGCCGCAGGGAGCCGGTGGCGTGCCCGTCGAGCTGGTCGAGCATCACCCGGTACGCGGTGGGCGCGGTGAACAGCACCGACACCCGGTGCTCCGCGATCGCCGGCAGCAGCTGCCCGGGGCCCGCCTGTTCGAGCAGCAGGGCGCTGGCGCCGGCGCGCAGCGGGAAGACCACCAGACCGCCGAGCCCGAAGGTGAAGCCGAGCGGCGGACTGCCGGCGAACACGTCGTCCGGCTCGGGCCGCAGCACATGCTCGGAGAAGGTGTCGGCGATCGCCAGCACGTCCCGGTGGAAGTGCATGCACCCCTTGGGGCGGCCGGTGGTGCCCGAGGTGAACGCGATCAGCGCGACGTCGTCGGCCGCGGTCGCCACCGCCTCGTACGGCTCCGCCGCCCGCGCGTCCGCAAGCCGGACCAGGTCGCCGGGCGCGTCCCCGCCGTACGTGGTGATCCGCAGCCCCGGCACCTCCGCCTTGACCAGGTCGTCGACCGCCCGCACATCGCAGAGCGCGTGCGAGACGGCGGCGATCCGGCACACCGTCGCCAGCTCCCTGGCCCGGTGCTGCGCCAGCACGGTGACCGCCACCGCGCCCGTCTTCATCACCGCCAGCCAGCACGCCGCGAGATACGGGGTCGTCGGCCCGCGCAGCAGCACCCGGTTGCCCGGGACGACCCCGAGCTCCGCGGTGAGCACGTGCGCGATCCGGTCGACCCGTCCGCGCAGCTCCCCGTACGACCAGACCTCGCCGCCGCCGGAGCGGAAGACGGGGCGGTCCGCGCCGAAGCGCTCGATCGTGCGGTCCAGCAGTTCCGTGCCGCAGTTGAGCCGCCGCGGGTAGTGCAGCGAAGGCAGGTCGAAGAGTAGTTCCGGCCACTGCTCCGCGGGCGGCAGACGGTCGCGCGCGAAGGTGTCGGTGTGGGCCGAGGGTGTCAGCTCCATGGTTCGCCCCCTGTCGGGTCGGCGTCGCCAGACGAGCGTATCGTGATGGTGACGACAGTCAACAGTTCGCGATACCGTGCTTTTCGGGGGCGTCCGGCAGAGTCACCCGGCCGCCGTCACGCCGACTTCAGTGGGGGCACGAATGCCCGTATTCTCGCTCGATCCGGTACAGACCGCCCGGTGTGCCGAACTGCGCACCCTGGCCGCCCAGCGGCTGCGCCCCCTCGCGGAGAAGGGCGAGGCGGGCCGCGTCAACCGCCCCTTGGTCGAAGCCCTCGGCGAACTGGGACTGCTGGAACGTCTGTTCACCGCCGGAGCACTCGAACTGTGCCTGCTCCGCGAGTCCCTGGCCTACGGCTGCACCGAGGCCGAGACCGCGCTCGCCCTCCAGGGCCTCGGCACCTCGCCGCTGGTCCAGGCGGGTACCGAGGAACAGCGCGGACGCTGGCTCCCCGACGTCGTCGCGGGCCGGGCCGTCGCCGCCTTCGCCCTCAGCGAGCCCGACGCGGGCTCCGACGCCGCCGCCCTCGCACTGAAAGCCGCACCCGACGGCCGGGGCTGGCGGCTGAGCGGCGAGAAGCGGTGGATCTCCAACGCCCCGGAGGCCGACTTCTACACCGTCTTCGCCCGTACGACCGAAGGCGCCGGGGCCCGCGGGATCACCGCCTTCCTCGTCCCCGCCGACCGCCCCGGCCTGTCCGGCAGCGCGCTGGAGATGCTCTCGCCGCACCCGATCGGCGCGCTCACCTTCGACGACGTGCCGGTCGGCGCCGACGACCTGCTCGGTGCGCCCGATCGCGGCTTTGGCGTCGCCATGAACACCCTCAACCGCTTCCGGCCCAGCGTCGGCGCCTTCGCCGTCGGCATGGCGCAGGCCGCCCTGGACGCGACCGTCACCCACACGTCGGGCCGCCGGGCCTTCGGCGGCCCGCTCGGCGACCTGCAGTCCGTCGCCCATCGCGTCGCCGAGATGGCCACCCGCACGGAGGCCGCCCGGCTGCTCGTGTACGCGGCGGCGGCCGCGTACGACGCCGGGGCCGCCGATGTCCCCAAGCGCTCCGCGATGGCCAAACTGCTCGCAACGGAGACCGCCCAGTACGTGGTCGACTCGGCCGTACAACTCCACGGGGCCCGGGCCCTCCAGCGCGGCCACCTCCTCGAACACCTCTACCGCGAGGTCCGCGCGCCCCGCATCTACGAGGGCGCCACCGAGGTGCAGCGCACGATCATCGCCAAGGAGCTCTACGCCGGGGAACACCACCCGGAGGAGCACCGACCCGAGGAACACCACCCTGAGGAACGCGCGGAGGAGCCCCGTCCCGAGGAGAGGTCCGCATGACGCTGTCCCGCCACAACCCGGCCGAGCTGTCCCCGCCCACCGGCTTCTCCCACGCCGTCACGGCCACCGGCTCCCGGCTGGTCTTCCTCGCCGGCCAGACCGCCCTCGACACCGGCGGCAAGGTCGTCGGCGAGACGCTCCCCGAGCAGTTCGAGACCGCCCTGAGCAACCTCCTCACCGCCCTCGCCGCGGCCGGCGGCACCCCCCACGACCTGGCCCGCGTCACCGTCTACGCCACCGATGTCGCCGACTACCGCACCCACGCCGCCGAACTGGGCCGGATCTGGCGCCGGGCGGCCGGCCGGGACTACCCGGCGATGGCGGTCGTCGGGGTCGTACGGCTCTGGGACGAGCAGTGCCTGGTCGAGGTGGACGGGGTGGCGGTCCTGCCCTGAGCCGGCCCGCCCCCGGCCGGACCGACGCCCGACCGCTGCTTGATCGACTGGTGACGCTTCACCCGTCGGGCTTAACGTCGAACGGTGGACGGCACCGTCCGCGATCAGGTCCCAAGGCCCCGAACAGGGCGTTCCTCCCCGAGGCACGATGCGCCATGACGACCCCGCAGCCGACTCCCGCCGTGCAGACGTCAGCCCCCGACCGGGGCGGCGGGAACGGAATGGCGCTCTTCGTCATCGCCTCGTGCCAGCTGATGGTGGTCCTCGACATCACCATCGTGAACATCGCGCTGCCGCACATCCAGAACTCGCTGCACTTCTCCACCACCAGTCTGTCCTGGGTGGTCAACGCCTACACGCTCACCTTCGGCGGGCTGCTGCTGCTCGGCGGGCGGATCGGCGACATCCTCGGCAGGCGGCGCGTCTTCATGTTCGGCGTACTGCTCTTCGTGGTGGCGTCGCTGCTCGGCGGGCTCGCCCAGAACTCCGGCCAGCTGCTGGCCGCACGTGCCCTGCAGGGCGTCGGCGGCGCGATCGCCTCGCCGACCTCACTGGCGCTGATCACCACCACGTTCACCGAGGGCCCGCAGCGCAACCGGGCGTTCGGCGTGTTCGCGGCCGTGTCCGCCGGCGGTGGCGCGATCGGGCTGCTGGCCGGCGGGATGCTCGTCGAATGGCTCGACTGGCGCTGGGTGTTCTTCGTCAACGTGCCGATCGGTCTGCTCATCGCGGTCGCCGCACCCCGCTGGATCAAGGAGTCGGAGCGCCGCCCCGGCCACTTCGACGTCACCGGCGCGCTGTTCTCCACACTCGGCATGGTCACGCTGGTCTACGGGTTCATCCGCGCCGCCCAGGAGGGCTGGCGCGACACGTACACCCTGGCCTCGTTCGGTGCGGCGCTGGTGCTGCTCGCGGCCTTCCTCGCGGTCGAGCGGCGCTCCAAGCAGCCGATCACACCGCTGCACATGTTCGCCGACCGCAACCGTGCGGGCACCTACGGCATGATGCTCGGGCTCGCCGCCGCCATGTTCGGCATGTTCTTCTTCCTGACCCTCTTCGTCCAGAACGTGCTGGGCTTCGGCCCGCTGCGGGCGGGCCTGGCCTTCCTCCCGGTCAGTGCGGTCATCGCCGTCGGGGCCGGCCTGGCGTCCCAGCTGCTGCCGAAGTACGGCCCGAAGCCGTTCATGGTGACCGGCGCCGCCCTGGCCGCCGCCGGACTGGCCTGGCTGACCCTGACCGACATCCACTCCACCTATGCGGGCAGCATCCTCGGGCCGATGCTGGTCTTCAGCCTCGGCATGGGGATGCAGTTCGTGTCGCTGACGCTGATGGCGCTCTCCGGGGTGCCCGCGCACGAGTCGGGCGCGGCGTCCGGCCTGCTGAACGCCACCCAGCAGGTGGGCGGATCACTGGGGCTGTCGATCCTGGTCACCGTCTTCGGCACGGTCAGCGGAAACGAGGCGAGGAATCAGATCCCGCGCTTCGTGGCCGAGGCCACCCCGGCCGAGCGGCTCTTCTTCCAGCGCACCGGTGAGCTGCCGCCGCCCTGGGGCGACCAGGTGCTCACCTCCGGCGTCTCCGCCGCCTTCATCATGGCCGCGATCTTCGCGGTGGTGGCCGCCCTGATCGCGCTCCTGGTCATCCAGGTCCGCCCCGCCGACCTGGAACGCCTCAAGGGCGGCATCGGTCCCGGCGGGTGACCGGTCCGTTTCACGCGGCGGGCAGGACAAGGCCCCGGCGCTCCTTCGCCGGGGCCTGTGAGTGAGCGGCGGCCGTCCTGTCAGCTGACGGGTCCGGGGCCGCGGCGGCGGCCTGTGCCGCCCCGCGCACCGGCCGTGGCGGCCATGGCCAGGCCGCAGAGCAACGCGACCGCACCGACGATGATGTTGCTGACGATGCTGCGCGTCGTGTCCATCTCGCCGACGACGACCCAGGGCGACACGATCGTCCACGCGCCGATGGCGCATGCCGTCCATGCCATGGCGTGGGTGCGTTCGTACGCCGAGCTGAAGCCGCCCATGCACAGGGCGAAGGCGATTCCGGTGATCAGATTGGTCACGGCCAGGCTGGTCAGCCCGCTGAAGCCGGCGATCCATGGCGAGGCCGCCAGGTAGAGGCCCGTGACCAGGGCCAGTGTCTCAACGGCCTGAGCGCGCGGCGTGCTGGTGGCCCGCTCGAAGCGGGAACGCATCTCGGCCAGGTCCGGGTGTTGATCGATGTCTGCGTGAGTGGTCATGGTGGGCCGCCTCCTGTTCGCAGCCTTATGTGTCCTTTATGTCCATGGAACGCCCCTTTGTGTCGTCAGGTCAATGGGCAGTTCCCTTCCGGCGTTCGTGGCCGCGACGGCTGTCAGCCCTGGTGAGGCTCGGGTTCCGGGCGGGGGCGGCCCACGGGTGCACGGCATCACCCGTCGGCGGGGTGGCACGATGTCCGGTACGGCCTGTGTGACGGCCGTCACCTGCTCCCTGGGGGATCGATGAACATCTGGCTCGCGTCCCGGCTCGTCGCCGTGGCCGCCACGACCGCCCTCGTACTGACCGGCTGCACCGGCTCCGGCGGCTCCAACGACGCGTCGGCGTCACCGTCCGGCGGACCGGGAGCCTCCTCGCCGTCGCCGGGCGTCCCCACGTCCGACGCGCCCACCGCCCCGACCACCGGTGCGTCGCCGACCGCGACCGCGACCCCGTCCGCTTCCGCGCCCGGTCGCGGCGAGCCGCTGCCGGGCTTCCCCGGCCTCCAGCCGATGTGGCCGTTCGCCACGCTCTCCCAGGCCGAGGGCTGGGAGAGCGAGTACCGCGCCGGCGGCCACCAGCCCTGGCATCTCGACGCCGAACAGACCGCCCTCTCCTTCACCCAGCAGTACCTGGGCTTCAAGGACATCGACCGGATCACCTCACGGTCCGTCAAGGGGAGGGAGGCGCGGATCGGCGTCGGGCTGAGCGGGACGGAGTCCACCGGCACCGCGGCGGTCATCCACCTCGTGCGCTACGGCACCGGCCGCGACGCCCCCTGGGAGGTGGTGGGCACCGACGACACCACGTTCTCCCTGACCGTGCCCGCGTACGGGTCGGTCGTACGCTCCCCGGCCACGGTCGGCGGGCGGATCACCGGCGTGGACGAGAGCGTCCGCGTCGAGGTGCGACAGCCTTCCGCCGCACGGCCGTTGGGCGCCACGTGCTGCCTCTCGGCGGGCGGCAAGGGACAGCCCTGGGAGTCGTCCGTCTCGTTCACCGGAGCGGCCGACCCGGTGCTGACGATCGTCGCGTCCACCGGCGGCCACGTCGCCGAGGTCGAACGCTTCACCGTCACGGCGGTACGCACCGGCTGACCCGAAGCGACCCGACCGGCGGGGGTGCGGCCCAGCGGCCGCACCCCCGTTGCGCGTTGCTGCCCGCGGTCGGCCGCCGGGCTGGAGAGCGTCGTGACCAGTGGGCTGTCCGATGTGATCAATTCCCGGCATTTTCAGTCCAGATAATTGCGCAGCCGATCGAATTGTGAGCCCAGGTCGGTCAATGCAGGTCCTGCTTTCAGCAAGGTCACATGGCGAACCCCAACTGACTATGCTCCCTCCACATGTCGCGCTGCGCTCACAGCGAGTAATCGAATGCTGTGTGCGTGCGGACGGAACCGACCCCGCGAAGAGGCGTGACCCATTGACGCGATCTCGAAGCGAACGTCGGGGGAATTCACCGGAGACGTGTGTTCGGCCGAATGAATCCCACTCCGTTCCCGTCGGCGCACCGCGTCACCTCAGCCCACTCATTCCAGACTGTTTAGGACCCCTCGATGGTTCGTGCAGGTTCATCTTCCGGAGCCCGGCCACGTGCAGTGGCTCTGGAGTGGCTCATACCTCCTGGCGCCCTGGCCGGGGCTTTCGCCATGGCGCTGATCTTCGTCCCTGCGCACACACGGACATCCGTCGCCTGGTGCGGCCTCGCCGCGGTCGTTCTGACGGTCATCACCTCGGCTGAGATCGCGCGCCGGACCCGCGCGGCGGAGGCGGCCCGCTACGCACAGGCGGGCGCCGCGGCGCAGGCGTACTACGCGCAGCGCGAAGCCGCGCTGCTCGGGCGCCTGTCCGACCAGCGGGCCACTACCGTGTGGCTGGCCGAGGAGCTTCTCCCGGCAGCGGTGGCCCGGCTGAAGAAGGGCGACCCCGCCTCGGAGATCCTGCAGTCCGTCAGGCTCGGAGAACACCTCGACAGCGAGTTCACCGAAGCGCTCCGGGAGGCTCTGCGGACACTCCTGGAAGCCGTGGAGGCCGAGGAGGACACCCGGGACTCCGCGCAGCGGGCGCTGGTGGCCATCGCGCGGAGGGTCCAGGCGATCGTGCACCAGCTCGCCAAGGACCTCCGCGCCATGCAGATCCTCCACGGTACGGACGTCGTGGTCTCCCACGGCCTGCAGGACATCGACCATCGCAACGCCCTGATCGGCCGCCTCGCGGCGAGCATCGCGGTGCTGGGCGACGCCCGGCCCGGGCGGCAGTGGTCGAAGGCGATCCCGCTCTACGACGTCCTGCGGGGGGCCATGTCGCGCATCGTCGACTATCCCCGCGTGAAGCTGCGGTCGGTGACCGAGGTGGCCGTGGTCGGTCCCGGAGCCGAGCCGCTGATCCACCTGCTCGCCGAACTGCTCGACAACGCCACGACGTTCTCCCCGCCGGACACCCCCGTCGACGTGACCGCGAGCGAGGTGCCCTCGGGCATCGCGATCGAGATCGAGGACCGGGGGGTGGGACTCACCGAAGAGGTCCGGCAGCGCGTCGACCGCGTCATGTCCCAGGCCTCGTCCGGCATGCAACTGGCCGGCCTCGGCGAGGTGACACAACTCGGCCTGGCCGTCGTCAGCCGGCTGGCCCGTGAGCACGGCCTCGACGTCGACCTGCGCACCTCCGCCTACGGGGGCGTCCGGGCGGTCGTGCTCGTTCCGAGGAGCCTGATCACCACGTTGCAGCAGCCCGTCCCGAACGCCCAGCCGCTCGCGCGGCAGCACACGGCCGGACCGATCCTGCCGCGGCCGACGCCGCCGGCCCCCGCCGCGCCGGACGAGCCCGTCGAGGTCAAGGCGACCCTCAACGGCCTCCCGCAGCGGCGACGCGAGTCTCCGGTCCCGAAACCGGTCGTCCGCGCCACCCCCCATCCGCCGGCTGCTCCGGCCACCTCCCCGGGAACCAACGGAACGCACAGGCAACCGGGCCTGATGTGGGAGGCGTTCAACAGCGAGAAGAGAGCGGTCGCCGAACCTGCCACGGAACACAGCGAGCCATCAGACGAGGGTGAGTAACATGCAGCCACTGCCCAACATTGACTGGATGCTCAAGGAGCTCGCGTCCAGCGTCCCGTACGTGCGGCACGTGGTCGTCCTGTCGTCGGACGGTCTGAGCATCGGCCAGGCGGAGACGGAGCCCGACACCGCCGACGCGATCGCCGCCGCCTGCTCGGGCATCCAGAGCCTGGCGAAGGCCATCGCGCAGAGATTCCCGCACGGCGACGGCTCGACGCGGATGGTCGGCATCGAGGTCGACGGCGGCTACTTCTCCCTGATGGCGGCCGGACCCGGGGCCTATCTCGCGGTGCTGGCCGACGAGGAGGTGGACGCGGGGCTGCTGGGCGACCGTATGCGGACACTGGTGGTCCGGATCGGCCAGCACATGACCAGCCCGCCCCGCGATGACGTCGGGCGGGCGATGTGACGTCAGAGAGCCAGGACAGATGGGACGAAGGCAGTCCCGTGCCGCTCTTCGTCATCACCGGTGGCCAGGGTTCCGCGGCGAAGACGTTCAATCTGGTCACCCTCGTCGCGGCGAGGTCCGCACCCGAACCCGGTATGCAGCCCGAGCAGGCCGCGATCCTCTCCATGTGCCGCTACCCGCTCTCGGTGGCCGAGATCTCGGCGTACCTCAGCCTTCCGTTCAGCGTCGTCACGGTGCTGCTATCCGAACTCGTCGAAGGAGAACGTGTCGAGGCCACCGCTCCCGTTCCTGTCGCGTCCTACCCCGAACTCGGCCTTCTGGAGGCGGTGATCCATGGACTACGTAAGCTCTGAAGCACCCTCCGCCGGCCCCCGCGGCACCGACGTGCTGCTGCCCCACGGCGCCAGGGGAGTGAAGGTGGTGATCGTCGGCGGTTTCGGCGTCGGCAAGACCACCATGGTCGGGTCGGTGAGCGAGATCCCGCCGCTGACCACCGAAGAGACCATGACCCAGGCCGGTGTCGGGATCGACAACAATCCCGGAGCCGAAGGCAAGAACACCACGACCGTCGCCCTGGACTTCGGCCGTATCAGCATCAACCGGGAGCTGATCCTCTACCTCTTCGGGACGCCGGGACAGGAGCGCTTCTGGTTCCTGTGGAACGGCATCTTCGAAGGCGCGTTCGGCGCCGTCGTCCTCGTGGACACACGGCGGATCGACGTCTGCTTCGAGGTCATCACCCGCCTCGAAGACCGCCGCGTGCCCTTCGTCGTGGCCGTCAACACCTTCCCCGAGGCCCCGCAGCACCCCATACCCGCCCTGCGCACTGCTCTGGCCCTCAGCGAATCCGTGCCCATCGTCACCTGTGACGCACGTGACCGGGCGTCCTGCCGCGACGCCCTGCTCTCGCTGATGGTCTATCTGCGCACCCTCGCCGCCGCCCAGGAGCCCGTATGACCGTCCCACCGGCCGAACACACCACCCCGCAGCACGGGCTCACCCCGCCCCCGGGCTGCCCGGCCCACGCCGCCGCAGGAGCCGGCGGAGCGACCCGGCTCGACAGCGCCGCCGCCGTGACGGACCCCATGGGACTGTACGAGGAGCTGCGCGCCGCCCACGGTCCGGTGGCGCCCGTCCTGCTCGACGGCGACGTCCGCGCCTGGCTCGTCCTCGGGTATCTCGAGAACCGCGACGTGGCCGGCCGCTCCACCCAGTTCTCCCGCGACCCCCGCGTCTGGCACGGCTGGGAGAGCGGCGAGATCGACGCCGCCACCTCGCCGCTCGTGCCGATGATCGGCTGGCGTCCGGACTGCGTGTGCGCCGACGGCGAGGAGCACCAGCGCCTGCGCGGCGCGGTCACGGCCAGCCTCGACCAGTTCGACCAGCGCGGAGTCCGCCGCCACATCACCCGCCTCGCACACCAGCTGATCGACGGATTCTGCGAGGGCGGCAAGGCGGAACTGGTCGGCGAGTTCACCGAGCACCTGCCCATGCTCGCGCTCACCCACCTGCTCGGAATGCCGGACGAGTACGGCCCCAAGCTCGTGCACGCCGCCCGCGACCTGTTCAAGGGCACGGAGACGTCGCTCGCCAGCAACGCCTATGTGCTGGAGACCCTGGAGCAGCTGGTCGTCGAGAAGCGCGCCCGTCCCGGGCAGGACATCGCATCCGTGCTGATGGCCCATCCGGCCGGCCTCACCGACGAGGAGGTGCTGCACCACCTGCGGCTCATCCTGCTCGCCGGCTACGAGACGACCGCCAACCTCATGTCCAACGTCCTGCGGATGGTGGTCACCGACCCGCGGTTCCGCGGGTCCCTGGCCGGTGGTCAGATGACCTTGCCGGAAGCAGTGGAACAGGTCCTCTGGGACGAGCCGCCGCTGATGGTGTGCCCCGGCCGCTGGGCCAAGGGCGACACCACCCTCGGCGGACAGCAGATCAAGGCGGGAGACATGCTCCTGCTGGGCCTGGCCGCGGGGAACGTCGATCAGGCGATCCGCCCCGACCCCTCGACCCCCGTGCACCACAACCGCGCGCACCTGTCCTTCAGCGCGGGCGCCCACGAGTGTCCCGGGCAGGACATCGGCCGTGTCATCGCCGACACCGGCATCGACATCCTGCTCACCCGGCTTCCGGACATCACGCTTGCCGTCCCGGAGTCCGAACTCTCCTGGCGCTCCTCCACCTGGGCCCGGCATCTGACGGCGCTGCCGGTGAGCTTCGCCTCCCGTGCTCCGAGGACCCATGACATCCCGGCCTCGCTGCCGGCTCCGCCTCCGCCGGCCAGCACACTGCCCCCGACGCCCCCAGCACCCCCACGGCCGGAGGGCGCCGCACCTGAACGCCGCGTCTCGTGGCGGGCGCGGCTGAGCCGCTTCCTGCGGGGACGCTAGTTGCATGACGGCCGAGGGGGCTGCCCGGGAGTACGGGTCGGCCCCCTCGCGGCGGTTCTCAGGTGGACGCGGCCGGGCTGGAGGTGCGTTGCCCGGGGAGCGCCGGGCCGTCCGCGGCGGCGTAGCGGGGGGCCCCGGTGTACCAGGAGTGGAGGCCGGACAGGAAGCCGGCAGCTCCGCGGAGCCATGTCTCCAGCTCGGCTCGCTCGCCGGCGTGCAGCCCGGCTCGTTCGGCGAGCAGGGGCAGTTCACTCCGTCGCAGGTGATCGAAGTGGCGCAGCCGGGCGTTCACCAGGTCGACGGCGGCATGCACCGCCTCGTGGATGGTGACGCCCACGGACGTGGCGAGCACGACGACGAGGTTGTTGACGTCGTGTTCTTCATGGACTTCCCGCTGGTAGGAGGCTATGTCGTTCGCCAGCCCCATGTAGTCC
Organism: Streptomyces sp. NPDC002835; assembly: GCF_053591995.1. Taxonomy (NCBI): domain Bacteria; kingdom Bacillati; phylum Actinomycetota; class Actinomycetes; order Kitasatosporales; family Streptomycetaceae; genus Streptomyces; species Streptomyces sp. NPDC002835. The sequence continues at coordinate 58,778 of NZ_JBSFUW010000017.1, read as the reverse complement.
ATGAAGGAGTCGAGCAGGGCGCGGACGGTCCGGCTGTGCCGTATCCGGTCAGGTATCCGCGCGCCGGTGGCGAGCTCGACGGAGTACGGGGCGGTGTAGGCGGCGAAGCTTTCCCGGCGGAACTGGGCGTACTCGATCAGGTCCGGAACCCGGCGGGTGCGGCTGTTGGCCAACTCCTGGACTCCCGCGTCGATGTATCCGGCCAGGGCCCGGTTGAAGCCGTGCCGCCAGTGCGCGAGCCGCGGGGGGAACAGCCGGGGCTGCAGATCGGCGATGCCTCTCTCGACCGCGTTCTCCGGTTCGGGCAGCCGGGCGCCCGGTTCCGGCCGCAGGAAGGCGTGGAGCCGGGCGGTGAAGACGCTCGCGCCCGCGAGGTCACCCGTCCGTTTGAAGGCGGCGGCGAAGTAGTCGTCCCAGGCCAGCGCCCAGATGTTGAACCGGTGGTTGATCCGGAGATCGGCGAGTGCGGCATCGGGGAGGGTGCAGGCGGTCAGTCGGTCGACGGTCATGGCGTGGAACTGGGACCGGGTCCAGATCGGCCGGCGGTCCGGTGGTCCTCCGCCGTCGCCCAGCATGCCCATGTCCCGCGCCCACGTCTCGGCCTCCTCGTGCAGGGCCGGCAGGTACGGATTCACCTTCGCCGGGTACGGCATCCACAGTCCGGGGAGTCGGACGGCCTGCACTGTCATGGGACTTCTCCTCCCTCTCGGCCCGCATCGGTGTGCGGACCACAACCACGAGCGGCCGGCCGGTGAAGGCGGCACGCCCCTGTCGTTCGCACCTCGCCTCGGGAGCATGAGCACGCCGCGACATCATGAGCACGCCGCGACCGTCGCACCGGAGCAGCGCCTCGCACCCGCCCCGCCCCTCCCTGCCGTGACAACGGCCGTCAAAACGCCGGGTAGTTCCCTTCCTGCGGCGCTCCAAACTTGCCCAACCCGGCCGACCTACAACCTCGGGCGGCCGTCGCCGGCTGCCGATCCGAAACAGTTTGGGTGGAATTGACGACTCCTCTAGGGCGCTTTGGCGCAATTTCGATCCCAAAGCTGGCCATGATCCCTCATTGATCGCCATAGCCGTGCATCAACCGCTACCTGCGACGGCGAGGTTCACCGAACCTCCAAACCCGCCGGTTCGGGCCACGCCGCCACCTGCGCGGAAGGCCGATACCGAAGCCCGGATCCCAGGTCATCGTGCCGGTGGGGCGCCTGCGCTCCGGCCGCTTCGTGGGCGGGGAAATCGATCGCGCCCCGTGAGGTGAGCCGTTAGCCTCCGCCTGAGCGCAGCGAGGTACGAGACGCGACGACACAGGGGCGGTCATGGAGACTCACGGCGCGCGGACGGACCGACTGGGTCTGCTGCTCGACCAGTTCGACCAGGTCAGGGAGATGGCCGAGGTGCGGCTGACGGGGCTCGGCGACGAGGAGTACCTGTGGAAGCCGGTGCCAGGCAGCTGGTCGATCCGGCGCCGGGACGAGGCGGTGACGCCCAGGGCGTACGGGCCGGGGGAGTGGCTGATCGACAAGGGCGCCCCGGACATCCCGGCGAACGAGTACGCCGAGGTCGCCCGGCAGGCCGCCGACGGCATGACCGTCGCCAAGATCGCCGAAGACTGGAGCGTGAGCGTCGAGCGGGTCGAGCAGATCCTTGCCCACACGGGTACGCCGGAGCCCGACGAAGTGCCGGTCACCACCATCGCGTGGCGGCTGGGGCACCTGCACTCCTGCTTCGCGGGCCAATGGGAGTGGACCTTCGGCGAACGCCGCCAGGACCCGAAGCTGCTGGTCGACTTCACGCCCTCCGCCGCCCTGGCACTCGAGCGGTTCTGGAACCTGATCGACCGCTGGCGCGACAGCGTCGGCGCCGTCACCGAGGAGCAGCTCGACACGGTCGGCTTCTCGCAGTACCCGTACGGCTCCGACCCCGACGATCCGTTCATCTCCGTCCTGGCGGGGTCCAACCTCGAATTCATCCACCACATGGCCGAGATCGCGCTGCTCCGCGACCTGTGGCGGGCCCGCTTCACCGCTTCGCGGTAGAGGGGCCGGCCGAAGCCCCGGCCCCTCTACTGGTGCCGGGGCGCGTACATGATGACGGCCATGCCGACGAGGCAGACAGCGGCTCCGCCCAGGTCCCAGCGATCGGGGCGGTAGCCGTCGGCGATCATTCCCCAGGCCAGGGAGCCGGCCACGAACACACCGCCGTACGCGGCGAGGATGCGGCCGAAGTTCGCGTCGGACTGGAAGGTGGCCACCACGCCGTAGACACCCAGGGCGATGACGCCCAGGCCGATCCAGACCGCGCCTCTGTTTTCCCGGATGCCCTGCCACACCAGCCAGGCGCCGCCGATCTCGAAGAGGGCGGCGAGGACGAACAGGACGACGGAGCGGGCTACCAGCATGGCGGGGCGTTCTCTTCTCTGGGACGGGCGGGGCGTGAGGGACGGGTAGGCCGGGTGGGACGTCAGGACGTGGGGGCGAAAAGCTCGGCCAGTATGGTCGCGCCCTCCTTGGGCGCGCGGACCTCCGCACGCATCAGAGCGCCGTCGACGTGGATGCGGAAGTCGTAGAAGGGGCAGCACTGTTGCTCGGCGACCGCGAGCTCGGCGAAGGCGCCGGCGCGGTCGACGGGCAGGGTCAGGCGCAGTCCGTCGTCGATGGGTTCGGCGGTGCTCCCGGAGAGCACGCGATGCCATCGCTCGGTGCGCTCCATGCGCGAGGAATCGGTCAGGCTGCAGGCCACCGGGGGCGAGAGCCGGCGTGCGGTCCCGTCGGCGGGAGCCGTATCGCTCCCGGGGTCACCGGGCTCGTCCCGCTCCACGCCGGTCGGCACGTCGCAGGCCGGGTCGCACGGGCCTGCTCGGGAAGGGAGCCGGTCGAGATGCTCGACCGCTCTGCGCAGAGTGGTGATGAAGGTGCCCAGGCCCGTGATGTGCCGCTGGGCATCGCCGATGCGTGCGTCGAGGCGGGCACGCAGTTCCGTCTTGACTTCGGTGCAGTCTCCGGCTTCCCGGACCCTCAGCAGGTCGGCGATCTCCTCCAGGGGAAGGCCGAGTTGCTTGGCCGTGGTGATGAAGGAGAGCCGTTCCATCGCGTCTTCGTCATAGATTCGGTACCCGCTGGGGCTCCGGTCGGCCTTGAGGAGACCGACGGTCTCGTAGAACCGCAGTGCGCTGGCGCGCACGCCCGTGCGCTCGGCCAGTTGGGAGATCAGCATGGTGCTCACGGGAGAAACGGTAGGCCTTCAAGTCGTCTCGAAGGTCAAATCCGGCTGCACCCGGAGCGAGCCGCCCGCCACCACCTGCGGCTTCGCCGGCAGCTTTGCTCAGCCGCCGCTCGAGGGGTCGCCACGGGAGGGATCTCCCTGCGCCCGATGCGCCCGCCTGTCGCGGTACCGGGCGAGCATGAACGCGGCGGCGAGGGTGGCGAGCGCGATGGTGAAGAGAATGCGGGCGACGGCGTCGTCCGCGTTGGTCGCGGTACCGGCGAGCACCGCGCTGGCCGCGGCGGCGGCGAGCAGGAGGGCGGTGACGCCGACGCCGGGCTGTGAGTTGCGTTTGGGCACGATGTTCCGCCTTCGGCCGAGTGTGCTGGGGGGAGCTCTGTCTGCCCGGCGGGGGAAGTGCCGCCGATGCGCCGTGGCTGTGCGTGCCGCCGTCACTCCGGACCGCGTACGCGAACGGTGCCTGCGGAGTCCGGCGCGTGCCGTATCAGCAGTGCGGTGATCTCCCGGCGGAGCTCTCGGAGCAGGACCATCTCGGCGTCCAGCGCGCCGAGGTGCCGGCGCAGCAGGCTGTCCGCCGTGGAGCCGGGTGCGCCGTCGCGTACGGACAGGAGCTCTGTGATCTCCGCCAGGCTCAGGCCCAGCCGTTGAGCCGAGCGAATGAAGCGCAGGCGGCCGAGAACGGCTTCGTCGAAGCGGCGGTGGCTTCCGCGGGCCCTGTCGTGTGCGGTGAGAAGACCCAGGCGGTGGTAGTAGCGCACGGTGCTGGCCCTGAGGCCGGATCGGGCGGCGACGTCGGCGACCGTCAGGAGGTGTGTCACGGCGTGTTGCTCACTCCCCTTGAGGAGGCAGGTCCTTGAAGCCGTCCTCGAAGCGTCGGTCAGCGGGAAGGCGGCGGACGCGGACGGGAAGCTCCGCGTCCGCCGGGCACAGGGTGTCAGCAGCCGCAGCTGGAGTCCTTGCCCGCTGCCTTGCCCACGCTCACCTTCTCCTTGGCCTTGACGGCGCCCTCCGGCGGCTTGACGGCGCGGCCGATGGCCATCGCCTCGATGAACTGCCACGCGCCCGGCATCTTGGTCTCGTCGAGGTCGGCGATCTCCAGCGAGGAGTCCGCCAGCGTGTCGAGCGTGGGCCGGTTGCAGTGGCACTCGTTGCCGAACCAGTACCAGCCGAGCTGCACGATGTCCTGCTTGAGCGCGATGCGCGGGTCACGGTTGCGCACGTGCTCCAGGAACAGGTACTGGCCACCCGGCTTGAGGACCCGCTCGATCTCCCGCAGCGCGACGTCGGGATCGGGCACCGTGCAGAGGATCATCGCCGCCGCGACCGTGTCGAAGCTGTCGTCGGGGAACGGCAGACGCTCCGCGCCGGCCACCGTCAACTGGATGCGCCGCGGGTCGTCGCGGACCTTCTCCTCCAGCTTGGACACCATCGGCGCGTAGGGCTCGGTGAGAATCAGCTCGCTGACCGCGTCCGGGTAGTGCCGCAGGTTCAGGCCGGTGCCCGTACCCAGTTCGATCGTGCGTCCGTATGCCGGTGCGAGCATCTGGGCGCGCTTCTCCGCCAGGCCGTGCTTCTCCACGTGAGACAGGAACTTGTCGTACATCCCAGCGAAGACGTACTTGCCCCATGTTGCGTTGTAGGCCTTCTTCAGAAGATTAGCCACGTCACTCCCTCAGAGCAGTCACTTTTGCTCCCCCGTTCGGAGAGTTCTTAAACCGAGCGCTTGTCGATGCGTTGCCGTGCGCACTTTCGAGGGCCGAGCCGAGTGCCTCGAGAGACCATGTCCATATGCCGGCCGCTGCGAAAGTGAACGCTCCGCGCAAGCCGCACGAACCGCCCTTTGACCGCGAGCTGGGCAAGGCAGCCCTGCCCTTTCTGTCTGGAGCCAAGGCCTGGATGGCTGATCTCTCGGACGGTAGTGTTGCCGTTGAAGCCAGCTTCAAGTCAACACTGTCGGGGGAGTTCATGGACGACACGTTGCTGTCGATAAGCGAGGTCGCGCGGAGAGCGGGTATAGCCACTTCCGCCTTGCGGTACTACGAGCGATGCAGCTTGATCCCCGAGGGTGTGAAGGTGGCCGGCCGCAGGCACTATCCGCCCGCTGTCCTGCACCGATTGTCGGCGATCAAGATCTGCCAGCGGATCGGGTTCAGCCTCGCGGAGATCTCCGGACTGCTGCAGAGCAACGGGGTCGGAGGCGGCGTGTGGCGCCACGTGGCCACTGCCCGCCGGTCACAGGTCGAACGTGAGATCGTGGCCCTGAACGAGCTGCTTCGGCTCATCGACCAGACCCTGGACTGCGACTGCCGGACCCTGTGCGACTGCCCGCACATGGGTCCCGACGGCCCGTTTTCGGCCGCCGCCCAGGAGGCCGAGGAGGACGGTTGCTGCGAGCTGGAGCCCTGGCCCTCCCAGGTGTCGGGCCTGTGACCCATGGGGCCGGCGCTCCGGCCGCGGGCGCGCCGGGCCCATGGGTTGTCCTGAATGTGCAGGGTCCGCCCCAGGTCGGGCGGTCCCCCCGGGGGAGTGCCTCCTTCCTTTGAAGGATGGGAATCCGGGGTTCCCGCTGCGGCCTGTCCGGGTGTTCGCGTGAGGCGGTAGTTCCAGCCATCACGTTTCCTTTCGGCCGTTTCATTTCGGCCAGCTGCTCGTATGGTTGCGCAAGCGATCGTGGTGGTCTAGCTTTCTGGCCGTCGAGCGCTGTCACCGTGAAGTATCACGGGTTATCGAAGTCATCGTTCTGTGATGCCTCGAATCATTCGCTGCCGTTGCCGTGCAGAGTGAGCGCGCCGCCTTTTCCGTGCCTGTTCCAGAAACATCGCCGCTTAATGGTCGACGGTTCATCACCGTCCAGTCCGGCTGGAGCAATGAATTGCCCGGAAAGCGATCTGAAACAGTGCTGACCAAATCGGGTGTACCTGCCGCAGGAGCGGAAACCTCCGTGTTTCCGGGCCGCAGTCACCTGCCCGTCACTTCCTCGTGGATGACCGCGGTCCTGGTCGCCACGGGCGGCTCACTCATGGTCGTCGTGTCGCTGGGGGCGATGGCCGCGGAACTCGGCAACGTGTCGATCTGGGTGTGGATCGCCACCGCCGCCATCGGCGGCGCGCAGTGCATGCTGATCGCGGAACTCGCGTCCCGCTTCCCCGAACGAGCCGGCGGAACGGCGCAGTTCGCCTACCGCGTCCGCGCCCAGGGCTCTCCCACGATGGGCGCCCTCTCCGCATGGTGCTACTGGTTCGCCTGGACCCCGGGCATCGCGGTCAACCTGATCCTCGCCGGGACATTCCTCAGGAATCAGTGGCTGCCGGGAGCTTCTCCCGTCGTGCTGGCGCTCGCGATCGCGGCGGTCCTCTACGTCATCACCGCGCTGGGCCTGAAGCTGTCCACAGTGATCAACAGCGTGCTGGCCCTCGTCGCGGTGGCCGTCGTCCTGGTGGTCGTCCTGTCCCCGGTGGCACGTCCCCACGCCGCCGACCTGTCGCAGGTGTTCCCCTCCGCGCTGCCGGCTGACACCGGGGCGAAGGACGGGCTGTGGGATCAACTGGCCCTCATCGCGAAGTGGAGCTTCGTCGCCACCTGGTCCGCCTACGCCGCGGAGATGGCCTCCACGGTGTGCGCGGAGATCAGGCAGCCCGAACGCACCATGAAGCGGGTCATGTCGACATCCGCCGTCATCTGCTTCGTCGCCTTCGCCGCCGTGCCGACAGCGATGTTCGCGCTCTCGGGCGTCGACGGCATCCAGCAGGACCCGTTCGACGTCTTCGCCAACGCGGGACATGTCCTGCTGGGCACGACCGGTGAAGTTCTCGTTCCGCTGGGCCTGACCGCCGTCCTCATCCTTGGAGCCGAGACGTTCATCATCGGCTCGTCCCGGACCATCTACCAGATGGCACAGGACGGCCATCTGCCCGCCTCCTTCGGGAAGGTCAACAGGCGTGGAGCGCCGGTCGGTTCCATCGTCTGGGACGCGGTGGTCATCGCGCTGCTGCTGGTCGTCTTCGGTACCAACGTGGTGGACGTGGTGGCCGCCGCCAACTTCGGCTACATGGCGGTGTTCGTCCTCTTGCCCATCGCCTACCTGGTGCTGCGCAAGCATCCGGCCGGCCGGCCCGGCAGCTTCCGCCTGGGCGGGTATGCCAGACCCCTGGCCGTGGTCCTGTGCGCGGTGAACGTGGTGCTCCTGGTCTTCGGGGGAGCCCAGTGGGGCGGCTCCGTCCTGCTGATCGGCCTGGGCGTGAGCCTCGCGATCGTGCCGATCTCCTACCTCACCCGCCGGCGGCGCGCCAGGACCGCACCGTCCGAATCGAAGGAGCCCGAGCTTGTGCCCTGACCTCGGGCCGAGTGCATGACGGCCCAGGCCGAGTTGTTCACCAGGCACGCCGGGTACGCACCAGGTGCCCACCGAAGTGCCGAGCACCTGGACGAAGCGTTGCCGCGATCCGCCTGAACCCATGGGGGAGAACCAGACATGACGCACGCGGAATCGACGATCCCCGGAGAACAGGGCATGTCCGTCGCGGTGTTGGCCCGGCTGGCAGGGACCACCTCGGACACCATCCGCTACTACGAGCGGCTCGGCCTGCTGCCCAAGGCTCCACGGAACGGCGCCGGCTATCGCCGGTACGGGAGCGACGCCATCGACCGCATGAAGTTCATCCAGGGCACCCAGCGGCTCGGCCTGAGCCTGAGCGACATCGGTGACCTGCTCAGCATCCGGGACACGGGCACCTGCCCGTGCGGCGACGCCGCCGTGATCCTGCGCAGGCGCATGGACGAGGTCCGCACGGAGGTCGAACGGCTCACGGCCCTGTACGGCGAGTTGGCGGTGATGGTCGGCCAACTGCCCAGCCAGGAGTGCCCGGACCCGGCTCCCGGCGTATGGAAGCCGCAAACGGCGGAGTCGGCCTGAAAGCGGTGGCAGCCGGAGCGCACGCTGCCGGCTGCCACCGCCGCACCGGCGCGGACGCCCCGCCTGCAGGCCGGCACTTGCTGTCCAGCGCGGCTCTCGTGCGGATCATCGCGCCCGCTGGGAGTGAAGGCGAGCGTCAACGCCCGCAGGTAGAAGCCCGACTGCCGGGGGATTGCAGTCGGGCTCCTGGTCAGGAAGGGATCACGTACGGCGTTGCGACGTGATCGTGCCGATCGCCGGCGTCGACGAGCAGCCGCACCCGCCGTCGCCGCAGCCGTCCGTGGTGCCGGCCGGCTCGGGCAGCACGACGGCCTCTTGCTTCGGCGTCCCGCAGCCGGGGCCGCAACCGCAGTCGGCGTCGCCGGACGCGGCTCGGGCCGTGGCCGTGGCCTTGGCCGGCGGGGTCGTCGAGGTCATGGAGCCGGCCGTCCGCAGGGACGAGTGCAGCCGCAGCAGCCTCAGCCCGTTCGCGATGATCACCAGGGCCCAGGCCTCGTTGATCAGCACACCCTGCGTGAGGGTGAACCTGCCGCCGACCGCGAAGACCACCAGGAACAGAATGACGGCCAGTGACAGGGCGATGTTCTGCGCGATGATGCGCCTCGCCCGACGGGCCAGCGCGACCGCGTAGGGCAGCTTGTTGAGGTCGTCGGCCATCAGCGCGACATCGGCCATTTCCAGTGCCACGTCGGTGCCGGCAGCGCCCATGACGATCGAGACGTCCGCGGTGGCCAGTGCCGGGGCGTCGTTGACGCCGTCGCCGACCATGGCGGTGATGCCGGACTCCTTGAGCGAGGCGACGGCCCTGCTCTTCTCGTCGGGCATGAGCTGGGCACGGACGCTCTCGATACCCAACTTGTCGGCGATCGCGACGGCGACTCTCTCCCGGTCGCCGGTGAGCATCGTGGTGTGCGTGACACCGAGCCGGCGAAGGGACTTCAGCGCGGTGACCGCTTCCGGGCGCAGTTCGTCGGCGACGCCCAGCAGCCCGATGAGGCGGCCGTCCACGCTGACGGCGACGGGAGTACCGCCGGCGTCCTCGACGGCGTCGAGCGCGGCCTGCGCCTCGGGGCTGCCGCGCAGTTCCCCGACCCTGCCGACCACGACCGTCGCCCCGTCGACGACGGACTGGGCACCCACACCGGGAACGACCTCGACGTCGTCGGCCGGAGTGACGACGATTCCGCGCTCCCGCGCCGCCCGCACGATCGCCTCGGCGATCGGATGGGTGGCCCCGGCCTCCACGGCGGCCGACAGCGTCAACAGCTCGGTCTCGCCGCAGCCGTCGAGCGGATGCGTCTGGAGGAGAGTGGGCCGGCCCAGCGTCAGGGTGCCGGTCTTGTCGAAGGCCACGGAGCGCAGCTTGGCCAACTGCTCCAGATACGCGCCGCCCTTGATCAGTACGCCGTCCCGGGCCGCCCGCGCCACCGCGGACACGACACTGACCGGTACGGACAGCACCAGGGAGCACGAGCAGGACACGATGAGCACGACGAGCGCCCGGTAGAGAGCGTCGGTGTAGGAGATGTCGAACAGCTGCGGGCCGAGCGCGGCCATGAGGACCGCGAGCGCAATCATGATCGGCGTGTAGATCGTGCCGAACCTGTCGGCGAACCGCTGCGCCTGCCCGCGGTTCTGCTGAGCCTCCTCCACCTCCTTGATGACGCGGGCCAGCACCGTGTCCTCGAAGGGCTTGGCGACCTGGATCCGCAGCGCCGCATGGCCGTTCAGGGTCCCGCCGTACACCTCCGCGCCGGGCTCGACCTCCACGGGCATGGACTCACCCGTGATCGCGGAGGCGTCGATCCAGGACGCGCCCTGGACCACGGTGCCGTCGGTGGGCAGCCGGGAGCTCGGGCGGACCAGCACGACGTCGCCGACCTGGAGCCGTTCGACCTCGACCCGCTCGACGGTGCCGTCGGCGGAGAACCGTTCCGCCATGGCCGGGCTGAGGTCCATCAGCTTCTGGATGGACTTGCGTGCCCGGTCGGCGACGTAGCTCTCCAGCACGACGCCGAGCGAGAAGATCACCACGACGCAGGCGGCCTCGCGCACCTTGCCCAGCGAGAGCGCCCCCGCCACCGCGACGACGAGCAGGACGTTGATGGACACCCGCTTGGCCTTGAGCATCATCAGGGCGGTGCGCGCGGGATAGAAGATGCCGACCGCCACACAGGCGTACGCGAGGAGGGTGGCGATCGACTGGGCCCGGGTTGCGGAGGCCACGACCTCGGACGCCACCATGAGCACGGTAGCGATCTCGAGCATGATCATTTCGGGGCGCAGCCACCAGCGGGTCCGCTTCGCGGGCTGTTCGGCCGCCTCTGCCGCGCCGCCGCCGGTGTGAGCGGGCTCGAGGACCAGGCCGGACGCGTTCGCCGTCCTGAGCAGCACGGCGTCATCCAGCACCGGCGGCGCCTCGATCACGAGGGTGCCCGTCGCGGACAGCACGCGTACGTCACGTACGCCGGGGACGCGGCGCAGCGCCGTCAGGTCACTGGCGCACTCGACACAGCCGGATATCACCCGGTAGCGGCGGGACTCGACGTCGGCTTCGGGCGGGACAGTCGTATGGCCGCCGGTCGAGGCAGCGAACTCGTTCACCCTTGATCACCTGCCTGTTGATGGGGACTTGTGCCAACTGGGCGAGCGTAAAGTTTGGAGTCGACTCCAAGGTCAAGCCCTCCGGCGCACTTTTTTCGCGGTGCGCGGGCAGCGTGCTCGCGCTGCCGGCCGGTATCAGCTCGGAACAGGGTTGACTTAAAGCCGGGTTCAACGGAAAGACTCGCGCCCTGGCAGCAGCCCTGGTACCCGCCCTACGCGGCAGCGCCGATCACACGCCTCGTCTCGCACCTCTACCGGTGACGTTCATTCAGCAGGTTCGGCCCCTCGGCCCGGCCTCGAAGGAGGAATGGAAAATGGGCGATTCTTCGGAGTCTTCGATCGAGCGCGCCGTCGAGACGATGACCCAGGGCATCGACTCGAGCGGCCCGGCGGCAGACCGGCGGGCGTTCATCGGCGGCGGCCTCGTCGATCTGCTGGCGGCGGTCACCGGCCTCCCGGCCTCCGACGTGCCCGAGGAGACGCCACTGCAGGTCGAGTCACTCCAGGCGGCCCTCATCAGCACGGTGCTCGATGCCGCCTTCGGCGTGCGGGTGCCCATGGCCACTCTGACCACAGGGGTCCGCGTTCCGGAGATCACCGAGCTGCTCCTCGACGCCGCCGCGCCGAACCCCGACAACCGCCCCACGCCGGAGGCACTCGCCGATCCCGAGCGCAGCTGCGATCCGTTCGACCTCACCGACGTTCAGCAGGCATACCTCCACGGCAGGGAATCCGGCCACGAACTCGGCAACGTGGACGCCTCCTTCTATGTCGAACTGGACACCACGGAGCTGGACGTCGACCGTTTCGAGCGGGTGCTGCGCGCCGCTGTCGCGAGCCACGACATGCTCCGCGTGGTCATCCTCGACGACGGGCGCCAGCAGGTGCTGCCCGAGGTGCCCGACTTCACCGTCGTCAGGGAAGACCTCTCCTCGCTGTCCGCGACGGACCAGCAGGAACGTCTTGAGGCGCTGCGCACCGCGGCGACGGCCAAGCGGCGCGATGTGCACACGTGGCCCCTGTTCGACGTGCATGCCACGCGACTCGACCCTCGACGGACCCTGCTGTGCTTCGGCATGGACCTGCTGATCTGCGACGGCGCCTCGTTCGCGGTGCTCGTCGAGGAACTCGCCGGGCGCTACGAGGACCCGGAGCGGCAGTGGCCGGTCACCGGTCTCAACTTCCGTGACTACCAGCGCGCCGTCACCGGCCCGGAGCACACGGACGGGCAGGAGAGCGCACGCACGTACTGGACCGACCGGCTGGACAGTCTGCCGGCCGCGCCCCGACTACCGCTGGCAGGGCCGCTCGCCGCCATCGGAACGCCGCGCTTCCACCGCCGGCATCACACCCTCTCCGCGCCGCAGTGGCAGAGTTTCAGGGCCCGCGCCTCCGCGCGCGGGCTCACCCCTTCGGCCGCTCTGGCCGGCGCCTACTCCGATGTGCTGGCCCGCTGGTCGCAGTCCCCCGATTTCACCGTCAACCTGACCGTGAACAACCGCAAGCCCGTGCACGAGCAGGTCGGACGGGTGATCGGGGACTTCACGACACTCACGCTGCTCGAGGTCCGCTCCGACGGCGGCAGGCCGTTCACCGAACGCGTTGCCGCCCTGCAGGCACAGCTGTGGGAAGACCTGGACCACAGCGAATACAGCGGGATACGCGTCATGCGGGAACTCGCACGCCGGTCGGGGCCCGGGACCGCGGTCGCCCCCGTGGTCTTCTCGACCTTCGTCGGCTCCGGATTCAGCGACGACTTCGACCCCGACTGGCTGCGCGGCATCAACTACACGCTGGCGCAGGCGCCCCAGCTGACCCTGGAATGTCTCACTCTCGAGTACCGCGGCGAGTTGCACATCACCTGGGACTCCGTCGACGACGCGTTCGCTCCCGGGCTGCTCGACGACATGTTCACGGCCTACCGGGACCTCGTGCGGCAGCTGGCCTCGAGCGACGAGGCATGGGAGCAGCGGGCGACCGTCCCCCTGCCCGATCGCCAACTGGACGTGCGCCGACGGGTCAATCGGACGGCGACGGCGGCTCCGGACCTGCTGTTGCACCGACTGGGTACGGCCCTGGAGCGCCGCGGCCGCGAGCCGGCAGTGATCACCTCGGAACGGACCCTCAGCTACGACGACCTGGACAGGACGGCCTGCCGCATCGGCCGCGGGCTGCGCCGCGCGGGAGCCCGCCCGAACCGGCTGGTGGCCGTCGTGATGGACAAGGGCTGGGAACAGGCCGTCGCCGCCCTGGCAGTCCTCTACTCCGGCGCCGCCTACCTCCCGATCGACGCATCCCTTCCTCCCGACCGCATCCACCGCCTCCTGGCCCTGGGCGAGGCCGGCATCGTCCTGACCCAGACGCTTGTGCGCGACCGGCTGGAATGGCCCCCCGGCCTCACCGTGCTCGACGTCACGGACCCGGGCGCGTGGTCGCACGAGACGGACGGCCCCCTGGAGGACGTCCAGAGCGCCACGGACCTCGCCTACGTCATCTTCACCTCGGGATCGACCGGCGAACCCAAGGGCGTGATGATCGACCACCGCGGAGCGGCCAACACCTGCCGGGACATCAACACCAGGTTCGGCGCCGGACCCGACGACCGGGTCCTCGGCCTGTCGTCGCTCAGCTTCGACCTGTCCGTGTGGGACCTCTTCGGAGTCTTCGCCGCCGGAGGAGCACTGGTCCTGCCCGAGCGCGACGCCGGGCGGGACCCCCAGCGCTGGGCGGAGCTGGTCACCCGGCACCGGGTGACCATCTGGAACACGGTCCCCGCCCTGATGCAGATGTACACCACCTACGCCGAGGCGCAGCCCGCCTGCGACGCGCTCGAGCCCCTGCGCCTGGTCCTCATGTCCGGTGACTGGATCGAGATCGGCCTGGCGGACCGTATCCGGGCACAGAAGGCCGCTCCCATCGAGATCATCAGCCTGGGGGGCGCGACGGAAGCCTCCATCTGGTCGATCTGGCACCCGATCGGCACGCCTGCCCCCGGCTGGAAATCGGTGCCCTACGGCAAGCCGCTGGCCAACCAGTCCTTCCACGTCCTCGACGACCACCTGCGGCCGTGCCCGGACTGGGTGACGGGCCGGCTCTTCATCGGCGGCATCGGACTCGCCCGCGGCTACTGGCGGGACGCCGAGCGCACCGGCGAGCGTTTCGTGGTGAACCCGCACACCGGCGAGCGCCTCTACGACACCGGTGACCGCGGCCGCTACCACCCCGACGGGACCATCGAATTCCTCGGCCGTGACGACGGCCAGGTCAAGGTGAACGGCTACCGCATCGAGCTCGGAGAGATAGAGCACACCCTCACCGGGCACAGCGAGGTGCAGCAGGCGGTGGCCGTCGCGGAGGGCAACCGGCTGCTGGCGTTCGTGACCACCCGGGGTGAAACCGCCCCGGACCATCAGGAGGCGGCACGCGCGCAGGTCGCCGACTGGCAGCAGGTCTTCGACTCCCTGAGGAGCGGGACCTCGGCGCAGACCGCCGGATGGGCCGACAGTTTCACCGGCCGGACGATTTCCGACGAGGACATGGCCGACTGGGCCGACGTCACGGCGCGCCGCGTCCTCGCCCACCGCCCGCGCCGGGTCCTGGAGATCGGATGCGGAGCCGGGCTGATCGCCACCCGCCTGCTGCCCGAATGCGTGGAGTACGTGGGGACCGACCTGTCCGCACGTACGCTCCAGGACCTGGCGCTGCGCCTCGAACAGGACGGCACCCGCGACAGAGCGACCCTGCTGCACCGCGAGGCGACGGACCTCGCAGGCATACCGCGCGACCACTTCGACTGCGTCGTCGTCAACTCGGTCGCCCAGTACTTCCCCTCCGCCGAGTACCTGCTGGACACCGTGCGCACGGCACTGTCCGCGCTGCGTCCCGGCGGGGTGGTCTACCTGGGTGACGTCCGGGACCTGCGCCAACTGCGCCCCTTCCACGTGGCGGTCGAACGCGCACAGGCCGGACCGCGGGACGTGGTCCGGGACCTGCTGTGGCGGGTGGAACAACGGGAGCTGACCGAGAGCGAGCTGGTCGTGGCGCCCGGCCTGTTCTGGTCGGAACTCGGCAGCCCGGCCACGGTCCTGCCGCGGCCCGGGAACGCGCACACCGAAATGGCCGACTACCGCTACGACGTCGTGGTGTTCAACGAAGCAGGCGCTGCCCGCGAGCTTCCCCCCGCCCTACGGTGGACCGACCGCACGCGCACGCTGCCCGAGCTCGAACAGACCCTCGGCCGCCGGCTCCCGTCGGTCTGCCTGCACGGCGTACCCAACGAGCGTCTCCAGCACGACGGCGCCTGGGCGGCACACCTGCGCGACCCGGCGACGGCAGACCTGCCGCTCGCCGAATTCGGCGACGCGGTGCGGCCGCGGACCGGCACCGACCGGTCTCTCACCCCCGCGCACCTTCTCGACCTGGCCGGCCGGCACGGATACGCCTGCGAGTTCTTCTACCGGCCGCAGGCGGCGCCCGGCACCTTCGACGCGGTCTTCACCCTGACCCCGCACGACGCCGAAACGGCGGTCCGGGCCTACGCGTTCGCTCTCGGCGACCCAACCGAGGCCGGGGCCATGTCCAACACACCGTTGCGGGCACGGCGGATCGCCGCTCTTCCGGCCCGGCTCATCCAGCACGCCCGCACGGTCCTTCCGTCCTACATGGTGCCCAGCGACGTGTTCGTCGTGTCCGCGCTCCCGCTCACCGCGAACGGCAAAGTCGACACGGCCCGTCTCCGCGAGACCGCCGGCCGAGACGGCGGACACCCCCACACACCGCGGGACGCGCAACCCGCGGACAGCGTCGAGCAGGCACTGGCCACCGCCTGGCAGCAGGTCCTGGGCCTGGCAGGGGTGTCCGTGCACGACGACTTCTTCCGCATCGGCGGCGACTCGCTGCTCGCCGTGCACCTGGTCAGAACGGTCGGCCACGCGGGCATCGACATCACCGTCGCCGAGGTGTTCGCCCACCCCACGATCGCGGGACTCGCCGCCCTCGTACGCGACCGGCAGCCGGAGCACCGCACCGGTCTCGAGCCGGTGGAGACCGCTCCCATCACTCCCGCCCCGGAGGACCGTTTCACCCCGTTCCGCCTCACCGATCTGCAACAGGCCTACCTCCTCGGCCGCAACGGCTTCTTCGACCTGGGCAACGTCGCCGCCTCCTTCTACGTCGAGCTGAGCGCGCCGGACCTCGATCCCGGACGCCTGTCCGCGGCCGTCGACGGGATGGTGCGACGCCACGACATGCTGCGCGCCGCCATCGGGCCGGACGGCCAGTGGCATGTGCAGCGTGAGGCAGCGCCCTACCCGGTGGCGGTGACCGACCTGCGCTCCCTCGGCCGGGCCGAGGCGGAAGCCGGACTCGCCCGCGTCCGCCGCGAGTGCAGCACCACGATCTTCGACCCGGGCCGGGCGCCGCTCTTCGACGTCCGAGTCAGCCGGCTCCACGGATCCAGCCGGCTCCACATCACCCTGGACCTGCTGATCGCGGACGGCGGGACGGTCGCCGTGTTCCTCACCGAACTGGCCGCACGCTACGCCGACCCCGACCGGCACTGGCCGGAACTCGAGCTGACCTTCCGGGACTACCAGCGCGCCATGGACGACGCGGAGAACAGCCCTCGCTACCGCCGCGCCCGTGACTACTGGACGGCACGGGCCGCCGACCTGCCGCCGGCCCCCCGCCTTCCCCTGGCCGCCGACCCCGCGGACATCGACGAACCCCACTTCACCCGCCGCACCCACCGGTTGCCCGCCGCCGCCTTCCAGGCCCTGCGACGCCGGGCCGCCCAGCACGGCCTCACCCCGTCCGCCGCCCTCGCCACCGCCTACGCCGACACGCTGAACGCATGGTCCGACGGGGACCCGTTCACCTTGAACGTCACCGTGAACAAGCGTCCTCCGCTGCACGCCCGGATCGCCGACATCATCGGCGACTTCACCGCCACCAGCCTGCTGGCCGTGTCCGTCGATCCGGCGGCGCCCTTCGCCGAACGCGTCAGGACGCTCCAGACCCGGCTGGCCACGGACCTCGACCACAACGAGTTCACGGGCATCAGGGTGCTCCGGGAACTGGCACGGCTGCACGGCCCCGAACGGGCCACGATTCCGGTGGTCTTCACCAGCGCCCTCGACTCCGCGGGCGCCGACTTCGGACAGGCGGCCGACGCCCTGGGAACGATGGTCGACAGCATCGTGCACACCCCCCAGGTCCATATCGACCACCAGGTGTTCGAGTACGACGGAGAGCTCGTCCTGAACTGGGACTCGATCGACGAACTCTTCGAGGCGGACGACCTCGACCGGATGTTCCGGCTCTACGTGGAGCTGGTGGAAGGCCTGGCGGCGGAGGACCGCGCATGGCAGGGCGCGGCCCCGCGCCGCGCCGAGGCCGGCGGCTCCGCCCGGACCCGCCCCCTGCCGGCCACTGCCCCCGACACCTTCCCGGCCGCGGCCACGACCGACGTCGCGCAACGGACACTCAGCCGGATCTGGGCCGAGGTGCTCGGCATCGAAACGGTGCCCCCCACCACGGAGTTCACTCGGCTGGGAGGCGATTCCCTGCTGGCCATGCAGGTGATAGCCGGAGCAGCCGCCGCAGGGCTCGTGATCTCTCCCCGGGACTTCTTCGCCAACCAGACCGTGGCCGCGCTCGCCTCCGTCGCACGCCCGGCCGTCCCCGATGCCCGCCCGCCGCACGAGGGCGACATGGTCCTGCTGCCCCGGCAACAGGTCCTGCTCGAGCAGTGGAAGTACCCGCAGGAACACAACTACGTGCTGCTCTTCGACATCGCCGAACCTCTGGACCGGACCGCGCTCAGAGTGGGGCTGCGAACCCTGCTGCGGCACCACGAAGCACTGCGCCTGTCCTTCACCGCGGGGGAGCGGGGCCACACCGGGCACATCACGCCGATGGACCGAATCGAGGTACCGCTGACCTGGGTGGATCTCACCGAAGCCGCAGCGGAGACGGTCGCACAGACCATCAGGGACGTCAGCCTCGGCCTGCAGTCCTCCATCGACATCGCGGCCGCTCCGCTGCTGCGCGTCGCCGCTCTGCAGCAGCGGGGACGCCAGCAGCTGCTCATCGTCGTCAACCGGCTGGTCTGCGACAACTACTCCTGCCGGATTCTGTGCGAGGACCTCGTCTCCGCCTACCGCCAGGTGCAAGCGACCGGTGAGGCCGCCCTCGCCGCGGCGGACTCACTCGCCGCCTGGTCCGAGCTCGTGCGCTCCCGGGCCGACGATCCAGAGGTCCGGGGCGAGCTGGCCCACTGGCTGGCCCTGGAAGCCGCCCCCGCACCGCCGGCGATGGACGATCCCCAGCCGGCCGAGCCGGCTCTCATCGCACTCGACGCGGAAGCCGGCGCGGCACTCGTCCGCACGACAGCCGTCCCCGACACGCTGCTCGCCGCCATCGCCCGCGCCGTCGCCCGGCGCGGCGGCGGACGAACGGTCCGCGTCGACGTCGACTCGCACGGCCGCGATGTGCCGTCCGGCGCGCTGAACCCGGCCCGCATCGTCGGCCGCCTGGCCACCCGATGGCCCCTGGACGTTCCGGCCCTGCCCGACCTGCCCCTGCACGAGGCCGCCGCCGCGGTCGGCGAGAAACGCCGCCGGACCCCAGCCTCCGGAAACCACTACGAACTGCTCGCCACCCTCGGCGCCGACCCCGGCCTGCGCGTCGCCCCGGCCCCCCT
This sequence comes from Streptomyces sp. NPDC002835, assembly GCF_053591995.1. Lineage (NCBI taxonomy): Bacteria > Bacillati > Actinomycetota > Actinomycetes > Kitasatosporales > Streptomycetaceae > Streptomyces > Streptomyces sp. NPDC002835. The sequence continues at coordinate 40,335 of NZ_JBSFUW010000017.1, read as the reverse complement.
GCTCTTCAACTACCTCGGCCACTCGGACGCGTTGTGGGAACGACTCGGCCTGTCGCTCAGCCCGGATCACCCAGGGGTACTGCCCGACCCCGACCCGCAGAGCCACTGTCTGGAGTTCATCGCCGGCTTCTTCTCGGGCCGGCTCGTGCTGGCCTGCCTGTCCGGGGCGCCCGACCTGCTGCATGAGATCGGCGACGACCTCACCGTCGGGCTCCTGGGGCGTCCCGCGCCCCTGACCGTTCCGGACGATCTCGACGTACTGCGGCACTGGCTCGCCCACTGACAGAGGAGACCACCCCGTGACAGACATGACAGACCGGTCGATCGTCGAACGCCTGGCCGTGCAGCCCCACGACCGGCCGCTGACCGTCCTGGACGACGAACTGCGCCCCACCTCGGTCTCCCTGGGCGACCTGCGCACCCGGGCCGAGGTCGTCGCGGGGGTACTGCGCCACCGGTACGGCGTCGGACCGGGGCATCGCGTGTGTGTACTCGGCCGCACCTCGCTGGACCTGATCACCACGCTGTACGGGATCTGGCGGGCCGGCGCGGCGGTCACCGTCCTGCCCGCCCCGCGCACCGGAGACACGACCGACCTGCACGACCCGGCCCAACGCAGGGTGACGGCGGCGCACGCCTCGCTGCTGGTGACCGACCCGCACACGGCCACCGCCCTAGAGGGCAGACTCTCCGTCCCCGTGGCCGACTTCCCGTCCCTGGCCGTGAGCGTCCCCGGCGGGCCGCTTCCGCTGCCCGATGCCCACGACACGGCCCTGCTGCAGTTCACCTCCGGCACGACCGCCCTGCCGCGCGCCGTCGCCGTCACCCAGGGCCAGATCGTCGCCAACTCCGCCGAGTGCTTCGCCGCGGGAGGGATGACACCGGGCGATGCCTTCGTCTCCTGGCTCCCGCTCTTTCACGACATGGGCATCATCTTCCTGACCGGCGCCATCGTGCACGGCCACCATGCCTGCACCATGGCCACCCAGACGTTCAGCGCCCGGCCGGGCGCCTGGCTGGAAGCGCTGACCACGTACCGCGCGGCGGCCACCGTCGCCCCCAACTTCGCCTACGGACTGGCCCACCGCTACCTCACCCTGAGCCGCACACGCTACGACCTGTCCTCCCTGCGGTTCGCCGTGAACGGCGCCGAGCCGATCGACGCCGAAGCCCTGCAGCGCTTCACCACGTCCGCGGCCGCCTACGGGATGCCGCCCACGGCGATGGCTCCCTCCTACGGGCTGGCCGAGGCCACCCTGGGGGTCACGCTGGGACGCCACGACGAGAACTACCGCAGTGTCACCGTCGACCGGACCGCGCTCGAGGAAGGGTCCGTCCAGGAAGTTCAGGACGGCGCCGGCGGCCGGACCTTCGTGGACTGCGGTACGGCGATCGCCAACACCGACGTCACCGTCACCGACGACCACGGAGTGCCGCTGGCCGACGGCCGTATCGGCTCGATACGGGTCCGGGGACCGGGCGTGGTCGACCAGTACTGGACCGTGGACGGCAGCCCTCACCCGGTCCCGCTGCTGGACGGGAGCCGGCGGCTCGTCACGGGAGACCTCGGCTTCCTGCTGGACGGGCGCCTCTACGTCTGCGGACGCCAGAAGGACATGATCATCGTGGCGGGCCGCAACCTCTATCCCGAAGACTTCGAGTTCACCACCGAGCGGATTCAAGGCATCCGGCTGGGCAACGTCATGGCCTTCTCGCTCCCCGCCGGCGAAAGCATGGTCGTCGTGGCCGAGACCAGCCTGGTGGGCGCACCGGCGATGGAACTCGCCCGCACCGTCCGCGACACGCTCTCCCAGGAGCTCTCCTACGCGCCCCACAATGTGGTGCTGGTGCCCCCGAGAACGCTGCCCAAGACAACCTCCGGAAAGCGGCAGCGCGGCCGGTGCCGCACCCAGTACGAGACCAACCAGCTCACCGTGCGCGCCAGCACGCTCGCGGCGAAGTAGACCGGGATGCAGCCCGCGACCCCCACCCACGCCCAGGGACGACGCGCCGCGCATGCGGCCGACGACGCATGGTTCCTCGCCGTCGATGCTCCCGCCTCGCTGCCGACACTCGTCGTCTTCCCCCACGCGGGGGCCGGCGCGGCGGCCTACTGGCGGCTGGCACAGTCGCAGCGGGATCTCGCCCGCTCACTCGTCGTGCGCCTGCCCGGCCGCGAGAGCAGAGCCCAAGAGCGCCGCTTCACCGACATCCGACCCCTGGTGCGGGCGCTCGCCCCGGCCCTGCGCCCGCACCTGGCCGGCGACTACGTGCTCTACGGCCACAGCATGGGCGCCCTGATCGCCTTCGAAACGGCGAGACTGTTCTCCCTCGCCTACGACATGCCGCCCCGCCGCCTGGTCGTCTCCGGGATGGAACCGCCCCAGGACAGCCCCACCGGGCATGCCCGCCACCGGCTCAGCGACGGCGAACTGTGGCGGGTGGTCGGCGAGATGGGCGGCATCCCGGCCGAGATCATGGCCGACGACTCGATGCGGCGGCTACTGCTGCCCACTCTCAGAGCCGACTTCGAGGTGACCGACACCTACACCTTCCGCGCCATGCCGCTGATCTCCTGCCCCATCAGCGCCTACGCCGGCGAGACGGACCCGGAACTGCCCGCGGCCGCCATGGCCGGGTGGGGGGCCAACACCGCGGGCGACTTCACCCACACGGCGATGCCCGGAGACCACTTCTTCAACCTGGACAGCCGGTCCGGGTTCACACAGGCGCTGAGGACCTGCCTGACCGGCTAGCCCGGCGACAGCCCTGATCATCCCCGAGGGGTCAGAGCTTTCGTGCCGCCGGGCGCCGTTGCGCACAGTGGTCACGGTTCGCGGCCGGTGCGGCGGGGCCGGCGTAGGCGCATCCGACGGCGGCAAGCCGACGCGGGCCTGAGGGGCGGAGGGTCGACGGGGTTCGGCGGTGCGGTGCGCAACCCGGCGACGCCCAAGTCGTCCGCGAGCAAGAGCAGCACATCCGGTTCCTGTCGGTGCAGCACGTCCACGGCCGTCCACAGGTCGATGGCGAAGGCCCGCGCCGTAAGGCGCTGGGCCGCCTCGGGGTCGGTCGCGTTGGCCAGGTGGGCCAGGGTCCGGGCTTGGATCTCCGGGCGGGTGATCCGGTCCGCGATTTCCTCCGCCCGCTCGGGCTGTCCCGTCTCGGCCGCTGCCCGGGCGAGACCCGCGAGCAGATCCTCGTTGTTGTGCGAGCCCGCCGCCTCAAGCGCGTCCTCGATCTCAGTGGCCAGCGCGGCAGCCCGTCCGTGATCCCCGGTCCAGGCGATCACCTCGGTGACCACCGCCAGGGTTCGTGCCCGCACCGACGTTCCGCCGACGGGGCGGGCCAGCACTCCGTCCCCGCCGACGACCACGACGACCTGCTCATGGTCTTCGGCCTGGTTGATCGTTTCGAGAAGGGATGCCACGGTACGTACCCGATCGTGAGGTCCACCGATGCTGCGGGCCACCGCCTCGGCCTCGTCGACGAGCGCCGTGGCTCGGCTCACCTGGCCACTGCGGGCGGCTGCCCGCGCCACCGCCGCCAGTGCCCGGGCTCGTAGCGCGAAGTCCTCGATCACGCGGGCGGCGTGCTCGGACTGCTCGACGCCACCGGCGTCGGCGACGGCCTTGGCCAGGGCGAGCACGCTCGACTCGTCCAGGTCCTCACCCGCTTCGGGGATGCCCTCCATGAGCCAGTCCATCAGGGCTACCGCACCATCGCGGTCACCAGATGCCTCTCTCACGCCGACCACCGCGGCAGCGGCCAGCATCAGCGGACGCGACGTCTCGATCTTGGCAATGATCTCCGCGACCCGTTCCACGGCACCCGCTTCGAGGGCGGCCTCAGCGACGACGGCCAGTACAGCGTCGCGCTGGCCGATCACGTTGTCGATGGTGCAGGCGACGGCCTCGGCACGATCGAAGTGCCCCGCGTCCGCTGCGGCCCGAGCAGCCCCCTCCCGGCAGCGGCCTGCGGATGGTCGGCCAGCGCCCTGATCTCGCGAACCAGCTCGGCGGCGCGCTGCCGGTCACCTGCCGCAGCTGCGTCCGTGGCCAGCGCGGCCCAGCAGCCGGCCCGCGTAAGGAAGTTGACTGTCCGGCGGGCCGCCCGCTCAGCTGCAGCGGCCAGCTCGGCGGCCCGATGCCGGTCGCCGTCCCTGGCGGCCGCTGCGGCAACCCCCGAAAACGCCATGGCCCGTTCGTCCGGTTCGGTGATGCTCCGTGCGATGGACTCGGCGAGCACCCGGTTGCCGGTTACGGCCACCTCCCTCGCCACCCCGGCGAGCGCCATCTTCGAGCTCCCGCTCCATATGGACTCGGCCAGCGCCCGGGCCGGTCGACGCGGCCGAGCAGCGCCAGACGACGGGCACGGCCGCGGGCAGCGAGGCGTTACGCTCCGACAGACTCACCCGGCACAGGACGATTCTGGTCAGCTGTGGCAGGTCCGGGCTCGCAGCGGCGAGGATCGCGTCCTGGGTCGCGGTGAGTTCGGCGAGGGCGGTGGCGTCGCCGCCGGTGGTGTCGAGCAGCCAGGCGTGGCGGCCCGGGTCGAGCGCGAGGTCAAGCATTCTGGGGATGCCGCCGTCCGCGCGCAGACTGCGGAAGTAGCCGAGCAGCAGGTAGCCGGGGGTGCGCGTCCCAGCCGCGTTCCCGGTGCCCGTCCACCCATGTGTGCAGGCGTAGACGGCAGGCGGCGAGCCGCTCTCCGGCGAGGAAGGCCGCCGCCTGCTGGAGGTCCTCGTGGGCCAGCAGATAGACGTGCTCAGGTCGCTCCGGTCCGTGCCGGACCAATGTCGGGCGCTGCGCGAACGTCCGGCCCCCTGACGCATTGAACGCCCAGCCTTCCAGCACACCGCTTTCTCCGCACGAGACTTCGACGATTTGCCCCATAGGCAGTGTGGCGAGCTTCGTGTAGCAGGTCGACATGGCGGTGACGCCGTGGCAGAGAGGAAGTTGCTGCTGTGCCCTTGGTCCGGTGGCGCGGCAGCGGAAGCATTAGGTCAACTTGAGCCGGTCGAGACCAGCCGAGGTGGATCCTGTCGTGGCGCTCCCAGGCGTGCTGCTGCTGGACGCGACGAGCCCCGGAGTCGGGTTCCTCGTGGCGGCGGACGAGGTCGCGGGCGGGGATGCGACCGGCTGTATGTCACCTGACCTGAGAAACGCCGCCTACTTGGCGGCGCGTCAGTGGCGCCCCCGGCAGGACTCGAACCTGCGGCCAAGCGCTTAGAAGGCGCCTGCTCTGTTCCTGGACTTTCGCTCGTCCAGGTCGAGTGCTTGGTGGGTGAGCGTTAGCGATTTCCAGGTCAGCATGGTGGTTCACGCTGCGGAAGCACTCCCACTTCCTGCCCCGCGCCGGCGCACGAGGCAGCGCCGCCATCGACGCGATCTTCGCGTAGCCGAGGCCGGTCGGCAGAGCCCGTGGAGCGTGGCTCGTAGCCCGCCGCAGGCCCAAAGTCCCGGAGAAGTCCCAGAGATGCCGCCGCACCCCTCCCTGACCAGCTGAGTAGCAGGTCAGGGAGGGGTGCGGCGGCATCCGCGTATCAAATGTCGCGGAAGATCTCGATCTGCGCCCCCACCGAGTTCAGCCGCTCCGCCAGCTCCTCGTAACCGCGGTTGATCACGTACACGTTGCGCAGCACCGACGTGCCCTCCGCCGCCATCATCGCCAGGAGGACGACCACCGCCGGGCGCAGGGCCGGCGGGCACATCATCTCGGCGGCGCGCCAGCGGGTCGGGCCCTCGACGAGGACCCGGTGTGGGTCGAGGAGCTGGAGGCGGCCGCCGAGACGGTTGAGGTCCGTCAGATAGATCGCGCGGTTGTCGTAGACCCAGTCGTGGATCAGGGTCTGGCCCTGGGCGACGGCGGCGATCGCCGCGAAGAACGGGACGTTGTCGATGTTCAGGCCGGGGAACGGCATCGGGTGGATCTTGTCGATGGGCGCCTCCAGCTTGGAGGGGCGCACCGTCAGGTCCACCAGCCGGGTACGCCCGTTGTCCGCCGCGTACTCGGGGGTGCGGTCGTGGTCGAGGCCCATCTCCTCGAGGACCGACAGCTCGATCTCGAGGAACTCGATCGGCACCCGGCGGATCGTCAGTTCTGACTCGGTGACGACGGCGGCGGCCAGCAGGCTCATCGCCTCGACCGGGTCCTCGGAGGGCGAGTAGTCGACGTCGACGTCGATGTTCGGGACGCCGTGCACGGTCAGCGTCGTCGTTCCGACGCCCTCGACCTTGACGCCGAGCGCCTCCAGGAAGAAGCACAGGTCCTGGACCATGTAGTTGGACGACGCGTTGCGGATGACGGTGACGCCGTCGTACCGGGCGGCGGCCAGCAGCGCGTTCTCGGTCACGGTGTCGCCGCGCTCGGTCAGCACGATCGGGCGGCCGGGGGAGACCGAACGGTCCACCACGGCGTGGTAGATGCCCTCGGTCGCCGTGATGTCCAGACCGAAGCGGCGCAGCGCGATCATGTGCGGCTCGATGGTGCGCGTGCCGAGGTCGCAGCCGCCGGCGTACGGCAGCCGGAAGTTGTCCATCCGGTGCAGCAGCGGGCCGAGGAACATGATGATGGAGCGGGTCCGGCGGGCGGCCTCTGCGTCCATGGACTCCATGTCGAGCCCGGCCGGCGGCACGATCTCCAGGTCGCGGCCGTCGTTGATCCAGCGGGTGCGGACGCCGATGGAGCCGAGGACCTCCAGCAGCCGGTAGACCTCTTCGATACGGGCGACGCGGCGCAGGACCGTACGCCCCTTGTTGAGGAGTGAGCCGCAGAGCAGGGCCACGCACGCGTTCTTGCTCGTCTTGACGTCGATGGACCCGGAGAGCCGGCGGCCGCCGACAACCCGCAGATGCATGGGGCCGGAGTAACCCAGAGCGACGATTTCGCTGTCAAGCGCCTCGCCGATTCGGGCGATCATCTCAAGACTGATGTTCTGATTGCCGCGCTCGATGCGGTTGACCGCACTCTGGCTGGTTCCCAGTGCTTCGGCAAGCTGCGTCTGTGTCCAGCCACGATGCTGACGGGCGTCACGGATGAGCTTGCCGATACGTACGAGGTAGTCGTCTGCCATGACGAGGAGGCTATCTCACATATGAGATGGGGTCGCATCGAGGTGGCCCATCGGGGTGACGCCCTGTCATGCGCCCGGCCTTACGCGGGACTGCGCTCCCGAAGCTGCGCACACTCCGCTCCCGATGTTCGGCGAACCGCGCGCCCCGGGCAATCGGAGCGCGGCCGGACGGGTTGCGTGATTAAGGGGGTGAATGTCGTATTCATGTGCTCGGGAGGTGTATTGAGCGGTATGACTTGCCCTCCTGGGCGCCGCACCCGTCAACCGTGTTTCGGCCGGGCGCGGTTGCTCACCCCGTGCCGGCCACCGGGAGCGAGCGCCGCATCAGGAGTGCGTAGACGGCGGAGGCGACGACCATGCCCGCGGGCAGGGCGAGGTCCACGCCGTCCAGGGCCCGGGCGAGCGGGCCCGTGTAGAGGGTGTCGACGCACAGCGCGGCCGTGGTGACGCCGGCGCCGAGGGCCAGGGCGCCGGCCGGGCTGACTCCGGCGGTGTACCAGAAGGGGCTGGTGCGGCTCTCGTCCGTGAGCGCGAGGCCGTCGTAGCGGTTCCGGCGCAGCAGGATGTCGGTGGCGTAGACGGCCATGCTCGGGCAGAGCAGGACGACGGTCGGCTGGAACACGTTGCTGACGGTTTTGAGGAAGTTGGAGACGAGCAGCCCGTACAGGGTCAGGGTGACGGCCACGGCACCGTCGACGAGGACGCTGTAGGAGCGGCGGATGCGCAGGCCGACGGCCTGGAGGGCGAGGCCGGCGCTGTACGCGGTCAGCGCGTTGATGGAGATGGTGCCGAGCACCAGGGCGAGCAGGAAGACGGGCGTGAACCAGCCCGGCAGGATCTGCTCCAGCGCGGCCTGCGGGTCGCTCATGTCGACCGCGGTCGCGGCGAACGCGCCGAGGGAGCAGGCGAGCACGCTGGGGACGAAGCTGCCGAGTGCGGTCCAGCCGGCGACCGCCTTCGGTGAGGTGGTGCGCGGCAGGTAGCGCGAGAAGTCGGACCTCCCCGTGCTTCTCACCGTCCTCGACGGCCGCCCCACCCACCGCGCCGCGAGCCTGTGACCCGGCCACCCCGCCCCCCGGCCCGGCCGACACCGGACCGGGGGGCGGTGGCGCGTCAGTTCTCCGTGGGCGTCAGCGCGACGACCGGGATGCGGCGGCCGGCCCGCTTCCGCCGGGACGGAACAGGGGGTGTCCGGGCATGACCTCGAAGCGGTCATGTACTAGAGTTATCTCGACATCGAGATATCTGCCGAAGGCGTACCGCAAGCCGCCAATCGGTAAGGGTTACCTAACTAAGCCTTACCTTAGCGGATCGGCGAGCAGCCGTGGCGGCAGCATTGAGGTAGTACGCGCACATTGATGAAGGAGACTGTCGTGTCGGCGAACAGCTTCGACGCCCGCAGCACGCTGCGCGTGGGCGACGAGTCGTACGAGATCTTCAGGCTGGACAAGGTCGAAGGCGCTGCGCGCCTCCCCTACAGCCTCAAGGTTCTGCTGGAGAACCTGCTCCGCACCGAGGACGGCGCGAACATCACCGCCGACCACATCCGGGCGCTCGGCGGCTGGGACTCCCAGGCGCAGCCCAGCCAGGAGATCCAGTTCACGCCGGCCCGCGTGATCATGCAGGACTTCACCGGCGTTCCCTGTGTCGTCGACCTCGCCACCATGCGCGAGGCCGTCAAGGAGCTCGGCGGCGACCCGGCGAAGATCAACCCGCTGGCCCCGGCCGAGCTGGTCATCGACCACTCCGTCATCGCCGACAAGTTCGGCACCGCGGAGGCCTTCGGCCAGAACGTGGAGCTGGAGTACGGCCGCAACAAGGAGCGCTACCAGTTCCTGCGCTGGGGCCAGACCGCCTTCGACGAGTTCAAGGTCGTCCCGCCCGGCACCGGCATCGTCCACCAGGTGAACATCGAGCACCTGGCCCGTACGGTCATGGTCCGCGGCGGCCAGGCATACCCCGACACCCTCGTCGGCACCGACTCGCACACCACCATGGTCAACGGCCTCGGCGTGCTCGGCTGGGGCGTCGGCGGCATCGAGGCCGAGGCCGCGATGCTCGGCCAGCCGGTCTCCATGCTCATCCCGCGGGTCGTCGGCTTCAAGCTCACCGGTGAGCTCAAGCCCGGCACCACCGCGACCGACCTGGTCCTCACGATCACCGAGATGCTGCGCAAGCACGGCGTCGTCGGCAAGTTCGTCGAGTTCTACGGCGAGGGTGTGGCGGCGACGAGCCTCGCCAACCGCGCCACCATCGGCAACATGTCGCCGGAGTTCGGCTCCACCGCGGCCATCTTCCCGATCGACGACGAGACCCTGAAGTACCTGCGCCTGACGGGCCGCGACGAGCAGCAGGTCGCGCTGGTCGAGGCGTACGCCAAGGAGCAGGGCCTTTGGCTCGACCCGGCCGCCGAGCCCGACTTCTCCGAGAAGCTGGAGCTCGACCTCTCCACGGTCGTCCCCTCCATCGCCGGCCCGAAGCGCCCGCAGGACCGCATCGTCCTCGCGAACGCCGCCCAGCAGTTCGCCCAGGACGTCCGCAACTACGTGGACGACGACATGGAGGCGAGCAAGGAGTCCTTCCCGGCCTCCGACGCCCCGGCGAACACGCCGAACGGCGGACCGTCGAAGCCGGTCACCGTCACCGCCTCCGACGGTTCGACCTACGAGCTCGACCACGGCGCCGTCACCGTCGCCGCGATCACCTCCTGCACCAACACCTCGAACCCGTACGTCATGGTCGCCGCCGCGCTGGTGGCCAAGAAGGCGGTCGAGAAGGGCCTGACCCGCAAGCCGTGGGTCAAGACCACGCTCGCCCCGGGCTCCAAGGTCGTCACCGACTACTTCGACAAGGCGGGCCTGACCCCGTACCTCGACAAGGTCGGCTTCAACCTGGTCGGTTACGGCTGCACCACCTGCATCGGCAACTCCGGCCCGCTGCCGGACGAGGTCTCCAAGGCCGTCAACGACCACGACCTCGCGGTCACCTCGGTGCTCTCCGGCAACCGCAACTTCGAGGGCCGGATCAACCCCGACGTCAAGATGAACTACCTGGCCTCGCCGCCGCTGGTCGTCGCGTACGCCCTCGCCGGCTCCATGAAGGTGGACATCACCAGGGACGCCCTGGGCGTCGACCAGGACGGCAAGCCGGTCTACCTGACGGACATCTGGCCGACCGAGGCCGAGGTCAACGACGTCGTCGCCAACGCCATCGGCGAGGACATGTTCAACAAGTCCTACGCCGACGTCTTCGCGGGCGACGCCCAGTGGCAGGCGCTGTCGATCCCGACCGGCAACACCTTCGAGTGGGACCCACAGTCCACCTACGTGCGCAAGCCCCCGTACTTCGAGGGCATGACGATGGAGACGACCCCGGTCGGCGACATCTCCGGCGCCCGTGTGCTGGCCAAGCTGGGCGACTCGGTCACCACCGACCACATCTCCCCGGCCGGTGCGATCAAGGCCGACACCCCGGCCGGCAAGTACCTCACGGAGCACGGCGTCGAGCGCCGCGACTTCAACAGCTACGGCTCGCGCCGCGGCAACCACGAGGTCATGATCCGCGGCACCTTCGCCAACATCCGGCTGCGCAACCAGATCGCGCCGGGCACGGAGGGCGGCTTCACCCGCGACTTCACGCGGGCCGCCGAAGGTGACGGGGAAGCGCCGGTGTCGTTCATCTACGACGCCTCGCAGAACTACCAGGCCGCCGGCACCCCGCTGGTGATCCTGGCGGGCAAGGAGTACGGCTCCGGCTCGTCCCGCGACTGGGCCGCCAAGGGCACCGCGCTGCTCGGCGTCAAGGCCGTCATCGCCGAGTCGTACGAGCGCATCCACCGCTCGAACCTCATCGGCATGGGCGTCCTGCCGCTGCAGTTCCCGGAGGGCGGCTCCGCCGAGGGCCTCGGCCTGACCGGCGAGGAGACCTTCACCATCACCGGCGTCACCGAGCTGAACGACGGCACCACGCCGCGCACGGTCAAGGTGACCACCGACACCGGTGTGGAGTTCGACGCGGTCGTCCGCATCGACACCCCCGGTGAGGCGGACTACTACCGCAACGGCGGCATCATGCAGTACGTGCTGCGGAACCTCATTCGTGGATAGGCACAGCCGCGGCTGACCCGACCTCGGGTCGTCCAGGGCCGTCACCCCGCTCGCGGGGTGGCGGCCCTTCGCCGTGTGCCGAGCCGCGTGTCGAGGCGTGTGCCGAGCCGTGTGCCGAGCGTGTGCCGACCGTGTTCGGACCGGTGTCTGCGCGAGGCGTTTACACCGCGCCCGCCGCGCGCTAGCTTCACCGGTTGACAGCGTGGGAGCGCTCCCACGCGCTGTTCCCCAGGAACCCCCACATCCCGAAGGGACCACGGATGAATCAGCGATTAACGGTGCTGAGCCGACCACGCGCCCTGCTGCTCACCCTCCTCGCGCTGCTGACCGCCATCCCCGCGCTCGGTCTCGTCGTCACCGCCGGCGGCGACGCCAAGGCCCATGGCACCCCGATGAAACCCGCCAGCCGCACCTTCCTGTGCTGGCAGGACGGACTGACCGCCACCGGAGAGATCAAGCCCGTCAACCCCGCCTGCCGGGCCGCGGCGCAGGTGAGCGGGACCACGCCCTTCTACAACTGGTTCTCCGTGCTGCGTTCCGACGGGGCCGGCCGCACGCGCGGCTTCGTCCCGGACGGGGAGCTGTGCAGCGGCGGCAACACGAACTTCACCGGCTTCAACGCCGCCCGCGACGACTGGCCGCTCACCCATCTGACCTCGGGCGCGACCATCGACTTCTCGTACAACGCCTGGGCGGCGCACCCGGGTTGGTTCAAGGTCTACATCACCAGGGACGGCTTCGACCCGAAGGCCGCGCTCGGCTGGGACGACATCGAGGACCAGCCGTTCCTGACCGTCGACCACCCGCCGCTGAACGGCAGCCCGGGCACGGTCGAGGCCGACTATCGCTGGACCGGCGCCCTGCCGGCCGGCAAGTCCGGCCGGCACGTCATCTACATGGTGTGGCAGCGCTCGGACAGCCAGGAGACCTTCTACTCCTGCTCCGACGTGGTCTTCGACGGCGGCAACGGCGAGGTGACCGGCGTCAAGGACCCGGGCGACGGCACCACCCCGACCGACCCGCCGCCGACCGACCCGCCCGGGACCGGTGACTGCTCGGCGACCCGGAAGACCACCGGCAGCTGGGGAAGCGGCTACCAGTCCGAGGTGACCGTCACCAACACCGGCACCGTGCCCATGCTCGGCTGGATGGTCGACTGGACCCTGCCCGCCGGACACCGGATCGACAGCCTCTGGAACGGCTCGATGACCGCCCAGGGCCAGGCCGTGATGGTCCACAACGCGGGCCACAACGGCAGCCTCGATCCCGGCGAGTCCACCACCTTCGGGTATGTGGCCACCGGCTCCGGGGCCGACACCGCGACCGGTCTGCCCTGCGCGCTGGGCTGACCCGCGGTCCGCGCCGACCGGTCGGGGGGCCGGTACGACGACGGGCGGGCGCGGGGTCGAGGACCCCACGCCCGCCCGCTGTCCGCCCGAGCGCTCAGGAGATCAGCTCCACCTCCGCGAGCGTCGCCTCACCCGTGGAGACCAGCCGGTAGTGCGGGTACGAGCCCGGCTCCGCCACGCTGAAGACGCGGGTCTGCCGGTCCCAGTCGAAGGACTCGCCCGACCGCTGGTCCAGGTCCGTCCACGACGTCCCGTCGGCGGAACCCTGCAGCACCCAGCCCGAGGGGGCCTTGCCCTTCGCCGCCGAGGTGAGCGTGTACTGCACCGCCTTCGCCGCAGAGGCGGCCGGCAGCTCGACCGAGGTGAACGCGGCCGACGTGCCCGAGGTGTTGTCGAAGAGCGGACCCTCCGCACGGAGCACGTCGCGGCGCGGCGCGGGCTTCTCGTCGTCCTGGGTGATGGAGACCGGGGCGGCCTTCTCGCCCGTGCCCCAGGTGGACGGCTCGGGGCCCATGTCGAACTGCAGCGTGCCGCCCTCGGCGATGACGTCGTGCGGCAGCGAGGTGGAGTTCCACTTCTTGCCGTTGACCTTCAACCCCTGCACATAGATGTTCTTCGCGCTGTTCTTCGGGGCCTTCACGACCAGGTCGCGGCCGTTCTCCAGGTGCACGGTCGCCTGGGTGAACAGCGGGGAGCCGACGGTGTATTCACCGCTGCCCATGACCAGCGGGTAGAAGCCGAGCGCGGAGAAGAGGTACCAGGCCGACTGCTCGCCGTTGTCCTCGTCGCCGTGGTAGCCCTGCCCGATCTCGCTGCCGGTGTAGAGGCGGGACAGGACCTCGCGGACCTTCTCCTGCGTCTTCCACGGCTGCGAGGCCGCGTTGTACATGTAGGTGACGTGGTGGGCGACCTGGTTGGAGTGGCCGTACATGCCCATCCGGACGTCACGCGCCTCGGTCATCTCGTGGATGACGGAGCCGTACGAGCCGACGAACTCCGTCGACGCCGTCTCGGGCGTGGCGAAGTAGGTGTCCAGCTTCTCGCCGAGCCCGGCGCGGCCGCCGTAGAGGTTGGCGAGACCGCGGCTGTCCTGCGGAGCCGTGAAGGCGTAGCCCCAGCCGTTGGTCTCGGTGTAGTCGTAGCCCCACACCCGCGGGTCGTACTGCCCGCTCGGCACCCGCCAGTCGCCCTTCAGGTTCCGGCCCTGGAAGAAGCCGGCCTCCGAGTCGAAGAGGGTGACGTAATTGCGGGCCCGGTTCCGGAAGTACTCCGACTCCTCCCGGTAGCGGGGGTTCTTCGTCTTCTCGTAGAGCGCCTCGCCCATCTCGGCGATGCCGTAGTCGTTGAGGTAGCCCTCCAGCGACCAGGACAGGCCCTCATGGGTCGAGGTGGAGGCGTAGCCGAGGAACGGCGAGGTCTCCATGCCCTTGCGGCCGACGCCAGAGGACGGCGGTACGACGGTGGCGTTCTTCAGCGCCGCCTCGTACGCCGCCTCGGCGTCGAAGTCGACGCCCTTGACGTACGCGTCGGCGAAGGCCACGTCGGAGCTGGTACCGGTCATCAGGTCGGCGTAGCCGGGGGAGGACCAGCGGGAGACCCAGCCGCCGTCCTTGTACTGCTGGACGAAGCCGTCGACCAGCTCGCCCGCCTTCTTCGGGGTGAGGAACGAGTACGCCGGCCAGGTCGTCCGGTAGGTGTCCCAGAAGCCGTTGTTGACGTACACCTTGCCGTCGACGATCTTCGCGCCGGTACGGGTCGGGGTGTCGGGTCCGGTCATCGGCGAGAACGGGCTGGCGTAGCGGTACTCGGGCTTCCGCCTGGTGCCGGTGTTCTCGAAGCCCGAGTTCGGATAGAGGTAGAGCCGGTAGAGGCTGGAGTAGAGCGTGACCAGCTGGTCGTGGGTGGCGCCCTCGACCTCGACCTTGCCGAGGATGTCGTCCCAGGCGCCCTGCGCCCTGCCCCGGACCTTCTCGAAGCGGGTGCCGGCCGGGATCTCGTCGGCGAGGTTCTTCTTCGCCTGCTCCACGCCGATCAGCGAGGTGGCTATCCGCAGGTTGACGGTCCTGTCCTCGCCCGCGTCGAAGCGGAGCCGGCCGGTGACGCCCTCGGACGCCGAGTCGGTCACGGGCGCGTCGAAGACGCCGTACACGAACAGCCGGGTGGCGCCCGTGGACAGGCCGCTCTTGACGTCCGAGTAGCCGGTGAACGAGCGGGTCGCCGGGTCGAGGGTGAGGCCGCCCTGCTGGGTGACGTTGTCGAAGAGGACGCTCGCGTCGTCACCCGGGTAGGTGAAACGCATCATCGCCGCGTGGTCGGTGGGCGCCATCTCGGCCTTGAGGCCGTTCTCGAACGTGACGCCGTAGTAGTGCGGGCGCGCGGTCTCGTTCTCGTGCCGGAAGGGCAGCGCCCTGGCCGTGCGCGAGGTGTCCGGGACGCCGGCCGCGGCGGAGGGCATCACCTGGAAGGTCTGGCGGTCGCCCATCCAGGGGCTCGGCTCGTGGCTGGTGCTGAACGCCTGCACGGTGGGCAGGTTGTCCGCGTTGTTCCCGCGGGCGTACTCGTACAGCCAGCTCCGGGATCCGGCGTTGGTGACCGGCGTCCAGAAGTTGAAGCCGTGCGGGACGGCGGTGGCGGGGAAGGTGTTGCCCCGGGAGAACGCGCCGCTGGAGTTGGTGCCGCGGGTCGTGGAGGCGTAGTCCGACAGATGCTCGAGCCGCGGCTCGGGCGCGGCGGGCGCGATCGTGACGTCGTCGATCCAGCCCTGGAACTTCGCCGGGCCCTTGGGGGAGTCGTACGCCACCAGGATCCGGTCGACCGTCCTGCCCGCGGCGACGGTGCCGATGCCGGAGGCGACGGCGTTCCACTGGTTGACGTACAGCCGCTTGGCCGCGCCCTGGCCCTGCGGGGTGAGCAGGCCGCCGTGGGAGTCGGTGGCCTTCAGCTCGCTCAGATAGGTGCCGTCGGTGAAGGCGAGGTCGAGAGAGACGTTGGTCGCCGGGTAATTCAGATCCGTCTCCGCCATCGCGGGGAAGATCTTGTACGACAGCTCGGTGTCGCGCCGGACGTCGATGTCGACGTCGAAGACCTTGTTGTACGAATAGGCCCGGCCGTCCGGCTTGTGGGTGCCCGCGTACTTCAGGGCGCGCTTGCCGGTGAAACCGGCGCCGGCCTTCGCGGTGGGGGAGCCGCTCGGGCCGCGGTCGACCTGGGTGCGCATGTCGTCGGGGGTGGGCGCGCTCGTGTCCCCGTTCGAGAACTGAACGTCCGCGAGCTGGGTGGCGTTGGACGCGCCGTTGTTCCTGGTGATCTCCAGGCGGTAGTGGGCGTACGCCGTGACCTCGGACGGGTCGCCGATGTCGAACGTCCTGGTCTCGAAGCGCTTGGCGAAGGTCTCGTCCGAGCGCGTGTCGAGGACCGTCCAACTCTTGCCGTCGGCGGAGCCCTTGAGCGTCCAGTCCCGCGGGTCGCGGCTGGCGAAGTCGTTGGCCGACGTCAGCGCGTAGGTGGCGAGCTTGACCGGCTGGTCCATGTCGAACTCGATCCAGGCGGTCGGTTCGAACCCCAGCCATTTGCTGCTCGGCAGCAGGTCGACCAGATTCTCCTTGGTCTCACCGGCGCCGGTGTTCTCGTCGCTGGCGCGCAGCTCGATCACCTTGTCGGTGACATTGCCGGGGATTCCGCCGGCGAAGCCTCCGTCGACACCCGAGGACCATTTGCGGCCGGCGGCGGTGACTTCGACGGTATTGCGCCAGTCCGGCTGGGCTTCGTCCGATTCGAAGGATGACCGGAATTCCCGGTCGGCCGACGACGACTGCCCGGGCTGGGAGGGAAGGGCGATGGCGGCGGAAGGAGCCGTCAACACCAGCATGGAAGCGGTCACCACCAGGGTGACCGGATTGATCTGTCGGTGCCGGGGTCTGTTTCTGGGCTGCATCCCGGATCGTCCTCCAGGGGAAGTCGCATTGGACAACGTTGTCAGGCGCGAGGCGCAGGCACCAGTAGGGAGGCAAGTGCCATACGGTGTCAAGGGTGTTGGCGGGCCCAGCTGGACGGAATCAGACGTCCCGCGAAGAATGCTGTGGCCGCCGGGCCGAATCCCGGCGTTCTTCGTCTCGGAGGTCTCAACTCGGGAAAGATGGCCACCCACTCTGTGTTCGATCTTGCTCACGTGGCGGGAAGTGGACTATACCTGTCGGCGTCCGCACAGCTGTTTCCTGTAGCGGGCCAGGGGGGACGAGGACGACGGTCACGTGCGCGATACGCGACCGCCGGCCGAAGCAGTTCCCGCTGTCAGACGTGCACGACCCGAGCTTCGACTTGAGTTTCCCTCACGGGAGAACACAGCAACTGACTGCGGTGGCGGGGCCCTTCGCCTGAGGCGAGACGGACGGGTGACCGGTACACCGCCTGAGTCCTGGAGAAGGCGAGGACTTGAGCATGGGATCCACCTCCGCCCACGACAACGAGGGCGTCGGCCGTCGCGATCTGATCAAGCGTTCTGCCGCGCTCGGCCTGCTCACGATTCCGACGATGAGCTTCCTTTCCGCATGTGCCACCGGAGGCGGCGGCAGCGACAAGGAGACCAAGGCCCCCGTCGGCGAGAAGTCAGAGAAGAACCCGCTCGGCGTCAAGCAGGGCGCCGCGCTCGAGGCCTTCATCTTCAAGGGCGGCCTCGGCGACCAGTACGCCAAGGACGCGGAGGCCGACTACAAGGCCACCTACGGCGCCGAGGTCAAGCACACCGGCACCCAGCAGGTCGGCCCCAAGCTGACCCCGCGCTTCGCGGGCGGCAACCCGCCGGACGTCATCGACAACTCCGGTGCCGACCACCTCAACATGAACCAGCTCTCCACCCAGGGCCAGCTCCAGGACCTGACCGTGCTGCTGGACGCCCCCTCGATGGACGACCCGGCCAAGAAGGTCCGGGACACGATCCACCCCAGCACCATCGAGAAGGGCAAGCACGGCGACAAGTTCGACGTGCTGTACTACGCCTTCACCATCTACGGCACCTGGTACTCGCAGAAGCTGCTCGACGACAAGGGCTGGGCCTACCCCAAGTCCCTCGACGAGATGGTCAAGCTCTGCGGCGAGATCAAGAAGGCCGGCATCGCCCCCTGGACGTACCCCGGCAAGTATCCGTACTACGTGCACTTCAACCTCTTCGCCCAGATCGCCAAGATCGGCGGCATGGAGAAGTGGATCGCGATCGACAACCTGGAGCCGAACGCCTGGACCTCCAACGACGCGGTCAAGGAGGTCATCGAGCACTACGAGGAGCTCGCCGCCAAGAAGTACTTCCTCGCGGGCAGCCAGGGCCTGACCCACATCCAGTCCCAGACCGCGTGGAACAAGGGCAAGGCCGTCTTCCTCCCGAACGGCTCCTGGGTCGAGAACGAGTCCGCCCCCACCACGCCCGCGGACTTCGGCATGGCGGTCGGGCCGCTCTTCGACGGCACCGGCGACAAGATGCCCCACGGCACCCTGCGCGGCGAGCCCAGCGAGCCGTACATCGTCGCCTCCAAGGGCAAGAACCCGGTCGGCGGCATGGAGCTGCTGCGCATCATGCTCTCCAAGAAGCACGCGCAGAACTTCGCCACCAAGGTCAAGTCCCTGACCTGTGTCATGGACGCCACCTCCGGCATGTCCCTCTCGCCCGGCCTGGCCTCGGCCAGCAAGGTCTTCGCGGACGCCGGCGACAACCTCATCAGCCTTCAGCTCCAGGAGTGGTACCCGGCGCTGACCGACGAGAAGATCGGCGGCCTCACCGGCCAGCTCCTCACCGGTGAGCTGAAGGCCGCAGACTGGATCAAGAAGACGCAGGCGGAGGCCGACAGGGTCGCCAAGGACGACTCGGTGAACAAGTTCAAGCGCACCGCCTGACCTGACCAGTTCGGCTTCCGAGGGAAGGGCCGGGAAGCAACAGTGCAACACGGCAAGTACCGATTCATCGTGGGCTTCCTGGCCCTGCCCCTGATCATCTACGCGATCTTCGTCATCTCACCCTTCGTCCAGGCGTTCCAGATCTCGATGACCGACTGGTCGGGGCTCGTGGGGACCGCCGAGTTCATCGGCCTGGAGAACTTCCAGCGGCTCTGGGGCAACGCAGACTTCTGGAACGCGCTGCGCCACAACGTCTACATGCTGGCGCTCGTCCCCGTCGTCACGCTCGGCCTCGGACTGTTCTTCGCCTTCATGCTGAACGTCGGCGGAAAGCGCCGGAAGAACGAGGTCATCGCCGGCGTGGGCGGCTCGAAGACGTACAAGTTCGTCTTCTTCTTCCCGCAGGTCATCTCCATCGCGATCATCGCGGTCATCTGGTTCAACATCTACAACCCCGACCCGCAGGACGGAATGCTCAACTCCCTCCTCGGCGCCATCGGGCTCGACTTCCTGCAGAACGCCTGGCTCGGCGAGAAGAGCCTCGCCCTGTGGTGCATCAGCGCCGTCATGGTCTGGGGACACGTCGGCTTCTTCGTGGTCCTCTTCTCCGCGGCCATGGCATCCGTCCCGCGGGACATCTACGAAGCGGCGCTGCTGGACGGCGCCAACCGCTTCCACACCTTCTTCCGGATCACGCTCCCGCTGCTGTGGGACACCGTCCAGACCGGCTGGGTCTACATGGGCATCATCGCGCTGGACGCCTTTGCCCTGGTCCAGATCATGTCGGTGAACATGGGAGGCCCCGACGGCGCCACGGACGTCATGCCGCTGCGGCTGTATCTGACGGCCTTCCGGGACAGCCAGTTCGGCTACGCCTCCGCCATGGGCGTCGCGATGCTCATTGTCACGATGACCTTCGCAGTGCTCACCATGCGCTTCGCGCGGCGTGAGCGGATCGAGTACTAGGGGTAGCGCGGATGACGACCGAAGAGATCGAAACGGTGGCCAAGCAGGACGCGCCCGGCGAGCCCCCGGTGGCCCGGCCGCCCGCCAAGAACGGCTCCTCCGAAGGCGGCGTGCTCAACGTCTTCTCCCACGGGATCCTGATCCTCTGGGGCCTGATGGTCGGCGTGCCGCTGCTGTGGGTCGCCTGGAGCGCCTTCAAGGACAGCAACGGCATCCTCACCGACCCCTGGGGCCTGCCGACGGTCCTGCACTGGGAGAACTGGTCCAACGCGTGGGAGGACGCGAACATGGGCCAGTACTTCATCAACACCGCCATCATCGTGGGCGGCAGCGTCGTCGGCACGATGGTCCTCGGCTCGATGGCCGCGTACGTCCTGGCCCGCTTCGAGTTCCCGGGCAACCGGTTCATCTACTACCTGTTCGTCGCCGGCATGTCCTTCCCGGTCTTCATGCTGGTCATCCCGCTCTTCTTCGTCATGCGGGACTTCCCCGGCAGCTCGCTCCTCGCGACGTACCACGGACTGATCCTGGTCTACATCGCCTACTCGCTGCCGTTCACCGTCTTCTTCATGACCTCGTTCTTCCGCACGCTCCCGGTCTCCATCGCCGAGGCCGCGATGATCGACGGCGCGTCCCACAGCCGGACGTTCTTCCAGGTGATGCTGCCGATGGCCAAGCCGGGCCTGATCAGCATCGGCATCTTCAACTTCCTGGGCCAGTGGAACCAGTACCTGCTCCCGATGGTGCTCAACCAGCAGGAGGACAAGTACGTCCTGACGCAGGGCCTGGCAACGCTCGCGCTGCAGCAGGGCTACGAGAACGACTGGGGCGCGCTGATGGCCGGCATGATGATCGCGATGCTCCCGGTCCTGGTCGTCTACGCGATCTTCCAACGCCAGGTCCAGTCGGGTCTGACGGCGGGCGCGCTGAAGTAAACGACCCGGGTTCGGTATCCGGGCGTGGCCGGGCGTGGCCGGGTGGGTCCGGGTTACGCGCCCGGCCCTGGCCCGGTCCGGGTTCTTGGCCTCCGGGTGCCGCTCCGGTGGTCGTGTCCGGGACTGCTGTCCTCACCGCGCTTCGCGCGAGTTGCGACGCTTTACGTCCCGGACACGACCCCCTGCGCGTCCCCCTGCCCCGGGCCGACGGTTTCGCTGCCGCCGGTGGGCACGTGCGGGTGGGGAGTAGTCCCCCACCCCGCCCCTTCCCGAAACTGGGGCTCCGCCCCAGACTCCGACGAGGCGCGCCGGGAGCGACTGACGTGCGGGTGTCGTGCCGGGGCTCCGCCCCAAGCTCCGCGCGTACGGCTGCGGGCACCGGATTGAGCCGCCCGAGACCCCGACGCGGCGTGGGGCGGCCGGCTGACCGTGCCGTTCTTGTACCCGGGGCTTGCCCCCATGGCCCACGCGGACGCCTGCGAGAGTGGTCGGTCCTGCGGGCTCCGAGCGGGCCTTGCCCGGGACCCGCACAGCGTGCCCCCTGCGAGCCCCGAACCCGGGCTCCGCTCCGAGCGGCCGCGCTTGTACGGGCAGTCACCGCCCCGGCTCCGAACCCGGGCCCTGCCCCGGCCTGTCCGGCAACCCATCCTGCGGGCCCGAACTGGGAACCCTGCCCCAGCCCCGAAGGAGCATGGGCCGACGCCCCAGAGGCCGGAACGACTCTGTGGCCCGGTCGGGCAGTCGTCGGCGCGCACCAACCCTGCCCGGGCAGCCCCGGGACGCGCGGCCGCTCATCTGTGGATCCACATGCTCAAGGTCTTGACGGAATAAGCCCCAAAAGGTTGAACTCAGAGTTCACAAGTTGGAGAGACGCCGGGGTCGACATCACGCCGCCCCCGGCCGGGGGCGGTCGTCGCGCCGCCCACCGGGGGCAGGAGTGGATGAGTCAATGGAGACTCCGGGATCGCAGACATCTCTGCACCGGGCCAATCTCGAGCGCGTCGTGCGTGCCGTCCGCATGGCGGGCTCGCTGACGCAGGCGGAGATCGCGAGGAGCACCGGCCTCTCCGCGGCCACCGTCTCCAACATCGTCCGTGAGCTCAAGGACGGCGGCACGGTCGAGGTGACGCCCACCTCGGCCGGCGGCCGCAGGGCCCGCAGCGTCTCGCTCAGCGGGGACGCCGGCATCGTGATCGGCGTCGACTTCGGCCATACGCATCTGCGCGTGGCCATCGGCAACCTCGCGCACCAGGTGCTCGCGGAGGAGGCCGAGCCGCTCGACGTCGACGCGTCGTCCGCGCAGGGCTTCGGCCGGGCGGAGGCGCTGGTCAACCGGCTGGTCGAGGCGACGGGGATCGCCCCGGGCAAGGTGGTCGGCGTGGGGCTCGGCGTGCCGGGCCCCATCGACGTGGAGTCGGGCACGCTGGGCTCGACGGCGATCCTGCCGGGCTGGACGGGCATCAATCCCAGCGAGGAGCTGTCGGCGCGCCTCGGCGTGCCGGTGTACGTGGACAACGATGCGAACCTCGGCGCGCTCGGAGAGCTGGTCTGGGGCAGCGGCCGCGGCGTCAGGGACCTGGCGTACATCAAGGTGGCGAGCGGTGTCGGCGCAGGGCTGGTGATAGACGGCCAGATCTACCGCGGGCCGGGCGGTACGGCCGGGGAGATCGGGCACATCACGCTGGACGAGGCCGGCCCGGTGTGCCGCTGCGGCAACCGCGGCTGTCTGGAGACGTTCGCCGCCGCGCGCTACGTGCTGCCGCTGCTGCAGCCGAGCCACGGCGCCGATCTGACCATGGAGCGCGTGGTGCAGCTCGCCCGCGAGGGGGACCCCGGCTGCCGCCGTGTCGTGGCGGACGTGGGCCGGCACATCGGCAGCGGCGTGGCGAACCTGTGCAACCTCCTCAATCCCAGCCGAGTGGTGCTCGGCGGAGATCTGGCGGAAGCTGGAGAGTTGGTGCTGGGGCCGATCCGCGAGTCCGTCTCCCGTTACGCCATTCCCAGTGCGGCGAGGCAGCTCTCGGTCGCTCCGGGAGCCCTGGGCGGGCGCGCCGAAGTGCTCGGCGCGCTGGCGCTGGTGCTCAGCGAAATGGGTGATTCTACGCTTTTGCAGGGGTCTGACGGCGCACTGCCGGTCGGTGCTCCCGCCTTCACTTAGATAACGAATGGCACCGTTGTCATCTCGTTAAGGATTTACTCCTTGACGCTGGCGGCGGGGCCGAGTTGACTTCCAGCCACCTCGGCCGCAGCGACGCGGCCTCGTCAGGGAGGTTTCCAAACGTGAACGCACATCTGCGTCGTGCCGCTGTTGCTGTCGCCGCTTCCGCGATGGCCGTATCGCTGGCCGCTTGCGGCCAGGCCGGCGACTCGGGCGAAGGCTCGAACGAGTCGAGCCCGAAGAAGGGCGACGACATCACGATCGGCCTGCTCCTTCCGGAGAACCAGACCGCTCGTTACGAGAAGTTCGACAAGCCGCTCATCGAGAAGAAGATCAGCGAGCTCACGAACGGCAAGGCGAAGGTCGTCTACGCCAACGCCAAGCAGGACGCCACGCAGCAGTCCCAGCAGGTCGAGACCATGATCACCAACAAGGTCGACGCCCTGATCCTGGACGCCGTGGACTCCAAGGCCATCGCCAACAGCGTGAAGAAGGCCAAGGACGCCGGCATCCCGGTCGTCGCCTACGACCGCCTCGCCGAGGGCCCGATCGACGCCTACACCTCCTTCGACAACGAAGAGGTCGGCCGCGTGCAGGGCAAGGCCCTGGTGGAGGCCCTGGGCGACAAGGCCAAGTCCGGCCAGATCGTCATGATGAACGGCTCGGTCACCGACCCGAACGCCGCGCTGTTCAAGAAGGGCGCCCACGCCGAACTCGACGGCAAGGTGAACATCGGCAAGGAGTACGACACCAAGGAGTGGAAGCCGGAGAACGCCAACGCCAACATGGAGGCCGCGATCTCGGCCCTCGGCAAGGACAAGATCGTCGGCGTCTACTCCGCGAACGACGGCATGGCGGGCGGCATCATCACCGCCCTCAAGGCCGCCGGTGTCTCCCCGCTCCCGCCGGTGACCGGCCAGGACGCCGAGATCTCCGGTGTGCAGCGCATCGTCGCGGGCGAGCAGTTCATGAGCGTCTACAAGCCGTACGCCCCCGAGGCGTCCGCCGCCGCCGAGATGGCCGTGGCCCTGGCCAAGGGCGAGAAGCTCGACTCGATCGCCAAGGAGAAGGTCGACAGCCCCACCACCCAGGGTGTCCCGGCCGTGCTCGTCCCGGTCGTGTCGCTGACCCAGGACAACATCAAGGACACCGTCGTCAAGGACGGCGTCTACACGATCCAGGAGATCTGCACCGCGAAGCTCCAGGCCGCGTGTGACAAGCTCGGCCTGAAGTAGGCCACGCTCGAGCTCGCCGGAGACCCCGGTCCCACCGGGGCGCTCCGGCCGCTCGCCGGGACGCGAACTCCCGCCGCCGGGACGGATGTCCCGCCGGGGCGGCGACGTCCCGCCATGAACCCTCCGGTGCCCCGCCCCTCCTATCCAGCCCCCGCCGGGGGGCGGGGCACCGGTCGGAACGCTCACCCGTTTCCGCACAGTTTCAGCCCATACTGCTCAGCCTCCGCACCGCCTCACCCCGGCGGTGCGGCATCCCCGCCGGTCAGGCGGCGAAGGAGATGGTTCACGTGTCCGCTACGCCCGTGTTGGCGTTGCGCGGGGTCTCCAAGCGGTTCGGTGCCGTCCAGGCGCTCACCGACGTAGAGCTTGAGGTCCACGCCGGTGAGGTGGTCGCGCTCGTCGGCGACAACGGCGCCGGAAAATCCACGCTGGTCAAGACGATCGCCGGCGTGCACCCCATCGATGAAGGCTTCATCGAATGGGAGGGCAGGGGCGTGTCGATCAACCGGCCGCACGACGCCCAGAGCCTCGGCATCGCGACCGTCTACCAGGACCTCGCGCTCTGCGACAACATCGACGTCGTCGGCAACCTCTACCTGGGCCGGGAGCTGCACAAGCGCGGCGTCCTCGACGAGGTCGAGATGGAGCGCCGGGCCCTGGAGCTCCTCAAGACGCTGTCGATCCGCATCCCCAGCGTCCGTATCCCGATCGCCTCGCTCTCCGGCGGTCAGCGCCAGACCGTGGCCATCGCCCGTTCGATGCTCGGCGAGCCCAAGCTCGTCATCCTCGACGAGCCCACCGCCGCCCTCGGCGTCGAGCAGACCGCACAGGTGCTCGACCTGGTGGAGCGGCTGCGGGAGCGCGGCCACGCCGTGATCCTCATCAGCCACAACATGGCCGACGTCAAGGCCGTCGCCGACAAGGTCGCCGTACTGCGTCTGGGCCGCAACAACGGGATCTTCGAGGTCAAGTCGACCTCGCAGGAAGAGATCATCTCCGCCATCACCGGTGCCACGGACAACGCCGTGACCCGCCGTGCGGCGCGCAACGCGGAGGTTCAGAAGTGACCACGGAAAAGACCTCCACCGCGCCGGTCGTCAACCCGGACGCCGCGCACGACGCGCTGACGGCCGTCGACCCGCGGCTGCTGGTGCGCGAGCAGGGCGTCAAGGGCTACTGGTCGGAGTTCAAGCGGAAGATGCACGCCGGTGACCTGGGTTCCATCCCGGTCGTCATCGGTCTGATCATCATCGCCGTCATCTTCCAGAGCATGAACTCGCAGTTCCTCTCGGCGAAGAACCTCACCGACATCTCGGTCACGATGGTCGGCACCGGCATGATGGCCGTCGGCATCATCTTCGTGCTGCTGCTCGGCGAGATCGACCTCTCCGTCGGCGCCGTCAGCGGTGTCTCCGGCGCCCTCGCGGCCGTCCTGAGCGTCAGCAACGGCATGAACGAGTGGCTCGCCGTCCTCATCGCCCTCGTCGGCGGCGCGGTCATCGGCGCCCTGCACGGCTTCTTCTTCGCCAAGATCGGCGCCCCCGCGTTCGCCGTCACCCTGGCGGGCCTGCTGTTCTGGCAGGGCTTCATGCTCCAGATGCTAGGCGACACCGGCACGATCAACCTCGACTCGGAGGGCGTGGTCGGCAGCATGACCACGCACTTCTTCTCGGACGTGGCGGCCGCCTACGGCCTCGCCGCGGTCGCCGTGGTCGTGTTCTTCCTCTCGTCGTTCTTCGACAACCGCCGCCGTGACGCCGCGGGCGTGCCGTCCCGGCCGCTCTCCGACACGCTGCTGCGCACGGTGCTGCTGGCCGTCATCGCCTTCGCGGCCGCGGCCGTCTTCAACCAGTACCGCGGTCTGCCGCTGGCCCTGGTGCTCTTCCTCGCCGCCCTGGTGATCACCGACTTCGTGCTCCGCCGCACCTCGTACGGCCGCAAGGTCTTCGCCCTCGGCGGCAGCGTCGAGGCCTCACGGCGCGCCGGCATCAACGTCACCGCCGTCCGGATCTCCGTCTTCTCCATCGCGGGCTTCTTCGCGGGCGTCGGCGGTCTGTTCTGGGCGTCCAAGATCGCGGCGGCCAACCAGAGCGCCGGCGCCGGTGAGCTGCTGATGAACGTCATCGCGGCGGCCGTCATCGGCGGCACCAGCCTCTTCGGCGGCCGGGGCCGCACCTGGAACGCGCTGCTCGGCGCGATGGTGATCGTCTCCATCCAGTACGGCCTGGCGCTGGAAGGCATCAGGACCCCGGTGGTCTACATGATCACCGGTGGTGTTCTGCTGGCGACCGTGGTGATCGACTCGATCACCCGCAAGACGCAGCGCACCGCAGGTCGCGCCTAGTACGACCCCGAGTGCCCGGCACCGCACCGCGGTGCCGGGCACTGCTGCGTCTACGTCCGCGTGCACCTCCGTGTGTACGTCATAGGCGCGTTACACGGAACGCACCGCCCTGTGACGGAGCGGCGGCACGGAACATTAGACTCGGTCAATCGGTACGGACGATCAGCTTCGATCTCGATCAGCTCGAAGGCAGCTCGAATGCAAGGAGGCACGGTGACACAGCCGCGCGCAGCGCGTCCTGCAAGGGTGGTGGGCGACGGGGGGAATCTGCTGTCCCGTATCGGGGGACCGCGTGACCTCGACCGGCTCGGCCCGGAGCAGCTGGAGCAGCTCGCCGCAGAGATCCGGACCTTCCTGGTGGACGCGGTCTCCAAGACCGGCGGACACCTGGGACCCAACCTCGGCGTGGTCGAGCTGACCATCGCCCTCCACCGGGTCTTCGAGTCCCCGAAGGACAAGGTCCTCTGGGACACGGGCCACCAGAGCTACGTCCACAAGCTGCTGACCGGGCGCCAGGACTTCTCCCGGCTAAAGATGAAGGGCGGCCTGTCCGGCTACCCCTCGCAGGCCGAGTCCGCCCACGACGTCATCGAGAACTCGCACGCCTCCACCGTGCTCGGCTGGGCCGACGGCCTCGCCAAGGCCAACGAGGTGCTGAGGAAGGACGACCACGTCGTCGCCGTCATCGGCGACGGGGCCCTGACCGGCGGCATGGCCTGGGAGGCGCTCAACAACATTGCCGCCGCCAAGGACCGCCCGCTCGTCATCGTCGTCAACGACAACGAGCGCTCGTACGCCCCGACCATCGGCGGCCTCGCCAACCACCTGGCCACCCTGCGTACCACCGACGGCTACGAGCGCTTCCTCGCCCGCGGCAAGGACCTCCTCGAGCGCACTCCCGTCGTCGGCAGGCCGCTCTACGGCACGCTGCACGGCGCCAAGAAGGGCCTCAAGGACTTCATCGCCCCGCAGGGCATGTTCGAGGACCTCGGCCTGAAGTACGTCGGCCCCATCGACGGCCACGACATCGAGGCGCTCGAGTCGGCCCTCGCCCGCGCCAAGCGCTTCGGCGGCCCCGTCATCGTGCACTGCCTCACCGAGAAGGGCCGCGGCTACCAGCCCGCCCTGGCGGACGAGGCGGACCGCTTCCACGCCGTCGGCAAGATCCACCCCGACACCGGCCTGCCCATCTCCAGCTCCGGGCTCGACTGGACCTCCGTCTTCGGCGAGGAGATGGTCAAGCTCGGCAAGGAGCGCGAGGACGTCGTCGCCATCACGGCCGCGATGCTCCAGCCCGTCGGCCTCGACAGGTTCGCCAAGGCCTTCCCCGACCGGGTCTACGACGTCGGCATCGCAGAGCAGCACGGCGCGGTCTCCGCGGCGGGCCTGGCGACCGGCGGTGTGCACCCCGTCTTCGCCGTCTACGCCACGTTCCTCAATCGTGCCTTCGACCAGGTTCTGATGGACGTCGCCCTCCACAAGTGCGGTGTGACCTTCGTACTGGACCGGGCCGGGGTCACCGGCACCGACGGCGCCTCCCACAACGGCATGTGGGACATGTCGATCCTCCAGGTGGTGCCCGGTCTGCGGATCGCCGCCCCGCGCGACGCCGACCAGGTCCGCGCCCAGCTGCGCGAGGCCGTCGACGTCGACGACGCGCCGACCGTGGTCCGCTTCTCCAAGGGCGCGGTCGGCCCCGCCGTCAAGGCCGTCGGCAAGGCCGGCGGCATGGACGTACTGCGCCGCCCCGAGACCGAGCGGCCCGACGTGCTGCTGGTGTCCGTGGGCGCCCTCGCTCCGATGTGCCTGGAGATCGCCGACCTGCTCGACGCCCAGGGCATCTCCACCACCGTCGTCGACCCGCGCTGGGTCAAGCCGGTCGACGAGGCGCTGCCACCCCTCGCCGAGCGGCACCGGGTGGTCGTCACCGTCGAGGACAACAGCAGGGTCGGCGGCGTCGGTTCGACCGTCGCCCAGGCGCTGCGCGACGCGGGCGTGGACGTGCCGCTGCGGGACTTCGGCATCCCGCCGCGCTTCCTCGACCACGCCTCCCGCGCCGAGGTGCTGGCCGAGATCGGCCTGACCGCGCCGGACATCGCCCGGCAGGTCACCGGACTCGTCTCCAAGCTCGACGGCCGCCTCGACAGCGAAGCGGTCGAACCCGCCCGCGACTGACCCGCGTCGGCCCCTTCCACTGCGAGCGCACGCCGCCGCCGTGGAAGGGGCCGATTCGTGCGCGAGTGCCGTTTCCCGGCCGGAGAAACCCCCTGCACGGGTGGTCCCTCCGGACCATTCGGTTGAACTCCACCCCGTCCGGCGCCGTACCGACCACCCCGCCTCCCGATCATGGTCGGGACGACGAGCGTGGAGGTACAGCGGTGAGTACAGAGACAGACCCCGCGGGCGGCAGGGGCGGCGTCCTCCGTACCAAATCGATCGAGCAGTCGATCAGGGACACGGAGGAACCGGAGCACGCGCTCAAGAAGTCGCTCTCGGCGCTGGACCTCACGGTCTTCGGCGTGGGCGTCATCATCGGCACCGGCATCTTCGTCCTCACCGGCAAGGTCGCCAAGGAGACCGCCGGCCCCGCCACCGCGCTCGCGTTCGTCGCCGCCGGCGTGGTCTGCGCCCTCGCGGCCCTCTGCTACGCCGAGTTCGCCTCGACCGTCCCGGTGGCCGGCTCCGCGTACACCTTCTCGTACGCCTCGCTCGGCGAACTCCCGGCCTGGATCATCGGCTGGGACCTGGTGCTGGAGTTCGCGCTCGGCACCGCGGTCGTCGCGGTCGGCTGGTCCGGCTATGTGCGCTCGCTGATGGACAACGTCGACTGGCATCTGCCCGCGGCGCTGCAGGGACCCGACGTGGACGGCGGCGCCTTCGACCTCCTGGCGTTCCTGCTCATCCTGGTACTGACCGCCGTACTCGTCCTCGGCATGAAGCTCTCCGCGCGGATCACCGCGGTCGTCGTGGCCATCAAGGTCGGCGTCGTGCTCATCGTGATCGTGGCGGGCCTGTTCTTCGTCAAGGCCGCCAACTACGACCCGTTCATCCCCGAGTCCCGGGGCCAGATCGAGGGCTCCGGCTGGGACGCGCCCCTGGTCCAGCTGCTCTTCGGCTACGAGCCCACCAACTTCGGCGTCATGGGCATCTTCACGGCCGCGTCCGTCGTCTTCTTCGCCTTCATCGGCTTCGACGTGGTGGCCACCGCCGCCGAGGAGACCAAGGTGCCGCAGCGCGACATGCCGCGCGGCATCCTCGGGTCGCTGTTCATCTGCACCGTGCTCTACGTCGCCGTCTCGCTCGTGGTGACCGGCATGCAGCACTACACCGAACTGTCGACCAGCGCCCCGCTCTCCGACGCCTTCAAGTCCGTCGGCAAGCCGTTCTTCGCCGGCGTCATCAGCTTCGGCGCCGCCGTCGGCCTGACCACGGTGTGCATGATTCTGCTCCTCGGCCAGACCCGGGTGTTCTTCGCCATGAGCCGCGACGGCCTGCTGCCGCGGTTCTTCTCCAAGACCCACCCGCGGTTCCGCACCCCGTACCGGCCGACCATCCTGCTCGGTGTGATCATCGCCGTCGTCGCCGGCTTCACCAGCATCAACGAGCTGGCGACCCTGGTGAACATCGGCACGCTCTTCGCGTTCGTCGTCGTCGCGCTCGGCGTGATCATCCTGCGCCGCACCCGCCCCGATCTGCACCGCGCGTTCCGCACCCCGCTGGTGCCGCTGGTGCCGATCCTGTCGGTCGCCGCCTCGGTGTGGCTGATGCTCAACCTGCCCGGCGAGACCTGGTTCCGCTTCGCGGTCTGGATGGCGCTCGGCTTCGTCGTGTACGCGCTCTACGGCCGCGGCCACAGCCGCCTCGGCCGCACGGGCCCCGACGCCACGTATTAGTCGGCCGGCCGCCGTACGGCACGCGGGCCCACGCACCGCGCGCCGTACGCCTCGACCCGCCGCCGCAGCTCCCGGTCGGCGGTGACGACGACGCACTCCCGGCCCGCCGCCGCCTCCACGACCTGAACGATCCTGTCGTCACCGCTCCCGGCCGCGGACTCCACCGCGACCTCCGGCACGGACGCCACGCCCCGGGCCGCGCCCTCCACCACGAGCACCACCTCCAGCGGCCCGGGCCACCCCTCGACCCCCTCCCGCGCCACCCCCACCAGCCCGTCCCGCAACCGCTCGGCGGCCCCCCGCCGGTCACGCCACCATTTGTCGGGCACAGAACCGACGACATTGGCGCCGTCGACGACGAGGAGCACGGGGAGACTGTCCATGGGGCCAGGGTGGCAGGCGGCGGGGCGTGACGCGGGAAGCCCCGGGCACCAGGTCGTAACCGGGTGGCCGGGGCTGTACCGGAGATGAGTGGCGGTCAGCCGCCCGTGGCGGGCGACTTCTTCGCGGAGGCGGGGATCTCCGTGTCCTCGCGGATCGCCTTCCACAGTTCGGTCGCCTGCGGCTCCGCGGCCACGACCCGGTTCGGGTCGATCTTGTCGTAGGCGACCGGGAGCATGATCGTCTCCATCGACGCGGGGTCGACACCGTCCATGCTGCGCGCGAAGTCGGCGAGCTTGGTGAGCGAGTCGAGGCCGGAGTCGGTCGTCAGCGACTGGGTGAGCGAGTCCGCGATCTTGAAGGACTTGGCGGGGCTGCCGAGCAGGTCCTGCGACTTGACCTCACTGAGCAGCGCCATCATGAACTGCTGCTGCAGGCCGATCCGGCCGAGGTCACTGCCGTCACCGATGCCGTGCCGGGTCCGGACGAACGCGAGCGACTCGGTGCCGTCGAGCTTGTGGGACCCGGCCGTGAGGTCGAGGCCCGACTCCTTGTCCCGGATCGGCTCCTTCACGTCGACGGTCACGCCGCCTATCGCGTCCACCAGGTCCTTGAAGCCGGAGAAGTCGATCTCCAGATAGTGGTCCATCCGGACCCCGGACATCTTCTCCACGGTCTTCACCACGCATGCCGGACCGGCAAGGGAGTAGACGGAGTTGAACATCACGCGCTCTTTGGACGGCAGGGTCGAGCCGTCGGACTTCACGCAGTCGGGCCGGGTGACCAGCGTGTCGCGCGGGATGCTGACCGCGGTGGCGCTGGCGCGGCCCTCGGGTATGTGGATCATGAGCGCGGTGTCCGAACGGGCGCCGCTGACGCTGCCTCCGGCGAGCCCGCCGTTGGATCCGGCCCGCGAGTCCGACCCCAGCACGAGCAGATTCTGACCACTCGTCGGCAGCTTCTCGGGCCGGTCGTCGCCGATGGCCTTGTCGATGTCGACGGCCTTGATGTTGCCGTCGAGGCTGCTGTACAGCCAGTAGACAGTGCCTCCCGCGGCCAGCAGGAGGACTACGAACGCCAGCAGAACGATGCGGAGCGTCTTCCTCTTCTTGCCCTTGGTATTCGCTCGCTTGCGGCGGTTCTGACGGGCCGCGACGTCCCGGGGACTGGCTTGCTCGTCCTGCGGATCAGCCGGTCTCACTCCGGTGGTCCGTTGGATCATTGCTCGGGGGCCCTTCCGTCTGGACGCTGAGCAGGCGCACGGAGAAGTCTGCCTGGCCCGTCAGCGTGAGGATGTTGTGAATAATAAACGGATGTTCGAGTCGTGTGGCCTCAGGGGGCGACTACGCCCTTGTGAATGCAAAGTGACGGGTGTGACAAGATTCGGCGGCAACCGTCCCGCGTGAACCTCGGACGACATGGTGACGGAGATCCAGAGACGGAGATGGGGGGATCGGTTCGTGATCCGCAGCAGGAACGGCGGCAGAACGGCGGGGATCAGGAACCGGACGCCAGGCGTGCACCGCCCCGGCGGGCCGCCGTGCGCGCCGAGTGGTCGCTGGCTTTTCAGAGGGCAGGACGGCCGGTTGACTGCCTATGCAACGGCACCCGACGGTCTCGTCCGCTGGACGGAACGTGTCGCCGGCGTCGATGACTGGGAGGGCCCCGAGTTCCTGGAAGCCGTGCCTGGCTGGACCGGGAATGTGACCCTTGCGCAGAGCCGCGAGGGATACGTCCACTTCGTCGCCCTTAGGCAGGAGTCGGCGGCAGGGGGCGGACCGGAGGTCGTGGTTGCCACTCAGTTTCAGACCGGACGCGGAGTGACGCCCTGGCGGAGCCTGGGTATTCCGGCATCGCCTGCGGGGCCGGCAGAGGACGTTGTTGTCTCGGGACCGATGATCGTGGTGAACCAAAGCTCCGGTTCGGTCCACGTCATTGTCTCTCTGCGTAACGGCGGAATCGTACGGCGGAGCCGCAATCCGGAGGGTGCATGGGGCGGATGGAAGAGCGTTGCTGAGCAGTCCCACGGTGGGGAACTGGCTGTCGTCATGCCCGAGCGTGGGCCACTGGAGATTCTTGTCGCCGGCCAATTCGGCGCGGACCGGTGGATAGGTGCAGCTCAAGGACGTTTCAACCTGGCTGGTCGCAGCGGCGTCGCCGTGGTGGAAGGCACGGCTGCCGCCTGTGAGACGGGACCCAAGCGGGCGACGTACTTCTGGCGTTACCCCGGTGACGGCTCTCTCGTCGCCTGGCGTCCGTTGAACCAGCAGGAAGACGTCGGTGTGATGCCCTTGGGTGGCGCCGGAGGCCGGGGAGCGCCAGGTGTGTGCCGCGCGATGGTTGATGGCTACGACTGCACTGTCCTGGCACAGCCCGGGGCCGAGGGCGGCATCGAGGTAACTGCCTACGTCACGGAGAACGAAGGGTACGGCGTCTGGTGGGCCGAACTCGGTGGTCCGGAGACGGAGGCGCCCCAGATGACTCTCGACTGCAATGGTGGCATAGCGCTTGCTGCGATCGATGAAGGCGGCTCGCTGCATGTCACCCGTCAGGACCCGGCCAAGCAGGGCCTCGCTTTCGGGCCTTGGGAATGTGTGGGCTGACAACACCCCGTCACACCGCAGCCCGGGACGCCGGCAGGACGGCAGCCAACTGTTGTACCGGCGAACAGAACCGAGGCCGGCATGGGGCGGAGTCACGGGGCGCTGACCAACGGTAGACGCTCGGCGATCTCGATCGAGAAGTGGCCCTCGTCGTCGTAGAACGGTGTGGCGACGAGTTCGTGGGGCGTCGAGCCGTTCGCCGGCGCGATGACAGTCGGCCTGCGACTCGTCGTGTCGACGTCTTCCGAGCGGCTTCGTCCCACCCGGACCTCCTGAGTCACACCCTCGAAGCTCACCGCTAGGTGCACGTCCCAGATTCCAGGGCAGACAGGCCAACCGGTCGACGTCTGCCTGACGTTGACGCGTGCGGAGAACCGCCCCATCGCCCGTGGCTTGCCCTTGGCATTGTGAAGCGTCTCGTCACGCCGGGCGGTCACCGAGAAGCGTTCCACAGCACCGGTGTATCGCTCGCGCAGGACCACTTTCGTCGCGCGGTCGCGGGTAGAGAGTTGCTCGAAAAACGCGAACCCCTCCAGCCCGAGGATCGAGCCGGTCCAACTGACGCGTGTCAATTGGTGACTCACGGTCATCCGATCCGTGATGTCGAAGACCTCGTCCGGAACCGGGACGGCGGGGTCCCTGAAAAATGGAAGCGTTGTGTACACCCGGCCGTTATCCACGGTCTTGCGAGGTGCGGGCCGTTCGTTGTCCTGCTCGTACGCCGCCATTCGTTCCGCCTCGACGAAGTGGCCGGACGACAACAGGGAGTAACGTACGGCGAGAGGGCGGGAGAGCAGGGCCAGCGCTCCCGGTGTGAGGCAGGACTGCAGGACGTCCGAGGCGGCCCACATGGCCAGCTCACGTTCGGCCTGGTTGTCGGTGGCGAGGAGCAACTTGCCTGTGGCTTTGCCCAGTTCCGCCTCGAGGTGGCGCGAGAGCAGATGGTCGCGGTGTGCACCGGCCGGAACCAGAGAGCTGACCAGGTTCATCATCCGAGCGCCCAGTTTCACGCGTTCCGTGAGAGACACCTGCGGGGCCGGCGAGGGGCCCTTGATCACACAGGCACGGTCCGCCACGACCGAGATGTTGTCGGCGCCCACGTACGCGGCTGCGGTGAAGGCCTGGTCCTCGCCGATCACCATGTCGGTCTGGAATTCCAACCCGAGCCGATGGATCAGGCTTGTGCGAAACAGTTTGTCGGGCGTGAGGGACCAGTAGACCCGGGAGTCGTACAAGTCGGCGGACGCCAGGCTTCGGCGGAACATCGACGATGCAACCGCATGCTTGCCCGAGCTCTCGAGCTTGCCCAGGACAACGTCCGACTCGTTCTTGTCCCCAGCGGCGACCAGGCGTTCGAGAGCGTCCGGCGCCAGCTGGTCGGAACCCTCCAGGAACATGATGTAGCGTCCGGTCGCCTGGCTCATGGCCCAGTTGCGGGCACTCCCGGGGTTCAGACCGCGGGACTGGTGTCCGGCGCGCACGACGCCGGCATGCTCGGCACTGATACGGGCCAGCAGAGTGGCACTGTCATCGGTGGAGCCGTCGTCGACCGCGATGACCTCCACACGCTCGATGCCGATCGACTGTTCCATCACCGAGCTCAGGCAGGCGTGCAGCGACGCCGCGTTGTTGCAGACCCGGACGACCACACTCACGTCGCGGATTTCGGAAGGATGCACAGGTACGGAACTCGTCATTGGTCTCATCGGCTCGAGGGGTGTGCCTGCGGCCAGGGCATGTCACCGGTCAGTTCTGGCCAGGTCCAGTGGTGGAAGTCGGTGGAGGTGGTGTGCTCGGGGAACACGCCGGGACACTCGTCCAGCGAGCCGACGAAGACATTCACCGGCGCCGTGACCTTGGTGGCCTCCAGGGTGCCCACGGCGCAGGTGAAGCGGTCGTAGCCTGTGAAACCTGGCGCGGGCAAGTAGGTCACCCAGCCGTCGGGCGACACCTGGGACGTACCGTGGATCGGCTGTGTCGCGGAGATGACGGTGCTGCCCGGCGGCGCTGTCGCCAAGACGTTCACGGCTCCTGGCTTGTTCCGACCGGTCGTGATGCGCAGCCCGAATATCCCATGGGTGCGAATCTGCAACGAGGCGTCGCTGAGACGGCCGGTGCGCACCAGCTTGTACCCGGAGGCATCGGGTATGGCGACCGTGATCTGGGGCCGGAGCCGGGGAGCACCGTGCGGCCGGGTAATACGGATCTGGACGAATCCGGTGCGGGTCTCACCGGCATCAGCCCGTACCCGGAACCATCGCTGCTTAGGAAAGTACTCGACGTCCTGGACGGACAGAACCTCGGCTCCGTCGGCGAGAGAGTCTTCCAGCAGATAGCCGCAGCCTCGTGGAGCACCTTCGCTCGGTGCGACGGACAGAGCGAGGTGGACGATTTCGCCGGGCGCCACCCAACTTCGCGGGTCCGCGGAGCTGTAGAGGCCCGCGTACACCAGGCCCTGGGAAGGTTCGGTGGCCTGCCCCCGGCACAACAGATAGCTCATGGTGCGGATCCCTCCGCGGGAGGAAGAACGGATACGCGGGTCTTGGTGCGATGGGCGAACGTCTCGTCATCGAGCCAGCCGAGTTCGG
This sequence comes from Streptomyces sp. NPDC002835, assembly GCF_053591995.1. NCBI lineage: Bacteria > Bacillati > Actinomycetota > Actinomycetes > Kitasatosporales > Streptomycetaceae > Streptomyces > Streptomyces sp. NPDC002835. The sequence continues at coordinate 4,822 of NZ_JBSFUW010000017.1, read as the reverse complement.
CGTAGTCGAATTCGCGGCGATTGAGGTCCCGCACCCAGTGGGCGGGAACCAGTTGCTGGGTGACCAGGCTGCGGGCCACGTAGCGAGCACACTCGATTGCTCCTTCGGCCCGCACATGCACGTTGTCCGCGTCCTGCACTATCTCCTGGAGCGGTTCTCCCGGCCGTAGATAGGTGAACACATGCTTGGAGTTCTCCGGTCCCAGCTCTTCCCACCACGCAAGGCTCTGCCCGTACAGGTCGATTACGGGCAGATGTTCCTCCTGCGCGAGCTGGCGCATCGCGGCGGGATAGTCCCCCAGGAAGCGGGCGACATTGCCATGACGGTCCACCCTGCGTCGTTCGAACGGCAACAGCACGACCGGGTGCGACTGGACTGCCCGAACCCCGGTCGCGTAAGCCCGCATGTGCTCGAGGAAGCTCCCGAAGGGATCGGTGTGCAGGCCCGGGTCCGGCTTCCAGTCGATCTGACCGAAGCCGAAAATCAGGTAGTCGCCGGGGCTCATGTTGTCCAGGATCCATTGGAGCCGGCCGCGTTCCCTGAAACTCTTCGAACTGGCACGCGCCCGGGCGCAGTTGACGACCTCGACATCTTCCGTCAAGAAGAGAGGGAGAGCCTGCGCCCAGCCGGCCATCGGAAGATGGCTGGCAGGCCGGGTGACCGCGGTGGAGTCGCCGGCTACGAAGATTCTGGTTCTGCCACGGTGAGTCTGGTCCGGGTAACTCACGCTGCTCCCTGGTGGACGGCGATCGTCGGCATCTTCACAGCTCCGTCTCGTCCTGTCGGCGCAGCTGCGAGGTGATCGCCTGCTCGAAGCCGGAACCGTGCACACCTGTGGAGGTGGGGTCCTGCTTGCGTATGTCGACGACGTGGCCCGTCATCCGCGAGAGCAACACGTCGAGAGAGCTGCGTGCCACGGACTCGGAAGTGAGTAGGGAGCCTTCGGGCTCCTGTCCGAATGCCTTGGTCCGCATCGGGGTCGCGGTGCGCTCCGGGTTCACGCAGTTGACGCGGATACAGTCCGCCGCCCACTCGTCGGCCAGGGCCTGGGTCAGATTCACCATCGCGGCCTTTGTCGAGGAGTACAGGCTGTACTCGGCCCGTCCACGTGTGTAGCTGCTGGAGGTGTACAGCAGCAGCTGGCCCTGAGTCTCGCTCAAGTACTTGAAGGCGGCGCGCGCGATGTTCACCGGCGCGAGGTAGTTGACTTCGAGCGCCTCGCGGATGGTTTCGTTGTCCGTCTCGGCGAGGCGGCCGATTCGGAGCACTCCGGCTGTGTTCACGACGAAGTCGATCCGGCCGGTCTCCGCGTATGCCTGGGAGAAGGCGTCGTCGATGTGTTCCGGCTTCTCGACATGCGTTCCTGTCGTGGAGCGGCCCAGCGCGTACACATGTGCGCCGTAGCCCTCCGCCAGCCGTGCGATGTCCGCGCCTATGCCGTAGGAGCCACCGAACACGAGCAGGGTCCGGCCCTCAAGTCCCCGCCGGTAGAACTCGTCCGTTGCTTGAGCGGGAGCGGTGTGCGAAGCGAGTTGGAAGAGCTTGTCGGCTATGAAGACATCTACCGGCTGGGTGACCTTCATGTTGTACTCGTCGCCCATCACCACGTGAACGGGCACGTCGGGGAGGTACTTCACCACTACGGAGCAGTCGTCGGTCGCCTGAAACGCGGGGTCGGCCAGTGCCGATTCGTATGCGCGGCGGATCGTTGACAGCCGGAAGCCCTGCGGAGTTTGGCCTCGACGCAGCCGTGCCCTGTCGGGCACCTCGGTGATGAACTCGCCGTCGTCTCCGTGCGTGCGGGTCACGACGATCGTGTCCGACGAGGGGATGGCGACATCCACCGCCTGGTAACGTTCCAGTGCCTCCACACACTCCGATATGACGCGCCCGGACAGCAGCGGACGCACCGCGTCGTGGAAGAGCAGCTTGCAGTCCTCGTCGGCCGACGACTGCTCCGATACCCAACGGATGGCGATGCTGGTCGTCTCACTGCGCGTTGCCCCGCCGGCCAGCACCTTGGAGACCTTGCTCAGACCCGCCCGCGAGACGACCTGTTCGGCCTCTTCGGTGTGGTCGGGCGTCATCAGCAGGATGATGTCGTCGATCTCGGGCGACTGCTCGAACACAAGCAGGGTGTGCTCAAGGATCGACTTGCCGGCGATCTTGAGAAGCTGCTTCGGAATGTCGAGTCCGATGCGTTGTCCCGTACCACCGGCCAGGACGACGGCGACGGTACGGCTTCGTGTGGCACTGCTGGGCAAGATTTTCAACTTCCTGGCTGAGGGACGACAAGTCGGCGGCAGAGGGAACGCGCGGTCACGCAGGCTGGGACTCCTGGGGTTGCTGCTCGATCGGGAAGTCGCGCAGCCCCCGCGCGTACAGAGCATTCGCGGCGTTGTTGAACCGGACGATCGACGGCGGGTAATCGCCGCCGAGCAGGTACTCCTTGAGTTGCTCCCGGTAGGGCGCCATGACGTCCTCCTCCGGAGTGAGCATCGCGTTGATCGCCTCGTCGAGGCCCTCGCAGTCGGCGCCGAGCAGGTAGGAGGCGTACGCCGTCCGCTGCTCGTTCCTGAACTGGGCGTCCGGCAGGCCATCGAGGTTGAAGATCGCGTACGGCTTCCTCGTCGCGACGAAGTCGGAGACGACACTGGACATGTCTCCGATGAGCAGGTCTGAGTGGTTGAAGCAGTCGTACAGCGTCGGAATGCGCTCGGTGACGACGTGGTGCGCCTCATCAGGAAGAGAAGCCCAGTACAAGTTCTCCGCCTGGTTCCGGCTGCGGCGAATCCGCGCTGTCCGTTCCTCTTCCGTGAGGTCGGGGAACCGCGAGCGCACGCCCCGCTCGGACAGCTCGCTGATGAGCTTCTCGAGTCGGCCCAGCTTGCGGGCAGCGCTCTTGGAGTCGGTGATCTTACGCCCGAACCGGCGTGCGTTGTCTTCCTGGAGCAGCGCGATGATCGTCCGATGCGCCGCTGCGGCGGCGGGTGAACGCGTACCCAGCAGGGGGTGCGGCTTGTAGATGATCCGCAGGTCCCGCTGGTGCGACAGCAGGGTGCGCATCAGCTTTTCGCCGGCGGGGATGACGGATGTGTAGCAGGCGTCGTCGGTCCAGCCCTCCCAGGTGGGGGCGTAGACGATCGTTGGGATCTTGTTCGCTACAGAGCCGCTCCAGCGGTGCAGCGGCATGAGCTGGGGGCGACCCACTTCGACGATCTGGTTGCTGCTGACAGCGTGCTTGATGCGCTCATAGCGGTCCCGGCCGGCCTTGCCCGCCACCCAGATCTCGTCGAAGACCTTGCTGACCCGGTTGCTGCTCGCCAGCTTGTCGCTGTCTCCGTGGCCGATAAAGACGTGCTTGACCTCAGCACGTTGGAGCATGTGTACGTTCTTGCCGGCATTGCCCGGATACAGCGTCACGCGCAGTTCGGGCATTTCGACACGGGCGAGATTGTCGGCCTTCGGTACGCATATGACGGGTACGGACGTTGCGTCCAGATATCGAAGAGTGGCTCTTTCTCGCAGCACGATGATGGGCCGCAGATCGAGCGATTCCAGCGACTCCAGCCACATGTTGACCTGATACATGAAGTCCCGGGACACCGCGGCGAACGTGAAGTACAGGGCGACCTGAGGCCGGTAGTCGGCGAGCTGCCGGTTGAGTTCGTCGAGTGCGTCGTCGGTCGTGGGCAACATGAGCGCGGCCCAGGCGCCAGGCAGCAGAACCAGAAGGGCAATGTACGCGACGGATACGGTGGCGATGCCGCCGAAGGCGACGAACTTCCAGTTGTCGGTGCCGATGGTGGCAAGGGCGCCGGCCACCAGTGGCACATCCAGGTGCATCGTCTTGCGCACATGCTTGTCCGTCAGGAACGGGTGCGGCATACGGCGGATGCCCAGTGCTTCGAGGTCGAGGCCGCGGGTGGTGAAGGGGAGTGCCTGACGCTTGCTGCGGACCTGCTTGAGTGCGGCCCCGTATGCCAGTTGGAGGACGAAGAGCAGCAGCAGTCCCACTGAGGTGATCTTGACGACGAAGGAGTCGAGATCGGCGATGGCACCGCAAAGGGCGAGGAGGAGGAACTGGCGGATCAGGAAGCGGATGGTGAGACCGAAGCGCGAATCCCGGAGCCGGGCCAGCGTCGAGGAGTCACTGCTGTGCAGCAACAGGTCTGCCAGGTAGCTGATGGTCGCGGCGGTTGCGAAGAGCGGGAGGGAGACCATCACCACAGCCGCCAGCATGCCGACGAAGCTGAGCACGAGCGCGGTCGAGATCAGGACACCCACCGCAGCCTGCCGCTGTTGCTTGCCCATGAACTGCTGAGCCTCCCCTTCCACGTGGTGACCGTGCGGCGACCATGCCGCACCTGATGCGGTGCTGCACGTCACGGTCCGTCGGCGGCTGTGCCAGCAGGGCAGGGCGGCGACTGTGAGGATTTTGTGAGTGCCCGCGGAATTATATGCATACAGAGAGCGGCGTCTGGACTGCTGGAAACCTGAATGAAACGTTCTGTGAACTGGTTGCTGAAGAGTTATCAATTGCCCATCGAAAAGCGACGCGCACACCTACAATCATTGCTGTAAGTAATGAGTCAATGACTCTTGGTGTGCAGTTCGGGGGTGGGGACGGCTACCCGAACTGCCGTGGGGTTCCGCATCTGCGGCCTTGAGGCGGCGAGTTGGGGCGCGCAGCGCAGACTGCCCCGGCACTGCTTACGCGGTGCCGGGAGCAGTTCGGTGATCGTCTCGGTGATCGGTGTCAGCCGGTACTCGTACGACAGCGGCACGGGACGGGTCGCCGAGCGGACCACGGACGTCGGGC